>JAEEHQ010000104.1 GCA_016280915.1 Bacteroidales bacterium
CCGAAACGGGAAGTAGCAAGGGCCAATTGTCCAATCTTGTAGAGGTCAACCGTCACTAATTAGTGCGCACGACGCTTTCTTTTCCCCGCTTGTGTTGCAACGATAATTGGGCGTTTACTTTTGGTTTTGAATCTACAAAATAAGGTTTTTGAAAAAAAATTTGTGTATGTCAGAATATTGTTGTAATTTTGCATGACGTTTTCAATAGGGTAAATATTGCATTACGTACAATAAATCAAGAAGTTAAATAATTAAAATAATTGTGTCATGGGTATCAATGCAAACAAAAAAGTAAAGAGAAGTAAGGTTAGAATCAACGGTAACAAGAACTCCACCAACAACTGGGGTCTCACCGCCGCTGGTTGGAACGCTGTTCACAAAGCTGTTATCAACGCTGAGTAATCAAGGTTTCTTTACGACAAAAGATAAGGCTGCACCTGACGTGCGGCCTTTTTTGTTATTTGATAAACAGATTCTATTGAGGTACACGGTGGGGAGGAGGGACATCAATCAATAAGATGGCTGTGTTACGTGGGACGCATTTTTAAACAAACATATTATCAACTGATTAACTTATTCCAGTTATAAAAAATGAGGTGTGGGCAATAAAGTGGCTGGGGCTACGTTATTGAAAGAAAAATCATGGTTATTATGAAAAAGAAATTTTTACCTATTCTGATTGTCGTTGCCATCGTTGTGATTGCCCTTCTGTGGGGTATCGGTGTGCGTAACAAACTGGTTCAAGGCGAAGAGAACGTGACCCAGGCTTGGGCCCAGGTGGAGAATGTCTACAAACGTCGTGCCGACCTGATTCCTCAGCTGGTGGCCACCGTGCAAGGGGCTGCCAACTACGAGAAGAGCACCATGACCGAGGTGATTGAGGCCCGCGCCAAAGCAGGTTCCGTGCAGGTGGATGCCAACAACCTTACCGAGGCCAACGTGGCTGAGTTCCAGAGAGCTCAGGACCAGCTGTCGAGTGCGCTGACCCGCTCAATGAACATCGTGGTGGAGCGTTATCCCGAACTGACCGCCACCCAGGGCTTCCGTGACCTGCAGGTGCAGTTGGAAGGCACCGAGAACCGCATCGCCACAGAGCGTGGTCGCTTCAATGAGATGGTGAATGTGTTTAACCGCCAGCTGCGGGTTTTCCCCAACAACGTGGTGGCAGGTATCTGCGGTTTTGAGAAGAAAGGTTATTTCACCGCTCCTGAAGGCAGCGATGAGCCTGTGAAAGTGGAGTTTGACTTCTAAGGTTCCGATGGATGGCTTTGATAACCATCGGGCAGATTCAATAGTAAACCTTTTACTGTAAATTGCATGGCAATTTATAAAAGAAACATAGTAAGAATTTTTACGCTCGTTTTCCTGCTGGGTTGGGCGGTCGGTACCATGGCACAATGGTGTCCCGAACCGACCAATCAGCTGGTGAACGACTACGGTAACGTGCTATCTGCTGAACAGCGCAACTCCTTGGAGCAACGTTTGGTGGCTTTCGACGATACCACCTCCAACCAGATACTGATAGTGATCACGCCCTCACTTCATGATTGTGAGATCATGGACCTGGGCACCCGTATTGGCACTATCTGGGGTGTGGGGCAGAAAGATACGAAGAATGGCGTTGTTATCCTCATTAAGTCTAAGGAGACTGAGGACGACTATGGCGACGTGGCCATCCTGCCTGGGTATGGCTTGGAGGGGGCGCTGCCCGACATTTTCTGCAAGCATATCATTGACGATGAGATGATAGAGCCGCTGAGTCAAGGAGACTACTATGGAGCCTTGGTGGCAGCCTTGGATGTGATTGAGCCTGTGTGCACCGGCGAGTATAGTTATGAACGCTACAAGAAAGAAGAGAACCGCATTTTGTTTGGCTTCCTGGGTGCCTTGTTGCTCTTTGTCGTTATTTTAGTGCTGCTCGACCGGTATAGTAAGCGGCACGGTGGCGGCAAGAATGGCGGTGGCAATTACTACTCTGACGGGGGTAGACGCACCGGTGGCTTTGGCGGCTTCGGCCCCCTGAGTGGCATGGGCGGCTTTGGCGGAAGCTCTGGCGGCTTTGGTGGCTCTGGTGGCTTCGGCGGTTTTGGTGGCGGCAGCTTCGGCGGAGGCGGTGCCCATGGAAGATTCTGAAATGGAACCAAGCTATTTTCTCAAAGCCGATAGGCTGTTTGAGTAACAATAAGATAAGCGGGGCCCCTCATGGTGAGAAGCCCCGCTTTCTGTTGGGATAGGTGTGGTATTAGCCCTCTCGGTGTTCTTTGCGTAGGAGGTCGTTTACTGTTTTGACAGGGTTGAAGGTGGCGAGGGGCACCTCGACGAAGATGGTGTTCCAGTAAGCCATGGCACCATTCCAAAGGCCGGGGAGCTCCTGCGACTTGAGGGTGACAGCTCCTTTGGTCTTCTTGCTGATGAAACCGGTGTCGGGGTCGACATATTTGCGGAGGTCGAAATAGCGGCCGTGGTAGTTCTTGGTGGCGCATACTAGGTCGACAGGATTGAAATGGGTGGCGTTGTTGAGGATGGCTTCCTGTTTCTCGTCTTTGCGATTGATTTGGGCGGTTTCTACAATTTGTAGACTCTTGATTCCATGGGTGTTGAGAGTGATAAAGGGGCCACCGCCAGGCTCGCCTTGGTTTTTCACCATGCCGCAAATGCGCATGGGACGGTTCAGGAGGTCGTGAAGTATCTTGGCCTTCTGCTTGGGTTCGGCTTTGCTGTAATCGTCGGGGAGGACGATGTGGAGGCTGTCCTTGGCAAATTTCTCGATGGCTCTGAGTTGTGCGGGTGAGACCCCCTCGTCAATCATGCGGAGGTATTTGAAGGTCTGCTGTTGGAGGCTGAGGAGGAGTCCGGCGAGCACCTTCTTGTAGATGATTGTGGTGTGTTTCATCCAGTCGGGCACCACATTGTCGATGTTTTTGATGAAGATGATGTCGGCACGTTGCTCGTTGAGGTTCTCAATGAGGGCACCGTGGCCACCGGGACGGAAGACAAGGTGTCCGCTGTCGTCGCGTATGGGTTCGTTCTGCTCGTTGACGGCAATAATGTCGGTGTAGTGTTTTTGCTCGGAGAAGGTGATGTTGAGCTTGACTCCGAAGCATTTCTCATAGAAAAGCTTCACCTCTGCCACTTTCTTGCGGAAGAGGGCGCGGTGTTCGGGTGAGACGGTGAAATGGATGTTGACCGAATCGTCGCTCTGGCGGGCATATTCGGCCCCTTCGACGATGTGCTCTTCGAGGGGGGTGCGCTGGGTGTGGCCATATCGGTGGAACTTGAGCAAGCCCTTGGGGAGGTTGCCGTAGCCCATATACTGCTCCTTGAGAAGGAAGTTGATGACGGTGGAGTAGTCGCCACGTTGCATGTAGTCGTCGAAGTCGGCATCGGACTTAGCCATGCAAGCCACGAGGTCGTCATAGAAGGCGAAGGAGCGGATTTGTTCGAGGAATTCTTGAACAGAGGGATATTCTTTAGGAATGGAGTAGTCGACCCCGAAATAGGTGGCTGTGAAAGCGTAGAGGTCTTTGAACATGCGGGTGGCCGCACCAGAGGCAGGGACAAACTTGAGGATTTTTTTATTCTTGAGATTCTTCTTGTAGAAGTCGGCGTATTTGTTAATGTCGGCATCTTCGAGGCGGAGTATGCCCCCGTTGTCTACGGTTGCGGCATCGATGAGGACGGTCTTGGGAAATCCGCGGCGGAAATTGTCCAGCTGATGCTGTACAACGTCTTGGGAGAGTCCCAAGGAGGCCATTTGGGCAAGGTCGTTGTCGTTGAATTTTGCTGTCATAATGGTTGTTGGGGTTATTAAAACAAATCTAGTTTACCCTCTTTGTCCTTGAGCTAAGGATGTGGGTGGGATAAACTGGAATTGCTTGTGTTGATATATGCAGTCGAACTCCATGAGCAGAGAGAATCCTTCCGCGGACAGGGGAGGGAAGGAGATTCTGGATGCAAGAAACAGGAGTTGACCTATTTGGTGACTTCTTGGAAATCAGCGCGGCCGAGGATTCTGTCGCTAATGACTTTGACAGTGGTGGTGACGATTTCGCCCTCTTTTAGGCGGACAGACTTCTCGCCCTCGCGATAGTAGAAGCGGTGGTTGTTAAGGGTGTCGGGCTCGTCGATACGTGCAGTCACGGTGAAAATGGCGGGGGCTGCGAAACGGGTCTTATAGATACCCATTTCGTTGCATTGGCCAGTGTCGGAGATGGTGCCTGTGATGGGGTTGCTAGGGTCGGAGGGGTTGTCTTTCACATATTGGATCTTTACCCAAGCACCAGGAGCAGGCATATCTTGGTTCTTAGAATCGACAACGGTGACATCGATATAGCACCAGGTGTCCTTGTTGCAGGAGGTGAGGAGACTGGTGGATAATACGCTGATTAACAGAGTACCGATTAGAAGCAAACTTTTTTTCTTCATAAAAAATCGTTTATTTTTGTGCCTATATGAATTTTTTTGACTAATTTTGCAACTGCAAAGATAATAAAAAAACACGGTATGACAACAAAAAAAATAACTTTTTTATTAGTTTTCTTATCTTTTTTCTTTTGTGCTTTTGCGCAAAATGCTGATAAACAGAAGAAAGACAACGAAAAAGTTTTTTATGTCAAAATAGAGACTTCCTATGGTGACATGGTGGTAAAATTGTACAACGAAACCCCTAAGCATCGTGATAATTTTCTAAAGTTGGTGAGAGAAGGTACTTATAACGACCTTTTGTTCCATCGTGTTATCAAAGAGTTTATGATTCAGGGCGGCGACCCCAATTCCCGCACGGCCAAGCAGGGCCAGATGCTGGGCGATGGGGAACTGGGCTACACCATTCCAGCCGAGTTTGTCCCTACTCTCTACCATAAGAAAGGTGCTTTGGCCGCAGCCCGACAGGCCGACCAAGTGAATCCCCACAAAGAATCCTCCTCCTGTCAATTCTATATTGTGCAGGGTAACAAATGGGATACCAACCGTTTGGCAATGGTCGAACAGCGTATGGGTAAGCACTTCACAGCCGAGCAGGCTCAGGTTTATGCCACGTTGGGTGGAACCCCCTTCTTGGATGGAGACTACACTGTTTTTGGCGAAGTGGTGGAGGGCCTGGAGGTGATTGACAAGATTGCCGCTGTGCAGACCGATAGGAACGACCGTCCCATTGAGGATGTGAAGATGAAGATGACCGAGTTGAAGAAATATAAGCCTGCAAACAAATAGGTTAGTGCGTTTTTTCTTGCTCGTAGTTATGCATGGCGATGCATGCTCATGCGTTTAAATTGTTGAAAAATAAGAGAATAATTATATACGATGAACCCGCTGAAAGACAAAATTCAAGCCTATATTGATGATATACAGGCTACCAGTATTGAGAAATTCCAAGACCGTGCTGCGGAGGTTGAAATGTTCCGCGTTAAGTATTTGGGAAAGAAAGGAATAATCAGCGACCTTTTTGAGCAGTTTAAGGCCGTGCCCAACGAAGAAAAGAAAGACTTGGGCAAAGCCCTTAATATGCTGAAGGTTGCTGCCATGGACAAGATAGAAGAGTTCAAAAACTTTGTTGAGGCACATGAGGCTGAGGAACAACTGCATGACCTCACCATGCCTGCCGAGTTTGCAGAGATGGGTAGCCGCCACGTGCTTTCGGTAGTGATGAACGAGATTACCGATATCTTTGCCCGCTTGGGCTTTACGGTAGCCGAGTCTGTTGAGATTGAGGACGATTGGCATCTTTTTTCAGCGTTGAACTTTCCCCCCGACCATCCTGCCCGCGACATGCAGGACACCTTTTTTGTTGAAAAAGAAGAGGGTAAGCAGGAAGTGGCGTTGCGCACTCATACCTCTTCGGTGCAGGTGCGTGTGATGGAGAAAAATAAACCACCCATCCGCATCATCGCCCCCGGACGTGTGTTCCGTAATGAGGCCATCAGTGCCCGTGCCCACTGCATCTTCCACCAGGTAGAGGCTCTCTATGTGGACAAAAATGTCTCGTTTGCGGACTTGAAACAGACCTTGAGCTATTTTGCTAAAGAGTTGTTTGGTGAGCAGACCCAGATTCGCCTGCGTCCTTCCTACTTTCCATTCACCGAGCCCTCGGCCGAGATGGATATTTCCTGTAGCGTGTGTGGCGGCAAGGGCTGTAACATCTGCAAGGGAACAGGCTGGCTGGAGATTCTTGGCTGTGGCATGGTTGACCCTAATGTGCTGCAAGCATGTGGTATAGACCCTAACGAGTATTCGGGTTTTGCTCTGGGTATGGGAGTGGAGCGTATGGCCATGCTGAAATACCAGATTCGCGACTTACGCCTCTATTTCGAGAACGACCTCCGTTTCCTCAAACAATTTGAAGCTATTGTATAGCTTACCGTATTGATTCCATGAGTACTATCTCTCTTAACGGTATGCATTTCTATGCCTATCATGGCTGTTTTGCTGAAGAGCAAAAGATAGGTACCTACTTCACCGTTGATGTTGAGTTTGAGACGGACACGTCTCGGGCGCAGCAAAGTGATGATATAGCCCATACGGTGAGCTATTTAGATGTCTACTACACCATACGCAGAGAAATGATGATTCCTTCGCACTTGCTTGAGCATGTGGGTGATAGGATTGGGGAGGCCTTGTTGAAGGAGTACCCCGCCATTGAGCGCGTGAAGGTGGGGGTGTCGAAGATGAATCCGCCATTGGGTGGACAGCTGGATTCGGTGACGGTAGAGATTACAAAAGACCGTTCTCAGAGAAACTGAAGTAGTCAAGCTTTCCCTCGGGAATTATTCCTACGATTAGGTGCTCTATCAGTTTGATGTGCAGGATACTGCCTGCATCAGCTATGCGCTTTGTGAGATCTTTGTCGCATTGGCTGGGATGCAGTTGTCCTGATGGATGGTTGTGTGCCACTGCAATGGCCACGGCGTTGTGCTCAAGAGCTACCTTGAATAGGATTCGCAAATCGACTGTCGTTTGGGTGAGCCCGCCCATGCCAATGCGTTGAATCCATGATACTTTGTTGCGTTGGGTGAGGTAGATTGCCCAGAACTCCTCATGGGGTAAGTCGATGAGTCGAGGGGCAATGTAATGGAAGAGGTCTTGGCTGCTGCGGATGATTTCGTCCTTGTTTTCGTGGACTTCCTTCAGCATTCGATTGCCCAGTTCCAAGGCGGCCAAAACGGTGACGGCCTTGGCCATGCCCATTCCCTTGTAGGTTTCGGTAAGATCTTTTACTTCCATCCGAGCTAAGTCTGTGATACTATTATTGTTGCGTTGCAATAGCTGTTTTGCCAAGTCAATAGCACTGGCTCCTTGGATTCCAGTGCGGAGGAGGATGGCAATTAATTCGCTATTGGTGAGACTTTTTTTGCCCTGAGTGAGCATCTTCTCGCGGGGGCGATCCTCTGGTGCCCATTGGGTTATAGGGATGGTGGCAGTAGGGGTAGAATCATTGCTTTTTGACATGCTATTTTATTTTTTTGCAAAAATACATCTTTTTTTTGGGAAAATGTTGTAGTGTTGATAAAATTTCTTATCTTTGCATATTCAAAAAGTGTAAAAACTAAAATAAAACTAATTACGTAAGATATGCAGAATAAAGGACTTATCAGATTTCTTACATGGGCTTTTGTTCTCGTCTGTTTGTATCAATTGTCGTTTACATTTGTTACGAACAGTGTTGAGAAGCGTGCTCGAGCCAACGCTGAAGCCTATGTTCAGAGCTCAACAACACAAAATTGGATTAGCAACAAATCCCATGGCGATGCGATTATCGCCCAGACTTTGAAGGACTCTCTTCAGGTTGCCCGCGAATCTCAGTATCTTGATTCTATGGCAAGTGAGAAGGTTTTCTTCGGTGCCACCTACCGTTACTGCCAGGCCCGTGAGATTAACCTCGGCCTTGACCTGAAGGGTGGTATGAACGTGATGTTGGAGGTTTCGACCGTCGATGTCGTTCGTGCCCTCGCTGGTCATACTGAAGATTCCACTTTCAATAAGGCCATCGACATGGCTGTGGCAAAGCAGAAGTCGACTACCAACCGCGACTTCGTGTCTTTGTTCTATGAGGCCATTACCGAAATAGACCCCAACGTCCAGCTGGCTTCCTATTTCAACACCCAGCTGCGCGACCGCATTAAACTGAACGACAACAACGATGCTGTTATCAAGGTAGTTAAGGAAGAGGCTGCAAGTGCTTATGACCGTACTTATGAGATTCTCCGTCAGCGTATCGACAAATTCGGTGTTGCCCAGCCTACCATCCAGCAGCTCCGCGCTTCTGAGCGTATCCTCGTTGAGTTGCCTGGTGTGAAAGACCCCCAGCGTGTTCGCAAGCTCCTCCAGGGTACCGCCCAGTTGGAGTTTTGGCTGACCTACGACAATGCTACCGATGGCTACCCCATGCTTGAGAAGATTGATACCTACATCGCTTCCATCGGCGGTATCGACAACATGACCGAAGAAGCTGCTCCTGCTGTGGTTGACACCGCTGTTGTGGCTGAGGCTGCCGAAGTGGCTGAGGCTACCACCGAGGGCGACTCTTTGCTGAATGCCTTGGGTGCCGACAAGAATGAGGCTTCTGCCGAGATGGAGAGCCTCTCCAAGGATCACCCTCTGTTCACCCTCCTGCAGCCTTATGCCGACCAGAGCAGAGGTCTCTATCCTGGTCCCGTTGTGGGTATTGCCCAGGGTAAGAATCGTGACGCAATCAGCCGCATGATTGACTATGCTTTCGAAAAGAAAATTGTTGATAGCCGCACCGTTAAGTTCCTCTGGTCTGCTAAACCCATGAATGACGACGGTTCCGACCTCTACCAGCTCTTTGCCATCCGCATCAATACTCGAGATGGTTCTGCCCTGCTTGACGGTGGTGTCATTACCGATGCTCGTCAGGACTATAACCAGACAGGTGGCAACGAAATTTCTATGACAATGAATAGCGAGGGCGCGCGCGAATGGAAGCGCATCACCGGCGAGAATGTGGGCAACTGCATTGCCATCGTGCTTGACAACCTCGTCTACTCCGCTCCTGTGGTCAATGGCGAAATTGCTGGTGGCCGCTCCTCGATTACCGGTAACTTCTCGCTTGAAGAAGCAAAAGACTTGGCCAACATTCTGAAGTCAGGTAAACTGCCTGCTCCTGCCGTTATCGTCCAGGAAGCCGTTGTTGGTCCTTCATTGGGTCAGGAATCTATTCACAAAGGACTTATCTCCTTCATCCTGGCTTTCATCATCGTTCTCATCTACATGGTTGTCTTCTACAACCGCGGTGGTTGGGTTTCTGTTATTGCCCTTATCACTAACATCTTCCTTTTGATGGGTGTGCTTGCCTCTGTGGGTGCAGTTCTCACCATGCCCGGTATTGCCGGTATTGTGCTGACCTTGGCTATGGCTGTTGATGGTAACGTTATTATCTATGAACGTATCAAGGAAGAGCTCCGTGCTGGTTCCAGTTTGGCCAATGCTGTTGATGCCGGTTTCAAGAATGCTTATTCCGCTATCATCGACGGTCAGGTGACCACCTTCCTGCTGGGTCTCGTCCTGGTGCTTTTCGGTTCTGGTCCTGTCCAAGGTTTCGCAGTCACCCTCTGCATTGGTATTCTCACCTCGCTCTTCACCGCTATCTTCATCACTCGTCTCTGCATCGACTGGATGCTGAACCATAAGAAGAAAATCAACTTCTCATTCCCCTTCTCCGAGAACTTCATGCAGAATGTTCATGTTGACTTCATTGGCAAACGTAAAACTTTCTATATCATTGCTGTCGTGGCCATTGTTATCTGCCTCGGTGGTATTGTTGCCCGTGGTCTCAACCCCGGTATCGATTTCACGGGTGGACGTACCTATGTGGTCCGTTTCGACCAGCCCGTCAATGCTGTCGAAGTCCGTTCCGCACTTGACCAAGAATTTGGCGAGGCCCCCGAGGTGAAAACCTATGGACCTTCTACTCAGTTGAAGATCACTACTAAGTATAAAGTCAATGAAGATGGCGAGGAGGTGAATAACGAAATCGTTAGCAAACTCTATAGTGCAGTAAAGGGCTACTTCTCCAACAATATCAGTGAGAAGGATTTCCGTAGCACAGAGACGAATCCCCTCGGTATCATCCAGTCCGAGCAGGTGGGTGCTACCATCGCCAACGACTTGGTGCGTAATGCTGTCTTGGCCGTTATCGGTGGTTTGATAATCATGTTCCTCTACATCCTGATTCGCTTCAAGAACTGGCGTTTCGGTCTCGGTAGTGTTATCGCCCTTATACACGATACCATCCTCGTGATTGGTGTTTTTGCCCTGTTCCATGGCATTCTTCCCTTCAACTTAGATGTCGATCAGTCGTTCATTGCTGCCGTTCTGACCGTTATTGGTTATTCCATCAACGCCACGGTGGTTATTTTTGACCGTGTGCGTGAGAACCGCAAGGAATACCCCAAGCGCTCTTTGAAGGTTCAGATGAACGATGCTATCAATGCAACGTTGGCCCGTACCATCAACACCAGCGGTACAACCTTCTTCACCTTGCTGATGATGTTCATCTTTGGTGGTGAGGTCATCCGTGGATTTGTCTTCGCAATCCTCATTGGTGTGCTGGTCGGTGTCTTCTCATCTGTCTGCATCGCTTGCTCCGTTGTGTTCGAGGTTTCTCGTTCGGAGCATGCCCAGCTGGAATCTAAAAAACAATGAATACATATTAAGAATAATCTGAAGAAATCGCCGTGAAATCATTTCTTCTCATAGTTGCAGTAATACTCTGGGTTGCCCTCCGCTCCAATGCCGCTAAGGCAAAGCGCAAGGCAGCCATGGAGGAATCTGCCTCTCAGCCCTCCCAACCGAGCTACAGCTCGGTTAGGAGTGCTTTTGAGTCTCTATTTGCAGAAGAGGATGAGGCGCAATCTGTCAATTCTACTTTTGCCGAAGAGGGCAAGAAAGCAGGTTACTACAGTTATGAGACTGTGGATGAGCCAGAACCCATGTATGCGCATGCCGACACAGCAGCGAATAGGAGTGCCACCTCGAATCCCGCAGAGACTGATGAAAAGCCTTCAGCCGCTGATTTCGACCTCCGTCAGGCAATTATCTATCAGACTATTCTTTCCAATAAGTATCTCGATGAGATGCATACTGCTGAAAATTAATTAATCCATTGTAGTAATAATACCTAAATGAGTATGTTTAGAAAAGTACTAATGACAATCGGACTGTTGCTAATGGCGAACTTCGTCTTAGCTCAGGGTACTATCAAAGGTACCATTGTCGATCCGAAGACAAAAGAGCCTGTGCCTTTTGCCAACGTCGTTGCTAAGCAAGACGGAAAACAAATCAAGGGTACGCAAACAGACATGGATGGTAATTTTACGATTAAACCCTTGCCTGTTGGTAAGTACGAGATCCAGGCATCGTGTGTGGGTTATCACCCCTACACCCGTCCGGATTTTACCGTAAAAGCATCTGGTATTTCTGTTTGTAACATTGAGCTGACTCCCGCTTCTGTCCAGTTGGCTGAGGTGGAGGTTATCGACACCAAGAACCCCATCATCGATGTGGGTGATGCTTCCACCACTACCCGTATGTCTGCTGATGATATCGCTCACATGCCTGGTACCTCAGTTGAGAGCATTGTGGCTGCTGTCGGTGGTGTCGGTTATAGCGATGGTGGTACCAGTACCGCTCGTGGTGAGGAAAACATGGTCACTAAACAGGGCGGAATTACCAAGCGTACTGGTGTCAATGTTCCTAAAGAGGCTATCGCCGAGATTCAGGTCATCTTAGGTGGTACCCCTGCTTCCATTGGTGAGGCTATCGGTGGTACCCAGATTATCACTTTGAAACCCCCAACGAGTCACTTCATGGGTTCTATCCGTTATGACGCTCTCTTGGACTACCGTATGTACAATCAGTTGAACACTTGGTTCACGGGTCCTGTCGTCAAGAAAAACATCTATGATGAAAATGGTGAGAAGACGGGTGACCAGACTCTGATTGGCTTCCGTCTGACCTTGACGGGTACCTATCAGAACAATGGTTTCTATCGTCCAAAGGGCCGTCGTTACTTGGTGGTTAATGATGCTCTCGTGCAGGAGTACGAGCGCGCACCCATCAGCTACGACCCCGTTAATGGTGCGGTGAACTATTCGGCTGAAAGAGGCCTTTATGCTGACGATTTTGTCGAGATCAAGAAACTCTCAGCGAAGGACTTTAGCGGTGATAAGAGCCGTGTTCCTAATACGACCTACTATGCTATCAATGCCAACTTGGCATTCGATGTCCGTTTCACCGACTATGCCACTCTTACCCTTACGGGTGACTTTGACTACTCCCACTCTCCCCAGACAAGTATCATACCTCTCAACATGAGTCGTTCAGCCAACAATGTACGCCACCTTGTCAACTGGGATATTATGTTCGACTTTACTCAGCGTTTCCCCGATGCTGAGGATGCCAAGGCTGACAACACAGATGGTGAGAGTAAGTCAGGAAAGGCTATTAAGAATGTCATGTACAACATCACAGGTATGTTCAACCGTCAGAAATACCAGTACTATAATGAGGTATTCGGTTCTTCACTTGACGATGTTTTCAAATATGGCTTCAACGGTTCTGTCCAAACCACTCAGCTCCCACACTATGCTTTGAATTCTTCCTTTAACTATAATGGCATTAGCCGCGCTGCCATGGTTCAGGATAGCTGGGTCGATCTTATCGACTGGAGCACTTATGAGCCCTTTGCTGGCAACCAGATTTATGCCAACTACAACTTGCAGCTCCTCAATATACCCGAGATTAGTGGTGGCCTGTCTAACTTGGATTACCTCCGTGCCTTTAGAGGTCTTCCTAATGGTGAGACTCCCGGTAACATTTATGGTCTTTTATATAATGTTGGCTATCAGGACAACACCTTCGCTTTTGCTCAGACCGACTTTATTTACTTAGCCGCTAAGGCAAGTGCAGAAATCAAGGGTCATGAAATCGAGATTGGTTTCCAATACGATCGTCAGGATCAGTCTTACTATGCACTCTCTACTACTTCTTTGTGGACCATCATGCGTCAGAATGCTAACAAGCACATTCTGCAGATGGACCTTGGAAATCCCCATTATCGTTGGGAAGGTTCCACCCTCTATGTCGACTATGACCGCTTGTATAACCAATCTGCTCAGACCTATTTTGACGCTGCCATGCGTGACTATTTAGGTTGGAGCGGTGACTATGTTGGCGAGCGTACTTTCCTCGACATCGACCGTTACAAACCCGAGGATTATGTTAAAGCTGGCGGTCTGGATATGTTCTCCGCCGACGAACTGTTCAACAACGGTAGTTCTCTCGTTTCTTACTATGGTTACGACCATACTGGTAAAAAGTACAATAGTAGCAATTGGAGTTTGAGAGACTTCTTCGACCCCAGCAATCCTAAGTATCGTTATCGTCCTTCTTTCACTCCTACCTATATGGCCGGTTACATTCAGGATCAGTTCTATTTCCAAGACCTCATCTTCAACGTGGGTGTCCGTGTCGACATCTTCGATGCTAACCAGTCTGTTCTTAAGGACCCCTATCTGCTCTATGAGTCCTATAATGTTGGTGACCTGAGAAATGGCCGTGCCGTATATCAGGGCAACATTTATTCTGGTGCTGGTGATGATTGGACTGTTTATGTTGATGCTGCCGATGCCGAGAATCCTACCATCTACGGTTACCGTAAAGGTTCTGTTTGGTATGATGCCAATGGCGTTGAGCTTGCTTCTCCCAGCTCCATTGTTGGTATCTCTGGTAAACCCACTCCTTATCGTACGCCTAATGGTCAACAGGCTGCTCGTAATAATACTGTTGGTGTTGAAGCTTTTGAGGACTACACGCCTCAGGTCGTTGTCCAGCCTCGTATTGCTTTCTCTTTCCCCGTGGGTGAGAATTCTCAGTTCAAGGCCAGTTACGACATTATTGCTCGTCGTCCCTCCAGCAGTTGGCAGGCCAACTATCTGAGCTATCTCTACATGTCTCAGATTACTTCGATCTCCAATCCTAACTTGAAGCCTGAGCGTATCACCAACTATGAGCTCGGTTTCCAACAGGCTCTGAATAAAAATATGGCTATCGGTATCAGCGCTTACTACAAAGAGACCCGCGACCTTATTCAGCTCGTCCAGTATGCAGGTGCCGATCCTAACCAGAACTACTACTCCTACGACAACATCGACTTCAAGACCATTAAGGGTCTTACCGTGAGCTATGACCTCCGTCAGTCTAAGAACATTCGTATCAATGCTAACTACACTTTGCAGTATGCAGAGGGTACAGGCTTGACTTCGACCACTATGACTGAACTTATTAAGGAAGGTTACACCACGCTTAAGATGCTCAATCCTATTGGTGATGACCGTCGTCATGAGTTCAAGGTCAATTTCGATTATCGTCTCCAAGGTGGTTCCAAGTACAATGGTCCTGTCATCACCCGCATCGTGAAGGATTCTACGGGTGAGGAGCGTAAGAAAGAAATCAAGGTTCTCGAGAACTTTGGTGTCAACTTCATGGCTGTTGCTCAGTCAGGCCGTCCATACACCAAGCAGTTCAGCCACAGTCAGGCCACCATCGTGGGTAGCTACAATGGCGCTCGTCTTCCTTGGGGCTTCTACTTCGATATCGTTGCTGACAAGTCCTTCCCCATTAAGGTTGGAAAACGTCAGACAAACCTCACTGTCGCTCTTACGATTACCAATCTCTTTGATATCCGTAATATCACAAGTGTTTGGCCTGTTACCGGTAACCCCGACGACGATGGCTATTTGACCGACCCCCAGACTCAGACGTTCATCAACAGCCAACTTGATCCTACTTCTTATCGTGACCTCTATGCCATTAACTTGAGCAACAATTATTGGCGTTATGCTACTCCTCGCCACTTCAGACTCACGTTGTCTTACTCTTTCTAATATTCCACCGAGAAAAAATAATATAACATATGAAGAATATATTTAGCAAATTAGTATTGGCGGCCTTCCTTATCTCCGCTCTGTCGGGGACGGCTTTTGCTGAAGATTGCAAGACCTGTAAGAAGTCGGGCAATCACCAGGCAGCTGTTCAGGCTAAAGCCGCTGTGTGCAAAAGAGCACAGAGTACCGCAGAGCTGAATGTCAACAATGTCCGTGCACTTATTAACGGCTACGGAAACATGTGGTATGATGGTAGTGTTGCACAGTACCATCTGCCTAAGACCAGCAACACTTGTCCTCTTTTCTGCTCTGCTTTGTGGATTGGTGGTACTGATGTCAATGACCAGCTTCGTATTGCCGCTCTCCGTTTCGGTTCGGAGGGTGATGACTATTGGCCAGGTCCTCTTGATTTGAAGACCGCTTCTGTTGACCTTCCTGTCTGTAACGAATTTGACCATCACTGGATTATCACCAAGAATGAGGTTCAGGCTTTCATGTCTATGTTCACTTACGACGAGAATGGTGCTACTCCCAACGAGACTTTCTCTCCTGATGCTATTTCTGCCACTATTAAAAACTGGCCTGCTACTGGTTCTGACCCCGGTCAATCTCCTTACCTTGCTCCTTATTTTGATGCTAACCATGATGGTGTGTACAACTGGGAGGAGGGTGATTATCCCTACTATGACTTTAACAATGATCTTTGTCCCCGTACCCTGAAAGCTCAGTGGGGTCGTGATTATACTTCCCACGTTTCCACCACAATGGAGACCGAGCATGGTATCGTCACCGGTGGTCTTCTTTCTGACCAGGTGCTGAAGGGTGACCAGACCATCTGGTGGGTCTTCAATGATATGGGTAATGTCCACACTGAAACTAACGGTCAGCCCATTGGTATGGAAATTCGTGCCCAGGCTTTTGCTTTCTCTACCAATGACGAAATCAATAACATGACCTTCTATACCTACGAGATCATCAACCGTTCTACTTATGAACTCCGCGAAACTTACTTCAGCCAGTGGGTCGACCCCGACCTGGGTTATGCTCACGATGACTTCATTGGTTGCGATGTTAAACGTGGTCTTGGTTACTGTTATAATGGTGACGAATCCGATGGTCCTGGTTCAGGTTCCTATTCTGGTATTCCTCCTGCAGTTGGTATTGACTTCTTCCAGGGACCCTATATGGATCCTGATGGTAAGGACAATCCTAAGGTTGATATTTCTAAGATGCGTGCCTACTATCCAGAGCAGCTGAAGAACTATCTTCTCCCTGATGGTACTTATGACACCATTACTCTGACCGATGATGCTGACCTCTACTACGAGCATGCTTGGTATTTTACCCCTGGTGATGCTATTGGCAACTGTGCCATCAATGGTGTCAACTTTGGTAATAATATTGTTGACGATGAGCGTTTCGGTATGCGCCGTTTCGTTTATTATAACAACTCTTCCTCTGGTGATAACAGTGAACCTTCTAAAGCTACCGACTATTATAACTACCTGCGTGGTTTCTGGAAAAATGGTCAGCGCATGAGATATGGTGGAGACGGTCTTAATACCGGTACTACCGATTTCACCTGTGACTTTATGTTCCCTGGCAACTCTGACCTCTATTATTGGGGTACAGACGGTCAGGCTGTTGATCCTTGGACCGAGGTTACCGCAAATAACACACCTGCTGACCGCCGTTTCATGCAGTCAGCTGGTCCCTTCACTCTTAAGCCCGGTGCCCTGAACTACATTACTGTTGGTATTCCTTTCGCACAGGCTTCCTCGGGTAATGCTTGGTCTTCTGTCGAACTTCTTCGCGAAATCGATGATGTCTGCCAGGCCCTCTTCGAGAACTGCTTCAAAGTCCTTGATGGTCCCGATGCTCCTACGCTTGTTATTCAGGAGATGAACAACGAGCTCATTCTATATATCAAGTATGACAACCCTGCCAGCAACAACTATGGTGAGAACTATTCCGAGATTGATCCTGGTATCGTTCGTTCCTACACTGACGCTAACGGCAACGCTGTTGTTTATTCTGATGATGAACGTAGCTACAAATTTGAAGGTTATCAGATTTATCAGCTGAAGGATGCCAACGTTTCTATCGCTGACATTAACGACGTTACCAAAGCTCAGCTGGTTGCTCAATGTGATATCCAGAACTACTACGATGAAGAGGGTACCCTTCCCATCGCCACTCTGGTTAATTACTCTCAAAACTCTGCTACCGGTCTGATGACTCCTTCTATCATGGTTGAAGGTTCTAATAGCGGCATCAAGCACGTTTTCCGTATCACTAACGATGCCTTTGCTACTGGTACCAACACCACCCTTGTTAATAATAAGGAATACTACTATATTGCCATCGCTTACGCTCAGAACCGTTTCAAGGAGTACTCTCAGACCGAGGCTGCTTTCCTTGATGGTCAGAAAGAGCCCTATCTGGCTGGTCGTAAAGATGAGTTTGGTAGAACTATTACCGCTGTTACAGCTGTTCCGCATGATCCTTCTTCTGAGAATGGTGGTACTGTTGTGAATGCCGAGTTTGGTATGTGCCCCAATATTACCCGTATTGAGGGTTATGGTAATGGTGGCACCACCCTCCGTCTTACCGATGCTTCTATCGAGGAACTCATGGGTGCTCCCGGCGTTCCCGGTAAGCCCGCTGGTAAATTTAAAGCCGACGGTACTGGTATGCTTGCTGACCCCTGCCAGATTCAGCATCCTCACTACGAGGAGAACCACGGTCCTATCAATGTCCGTATCATCGATCCTCTGAATGTTAAACCTGGTAAGTTCATCGTTTCTTTCGATAAGACTGCCGATATTAACAATGCTGGTTGGACTCTCTCTAAATCTCCCGAGGATTCCACCTACGCTACCAATCCTTATGTCTACGATAGCGTTCTCTCTGTCAAGTCCGATTTCGTCATGAGCCGTTACAATGAGCAGCTCTTCCTCGACCTTGGTATTGCCATCGCTATCAGCAATCCTGCTGCCACTGCTACTCCTCTTCAGATTGCCACGCAGTCTTCTGAGAACTATGCTTCTCGTTATTATGGCAGCTTGGTCAACGATGGTGCTCTTTTGAATGCCACCATGACTTTTGCTAATAACAGCACTCCTTGGCTTACTGGTCTGCCCGATAATGATAGCTACCAGACTTGGAACTGGATTCGTGCTGGTACGCAGTTTGCTGCTGGTACTCACCTTACTTTCACTTCTACTACTGGTGAAATTAATCTTGCCGAAGCTTACCTCGACGAAGACTATTTCAAGAGCTATCAAGGTGAACTCAGCAATGGCGGTCTTCCTGCCAGTGTTGGTGTTGACAGATACCAGTCTCTTGAGTCTGTTATAGGTGGTTTGTGGGCTCCCTATGGTCTTGTTTCCACACTGCCCTTCCATCCTGCTTTCAGCTATCGTTACTATGTCGCTCCCGACAATATTCTCGATAGTATCCGTGGTGTCGTCACTTCCGGTGCAAGCAATTATACAAAGTGGGCTGTTACCCGTAAGACCATGGATAATTTCTATAACAAGTCTCTGAACTTTAACGATATTTCCAAACTTCCCAGTGTCCGCGTTGTCTTTACCGCAGATACTTCTAAGTGGACTCGTTGCCCGGTTCTTGAGATGTGTGATGACTACACTCAGTCTGAGGGTAATGCCCGTCGTTTCCAGATGCGTAAGCATGCTTCTGTTGACAAGCTTGGCCGTACTTGCGCCGACCTCGGCATTGCTCCTAATGCTGATGATCCTAGCAATCCCGCTTACATTAACGCCGAAGGTATGGGTTGGTTCCCCGGCTATGCTATCAATACCGCTACTGGTGAGCGTCTCAACGTTCTCTTTGGTGAGGATTCGCGTTACATCCAGTACAATGGTGCCGATATGCTCTGGAACCCCACCACACTTGATGACCTCATGGATGGTACCCAGAACTACGTGATGGGTGGTCGTCACTTCATCTATGTGATGAATGCTACCAACCAGACCTTCTATGACCTTGTTAATGGTTCTTCTTCCACACTCGCATCTTATAAGACTCCTTCTTATGATGCTGGTCGTTGGGCTGTGAAGATGCTTGGCTCTCTCAATCGTCTTTTGGACTTTGTTCCCTCTACCGATGCTGACCGCCTGCGTGTGAACCACGGTGTGCTTGATGGTGAGAGTACTACTCTGATTCCACAGCGTGACTCTGCTTCGTTATTCTTCGCATCTGTTGCTTGGGTCAACATGCCCTTCGTCAATCCCCGCTATCAGTTTACCAATCCTATTGACATTCCTTGTGATGTGACTATCGACATCGACGTCAATACTCCCTATGGCCGTTATATGTCTCCCAACGTCACTACGGTTAAATTGTTCACTGATGCCAACGGCGAGGCTTGCACCGCTCAGAACGACAATTACCCGATGTATCAGTTCGAGATGGGTGATGATGTTGCCACTCTCACTGGTGTTGCCAATCAGGCTACTTCCAGAAAGAGCTATCAGGATTCCATCCTCAGTCTAATCGGTGTTGTTCCTAATCCCTACTACAGTTATTCTACCTATGAAACCACCAGCCAGTTAGAGACTAAGGTACGTTTTATTAATGTTCCTACTGGTACAACCGTCTCTATCTACACTGTTGATGGCACCATGGTTCGTCGCCTTGGACCTACCTCTGGTTCTTCCACTACCCTTGACTGGGATCTCCACAACCATACGGGTCTCCCAATTGCCGGTGGTGTTTACCTGATTCACTTCAAGGTTCCTGGTATTGGTGAACGTGTTGTCAAGTGGTTTGGTACTATGCGTCCTGTCGACCTGAACTCGTTCGGATTCTAATGTGATTAGTTAATCTTAAAAAATGTCTGAAATGAAAAACATATTTAGAATATTTGCTGTAGTAGCTGTTATGATGCTGCTGTCTACCGAGTCTGTTTGGGCCGGTAACGACAACCGTAGAGGTACTGCTGGCGCCACTGAGTTGTTGATCAACCCTTGGGCGCGCAGCGCCGGCTGGGGTAGCGTCAGTGTGGCTAACGCACGCGGTCTTGATGCATTCTATTCTAACATCGCCGGCCTGAGCTTTGTGCCCAAGCTGGAGGTCTCCTATGCCAACACCATGCTTTATGGCGGCAAAAGCGGTCTCAATAGTGGTGCAAGTGTTAATGCATTTGGTTTAGGTCTGCGTGTATTTGACAATGGTGTCCTTGGCTTGAGTTTGATGACGATGAGCTTTGGAGATATTGATGTCCGCACTGTTGAAAGCCCAGAAGCCATTAATGGTACTTTCTCTCCCACGCTGATGAACATCAACGTGGCTTATGCTCACTCCTTCACTCTTTCCATCCATGGTGGTGTCAATCTGAAAATCATCAGCGAGTCCACAGATAACATCTCTGGTAATGCTTTTGCCGTCGATGCAGGTATCCAGTATGTGACCGGTGCCGATGATGAGTTGAAGTTTGGTATCAGCTTGAAGAACTGGGGTCCTGCCTACAGTTTTGGTGGTACGGGTATGTCTTTCACCTTTGTCAACGATGCTGCCAACGACATGACTGCTGAGTATCGTTCGGGTGAGATGGAGCTTCCCACCTGCTTGAACATCGGTGTTTCTTATGATTTCCTCATTGAGCTTTGGAAACAGAGAATCACTCTCGCTGGTGCTTTCACTTCCAATGCATTCTTAAAGGATAACCTCGCTTTTGGTATCGAATATGGTCTTCTTGATATCATCAATCTCCGTTGCGGATATGTCTACCAGACTGATATCTTCAGCGATGCTAACCGCACTACTGCCAACCAGGGACTTTGCGCTGGTGCCTCGGTTAACATCCCACTCCATAAGAAAGATGCTGAGAGCAATGCCGGTTTGTCCCTTGATTATGCTTATCGTTCATCATATAATTTGAAGGGTTCCCACACTATTGGAGCTACCTTTAGATTCTAAAGCGACAAGTACATACAAAAAATTAGGAAAGGCTTTTTCAGAGCCTTTCCTAATTTTTGACTACTCTACAAATCATTTTTTATTATCAACTTATTTATGGCAGAAATTAAATATTATAGCGAAGAGGGTCTCCAAAACCTCAAAGATGAACTTCATCACCTGATTGCTGTTGAGAGACCTGCTGCCGCTGCAGCTATTGCTGAAGCTCGCGATAAAGGTGACCTTTCTGAGAATGCCGAGTACGATGCAGCAAAGGAGGCTCAGGGCCACCTTGAGGCCCGCATCTCAAAACTCCAGGACTTGGTTGCCAACGCTCGACTCCTCGATGAGTCAAAAATTGATGTTTCTAAGGTTTTACTCCTCTCGAAAATTACTATCCGCAATATTAAGAACAATATGAAGCAGTCCTATACTATTGTTCCAGAGAGTGAAGCCAACCTCAAGGAAGCAAAGATTTCTGTTACCTCTCCTTTTGCGCAGGCTTTTTTAGGCAAGAGAGCGGGTGAGAAAGTGGATGTTGTCGTTCCTGCAGGCAAAATGCAATTTGAAATTTTATCTGTTGAGCGCTAATATTCTTAAACAATAATAGAGACCTCTTTCGGGAGGTCTCTATTTTTTTTCATTATTGTGTTAGATTTTCTTCAAGCTTATGGAGTGTGGGGCCTCTTTTTAGGCTCTTTCTTGGCTGCCACAGTGGTGCCCTTCTCATCCGATGCACTTTATGCAGGTGTGTTGTATGCGGGTTGTAATCCGGTGGCCTGTCTTCTCCTGGGTACATTGGGCAACTGGCTTGGCGGGCTAACCTCTTTTGGCATCGGCTGGTTGGGTCGGTGGGAGTGGATTGAGAAATGGTTCCACGTTTCTCGTGAGAAACTTGAGCGTCAGCGAGGACGTATCAATCGTTGGGGCATTTGGTTGGCACTACTCACTTGGCTTCCCTTTGTTGGCGATGTCTTTGCCATTGCCTTAGGCTTCTACCGCATCTCACCCGTCAAGTGCGGACTCCTGATGTTGGTTGGTAAATTCCTGCGTTTTCTTGGATGGACGCTTCTATTCTATTATTTAGGCTGGACACTTTAAAGTGCGCAGTTCTCTTTTCTTTCACCTCCAATAATTCTCTTACCTTTTCTTATTCGAAGTTGGCTGCCAATTCTGCTGCAAGTTGTTTGAATTCTTCTTCAGTTAGTTTTACATGGTTGTGGAAGTTCATGTCGCCCTCATTCTGTAGGGGGATGAGGTGTATATGGGCATGGGGTACCTCCAGCCCCAACACAGCAACGCCCACTTTCTGGCAGGGACAAACCTTCTTGATGCTCTGGGCAACTCGACGTGCGAACTGGGTCAGCTCTCCATAGAGCTGTTCGTCCAAGTCAAACAGATAGTCCACCTCTTTTTTAGGAATACAAAGTACATGCCCTTTCTGTACGGGGTTGATATCTAAGAAAGCAAAACAGCTTTCAGTCTCAGCTACTTTGTAGCAGGGTATTTCACCCGCTACAATTTTAGAAAAAATTGATGCCATATTCTTTAATATTTGATGGAGAGTGGTGATACTTTTTCCACCCTCTTTGGATTAGTTGTTGTATATATATGTCCCGTTTTCGGTGCTTACGGTCACTTGTGGTCCTTGGTGTGCTTCCACATGTCCGATTATTTGCGCATCCACGTTGAAGCTCTTGGCGATTTCTATGATGCCGTTGGCGGTTTCTTCGTCGGTGTAAATCTCCATGCGGTGGCCCATGTTAAACACCTTGTACATTTCCTTCCATTCCGTACCACTCTCATCGTGTATCATTTTGAATAGTGGTGGAACGGGGAAAAGGTTGTCTTTCACCACATGAAGGTTGTCAATAAAGTGGAGTACCTTGGTCTGGGCCCCACCACTACAATGGATCATGCCGCAAATGTTTCCGCGGTATTCGTCCAGTATTCTGCGGATGATGGGGGCATAGGTGCGGGTAGGGGAGAGAACCATTTTGCCCGAGTCCACTCCAGCCACCTCTGTGGGGTCAGTTAGACGGCGGCTCCCACAGTATACTACCTCTTTGGGCAGATTGTGGTCATAGCTCATAGGGTAGTTTTCGGCGTAGTATTTTGAAAACACGTCGTGACGTGCCGATGTCAAGCCGTTGCTGCCCATTCCTCCGTTATATTCTGTTTCGTAGGTTGCCTGTCCGAAGGATGCCAATCCCACTATCACGTTTCCTGCATGTATGTGGGCGTTGTCCACAACGTCGGCGCGTTTCATCCTTGCCGTTACGGTTGAATCAACGATAATGGTTCGCACAAGGTCTCCCACGTCGGCTGTCTCACCACCTGTGAGGTAGATGCCAATGCCCAAGTCGCGCATCTGCTGAAGGAACTCCTCTGTACCGTTGATCACAGCGCTAATCACTTCTCCTGGCACCAGGTTCTTGTTGCGCCCAATGGTTGAGGAGAGCAAGATGTTGTCCACAGCTCCTACGCACAGCAGGTCGTCCAAGTTCATCACTACGGCGTCGATGGCTATTCCCTTCCAAACGCTCAAGTCTCCTGTCTCTTTCCAATAAAGGTAGGCCAGCGACGATTTTGTGCCGGCACCATCTGCGTGCATGATGTTGCAGTAGTCTTTATCGCCACCCAAGTAGTCGGGTATTATCTTGCAGAAGGCTTTAGGGAAAAGTCCTTTATCAATGTTCTTGATGGCGTTGTGCACGTCCTCCTTTGAGGCCGAAACACCGCGCAGGTTATATTTTAAAGTATCCATATATATGTTTTTTGTCCATATAAGTTCTTTTTTGTGGGCAGAAAGGCGCAAAATTAAGTCTCAAAAAAGATAATTTACAGCATAATGCCCTCAAAGAAACCAAAAGTTGCCCTTTTTGGTTCCAAAATGCAAAAATACTATTTTTTTTTTATTTAGTTGAAAAAAAGATTATTAGTTTTTCCGATACTTGGCCAACTTTCCTAATGAAAGTTAAAATCCTCTTTTTTTTCAAAAAAGACTTGCCAATTGGAAAAAAAGTTGTACTTTTGCATCCGATTTCAAGAGATAAAAGAACGCTAAAACAACATAAAGAATAACATGTATCTGACTAAGGAAAAGAAAGAAGAAATTTTCGCTGAGTATGGCAAGAACGCTCAGGATACTGGTTCTATCGAGGCTCAGATTGCCCTCTTCACCTATAGAATTCAGCACCTCACCGAGCTGATGAAGAAGTACAAAAAGGACCAAGTGAGTGAGCGCGCTTTGGTAGCAATGGTTGGTAAACGTCGCCGCCTGCTGGATTACCTCAAGGATGTTGACATTGAGCGCTATCGTGCCATCATCAAGAAATTGAACTTAAGAAAGTAATAGTTTTTCATATTTATTTGGTTATGGTTGGCCTCCCTGGGTTCTCTAGGGAGGCTTTTTTGAAAAAGTATAACGATTTTGATTTTAACATAGTCTGGCACAACAAAGCCCTATGGGCTGTGCAAGACATGGTGCGCGGCACACGGTGTGTCGCGTAGCGGAACAAAAGAAATAATAAAGGTACAAAATGAACATTATCAACAAGAAATTCGATCTCGGCGACGGCCGTATGATTGAAATTGAAACTGGCAAACTTGCCAAGCAGGCCGATGGTGCTGCTGTGGTCCGTATGAACGACACGATGCTCCTTGCCACCGTCTGCTCCAAGCGTGAGGTCGGCGAAAATGTCGATTTCATGCCCCTTACCGTTGACTATCAGGAGAAATATGCAGCCATGGGCCGTTTCCCTGGTGGTTTTTTCAAGCGTGAGGCCCGTCCCTCTGAGCATGAAATCCTCATCGCTCGTTTGGTCGACCGTGCTCTCCGTCCTCTTTTCCCCGACAATTTCCATGCCGAGGTGCAGGTTCAAATCACCCTTATCTCTGGCGATAAGGAGACCATGCCCGACCAACTTGCCGCTCTCGCAGCCGCTTCCGCTCTGGCAGTCTCAGATATTCCTTTCAACGGTCCCGTTTCTGAGGTCCGTGTCTCTTATCTCAATGGTCAGTATATCATCAATACCCCCACCCAGGATATTGACCGTGCCGACCTCGACCTTATCGTAGCCGCCACCGAGGATAACATTATGATGGTGGAAGGTGAGATGAAGGAGGTCAGCGAGGAGGTCATGCTGGGTGCCCTCAAGGCCGCACATGAGGCTATCAAGATTCAATGCCGTGCCATCGCCGAACTTACTGTTGAGGCTGGCAAGACCCAAAAGCGTGAGTATTGCCACGAGGTCAACGATGAAGAACTCCGTCAGCGGCTCCACGATGCTGTCTATCAGAAATGCTACGACTTTTCCAAGCAGGGCATTGCTAATAAGCAGCAGCGTGAGGAAGGCTTTGAGGCCATTAAACAAGAATTTATTGATGCCAATTATACCGAGGAAACCCTTACTGATGAAGTTCAGTTCATGATTGACCGCTACTATCACGACACCGAACGCGAAGCCATGCGCGATATGGTGTTGGCCGAGCGCACCCGTCTCGACGGCCGTCAGCTCGACGAAATCCGTCCCCTCTGGAGCGAGGTCAGCTATCTTCCTTCTGCCCATGGTAGCGCTATTTTTACCCGTGGTGAAACGCAGTCCTTGAGCACCGTCACCTTGGGTACCAAACTTGACGAGCAAATCATCGATGGTGCCGTAGTCGAAGGCACTCGACGCTTCCTCCTCCATTACAACTTCCCCGGCTTCGCCACAGGCGAGGTTAAGGGCAACCGCGGCCTCAGCCGTCGTGAGGTTGGCCATGGTCACCTGGCATGGCGTGCCCTTAAGGAGGTCCTTCCTCCCGAGTCTGAGTGTCCCTACACCATTCGTGTGGTATCCGACATTCTCGAGTCCAACGGCTCCAGCTCTATGGCTACTGTCTGTGCTGGTTGTCTAGCCTTGATGGATGCTGGCGTTAAGATTCGCAAACCGGTTGCCGGTATAGCTATGGGCCTTATCAGTAAGGGCGACAAGTGGGCTGTTTTGAGCGATATTCTTGGCGACGAGGACCACTTAGGCGATATGGATTTCAAGGTTTGTGGTACCCGCGATGGTATTACCGCCTGTCAGATGGATATCAAGGTTGATGGTCTTAGTTACGATGTCCTTGCCAAGGCACTTGAGCAGGCTCGTCAGGGTCGTCTCCACATCCTCGACCACATCCAAAGCACCATTGCTGAGCCCCGTGAGGATTACAAAGACTTTGTGCCCCGCATCGAGCAGATTCAGATTCCTAAGGACTTTATCGGAGCTGTTATCGGTAAGGGTGGCGAGGTTATCCAAAAGATTCAAGCTGAAACGAATACCATCATCAACATCGAAGAAGTTGGCGAGTTCGGTATTGTCGATGTCGCTTCGCAAAATAAGGACGATATCTGTGCCGCCATCAAGTGGATTAAGGAAATTTGCACCGTTCCTGAGGTGGGACAGGTGTATGATGCCAAGGTGGTCAGCATTGTCGAGTTTGGTGCCTTCCTCGAGATCCTGCCCGGCAAAGAGGGCTTGATGCACATCAGCGAGTACGACTGGGGTCGTACCGAGACGCTCGAAGGTTTGATTGAAGAGGGTGACCAATTCCAAGTGAAGGTTATCAATATCGACGAAAAGACTGGCAAGATTAAGCTCAGCCGTAAGGCTCTTCTGCCCAAACCCGAAGGCTATGAGGAGGAGAAACCCGCCCGCGGCCCTCGTCGCGATAGCGCCCGTGGTCCCCGTCGTGATGGCGATCGTGGTCCTCGTCGTGATGGTGACCGTGGTATTCGCCGTCGTAGCGATGGTGAAGGCGGAGGCCGTCGCAGATAATTGCTTTTCAATAATCATTTAACATACAAGGGTGTCCAATCGGGCACCCTTTTTTGTTTGATCACAGAGGATCTAATCGCCATTACAAAATACTACCTCAATTTTGCAGTAGGGCTAATGAGTTAAAGAATGTTAAATAAGAGTTGTTTTTGTAACATTTCAACCATTAGTGCAACTATTATTAATGACAACAGATTAGTTTTTATTATGACTATGCATACTACAGATTGTTAAAGAATCGTTATTATAAATAAAAAAATAAATATCAACATTCAACAATATAAATCATAATTCACAGTATCTTTTTGGAGGATTGCAATCTTGTTTGCACCTCGAAATATCTTAGCAAATAATATCAAATTCTGGCAAAGCGGCTAATGTAGGCTCTTCGCCCTAACCAGAAAACTAAAATAAATAATTTTTAGAGCTTACCAACAATAATAAAAGAAATGAAAACAAGTATTTTTTTGATTCCGGTGCTACTCTCTTGCTTGGCTATCTTTGTTGGCTGTGGAGACAAAGACAATGATTATCGCGACACATGGCTTGGCACGTATGAGGGATATTGCGATTTCCATTCCTCCACGGGGTCTGACTATCAGTTCGACACGATATACCCCAACGAGTCCCTGTCGGTCTCCAAGCAGGGGAACGAGGGTTTGGTAATGGACTATATTGGCCAGTCGTTTTTGGTTAGCTGTTCCTCAGATGGCACTTTTACCTCCACTACAAACAATCCTCACAGCGAGTGGAATGGTTGTATCAAAGGTGACAGCCTTTTCTTTAACTACCACGATGTTTCGCAAGGCCATTCCTCCACACGCCATTTTAAAGGAAAAAAGAAATAAGTTTCAACCCTGTAGTTAAAACAATGGTTCGTCTGTTTGGATGACCCCAAAGGTGAATAGATTGGCCACATTGCATAACAATCAAAACAAAAAAGGATGAAAAGGGTATTATTGCTAGGTTTGATGGTATTGACAGGATGTATTGTCAACGGGCAGAAGATTATCGACACCTGGAACTTCGCCACAGGCGAGGACTCCACTTTGTGGATGGACCTCAGTGGACATGATTCGACGATTCTCATCGGGAACGATATCATTTCGGGACGGTCAGGACTGATTGCAATCGGTTTCCCGTTCCAGTTCGGCGCTTCGACACACACCAAGTTCTCCACCAACGTCAATGGCACCATACGCCTCGGAAACACACAGATTCCCTCCAACGGCAACATCGTCAACCCATTGAGCACCGACATGGCCAATGGCCCCAAGGTAGAGCCGTTCGGCATGCAGGGGCGTTTCTATTCCGACTGCTATACGAGTACGGCCCTGCTGGGCAACAGCGGCAACCATGTGAGGGTGATAGAGACCCGCATGAGTGGTCGTTACTGGAATTCGTCAGGCAACGTGAGCTTCCAAGTACAGCTGTTCGAGACAGGCGGCCTGCGTATCGTTTACGGCGAAACCAATAACTTTTCCGCCGGCTATGGCTCTATCGGTGGCGGGGCTCAGGTGGGTTTGGCCACTACCACAGGAGCGGGCAGCGACTACAACAACAAGGATGTCATTTTCATTGACATGGTCAACCACGAGGCTGTACGATTCGACGGCAACTGCACCCAGCGCAATCCCGACGGTGTTTGGGTAGCGGAAGGCCGATGGTATGAGTTGGCTCCCGACAGCAACTATTGTCCCTATCCACCTTCGGTGACCACCACCGGCAATAATCCTGCGAGCATCACCTTCGCCAACAGCTACGGCGGAGCGGCCGATCTGCACCTGACAATACCCGCCGTTGGCCTCGACACCCTGTGGCCACGGACACTGAGTTATCTCACTGTTGACAGTCTCTTCAACCCTGCGACGACCTATACCGGTACCGTGCAAAGTGTTTGCGACGGCGGCCGCACGAGTTACCGCACACGACCATTTACGTTCACCACTGGGTGTGGCCAAGTTCGGTATCTTCCCTGGACTTGTACATTCCAAAACAGCACCCTTTCCGCCTGCTGGGATGCCTCGCAATACACCACTACGACATGCCAATGGAAGCTTTCGAGCGGAGCCATGAGGTGCGGCACCACCTCCTCTCAGAGCTATGACGAATTGCTCCTCTCTCCCATCATCAACCTGCCTGCCGAGGAGGGTAGCATTTTGCGTTGGAAATACCGGGCGCAGGCCCTGAATGGGGTTTCTCCCCATGTGGAGGTACGCGCAGCCACCTGCAACTCCGACGGGACGGTGGACAGTAACGCATGGGTTACCCTGATGACGTTCGACACCACCTACGCCAACTATAGCCAGCAACAACAGTTCCTTGACATTTTTGCCGGCCAGCAGGTGAGGGTGGCCTTCGTACGTACAGGCACAGGTGGACAGTATGCCTATGTCGATGATGTGGAACTATTTATGGAACAAGTGCCCGTCATCAACCTTGAGGCTCCCGAGATGGTCTTTGTTGATGACACAGCGGTGTTGTCGTGCAGCATCGTGAGTGGCGTGACGAACGGCGTCCGGTGGGAATGGCACTCGACGCTGACAAACGAATGGTCGAACGACAGTAGCCATTGGACGGTGACCTACTCTGAAGAAGGGGTGGACACTGTGACGGTCGTTGTCAGCAACGACTACGGCACCGACACCGCGATGGCAGTGATTCGCGTGGTGGATTGCAGCATGACGATTCCATGGGAAGAGAACTTCACGGGTAGTGGCTCAAACTTCCAGAACGATTGCTGGGTTATCAATGGCTGGAGCCGCAGGAGCCAACTCTCGCTGTTGGACGAACGTGATGTCATGACAGTTTACCCCCATCCGATGACGGGCAGCACCATGAATAAATACATGCTTACCCCCACCTTTGACATTTCCTCGACCGACGTGGAAAACCTGAAGTTCTGGGTGCAATGCGCTGCTGATGAACTGCTGGTGCGCCTGTCGCCCACAGGCGACACCGCCCTCGCCGCCTTCACCGACACACTACTTTACATTCATGGCGACCGGCAGCGCATGCGCTGGTACCTGGCCGACCTCTCTTCCTATGCCGGACAAACCGTCCGCATGGGCATCTTCCGAATGTTGGGTCCCCAGCCGTTAGTCAACGCTGTCAAGGTGGATTACGACACTATGCCGGTACTTGGCAAAATAGAAGGCAGCGACGTCGTCTTCACAGGCGATTCCGCGACTTTCTCTACTACGTTGCTGCGAGGTTTTCCTCTCTGGGCCTCCTATCAGTGGCATTCCTCTCTTGCCTCTCGGGACGGAACGATGACCACCAATTCCAGCGGCAATGAGGTGACCATCGTCTATGCCAGCGGCGGATATGATACCCTTACCGTCATCGTAGACAACAGATATGGGACTGATACCGTGACAAAGATTGTGCGTGTGGTGGACTGCTCGCCCATCACATCGTTACCGTGGACGGAAGAATTCGACGACGACCGCCTCTGTTGGCATATACCCAGCGGGAGCCAGTGGGGGTACGGAACAATGAGTGGTATCAACTATGTCCAGAACAGTCCCGATGCCAACCTAAGCGACAGCTGGTTGATTTCACCAGCGATAACCATCCCGGCCGACACTAACTTACACGTGCGCTTCTTATGGAAGGTGTCGCGCAACCACAATACCGACCCTCACCATTATCAGGTACTCGTCAGCGACTACATTAACTATACTGACATAACTTCCTATACGGTTCTTTATACCGACAGTGCGGTGCATGCAGCCTTTCCCGATTACGACTACCTCAGCGTCGACCTCTCCGCCTATGCCGGAGAGATGGTCCACATAGCCTTCCACCATCTGCCGGTCAACAACAACTCCTCCCACATCATGTACATCTCCGGTGCCGAGGTGCGCTCTTCCAACAAGCCGAGGATAGACCACATAGTGGTCCCCGCCGACCACTACACCGAAGACGGAAGCCTACAGGTGGAAGTCATGCTCGGCGAAGGCAATCCCAACGGACTTACCTATACATGGCACAGCACCTTGTTAGACAGTACTGTCACCCTCAACACCACACTCTTGAACTTCGACTACCCTGTCAGCGGCAACGATACCATCACCGTCGTAGCCACCAACACCTATGGTTCCGACACGGCATTTGCCGTCGTGAGGGTACACCACTGTCTGGCCTCTGTGATTCCCTTTCGTGAGCCTTTCAATAGCGACAGCACCCTTGGCTGTTGGCGACGGTGGAACTTTTACGAAGATTCTGACCGGGGCGACTGGCGACTAACAGGTGTCGACCCAACCTCCCACACCGTGATGACCGCCGGCACCTATTATTACGACGCCAATGCCTGGCTCGTTACGCCAGCGATAGCCATTCCCGCTGTAGCCGACGGCCTCAATCTCAAGGTAAAAGTATATGGTGCCACATCGAGTTCAGGCACCACCTACCTCACCATCCTGGCCTCCACCACTGGATGTCAGACAGCGGATGCTTTTACCGACACCCTTTTCCACGATGCTTTTGACCCAGAGTGGAGGCAACTCAGCCTACCATTGAATCGCTATGCGGGTCAGCAACTGCGCATAGCTTTTGTCCACACGGGCATTTCCTACTCCAGCTATGGTATCGAGTTAGACAGCCTTTCTATCGACTACGACACTGTACCGCAGGTCACACTGACACACGACGAGGTGACGATGGGCGACACCACCTGTTTCCATGCTTCCCTCAACAACTGCATCCAAACGGGACTCTACTATTTCTGGCATTCTTCCCTGACAGGTCAGTCGGGCATAAGTGGAAGCCAGTGGCCGGTGGTTTATTCAACAGGGGGCATCGACACCGTCACGCTCATCGTCGGCAACCTCTATGCCTCTGACACGGCGACGATAATTGTCGAAGTGGTTGACTGCAGCCCCAGAAACGTCCCGTTTGTGGTAGATTTTGAAGGGGTCACGGCTTCCGTTTGGGATACCCTCGGCGCTATGCCCCATTGTTGGGACATCATCTGGAACGGCAGCACCGCCGCCTATGCGCCCCATGTCGTCACCACCAACGGATACCGCTGGATTGGTGACATCCCCAACAAAGCCCTCTTCATGATAGCAGGCAGCAACCCAGGATACGATACAGTGGCTATGGCCACATTGCCCCGCATGGCCGATAGCCTGCAAAACCTCTCCATTGCTTTCGACTACCGCTTCGAAACTGCCAGCATCGGCAACCTTCAGGTGGGCTACCTCGTCGACTCTGCATTTATCGCAGTTCAAAATATGGTGGGACATTATGGCGACTACCTACGCGACACCGTCAGCTTTGCCAATGCCACCGTTCCCGATGCCCGTATTGCGCTGCGGTGGACGCAAGTCAATTCGTGGTATGCTGTGGTTGTCGACAACATCGAGGTTTTTGTCGACCATACCCTTCCGGCACCCGTTGTCACGGTCGACAGCGTGGACGACACCCACGCCCAGCTATCGTGGAGTGCGGTTGTAGGTGCCACGGGCTATCATGTGGAAGTTGTTGGTGTGGTGGATACAACCCTTAACCCATCACTCTTCACGCTGAGCTTGTCAGGGCTTATTCCTGGCACCACCTATACCGTCCGTGTGGCCGCCCTTGCTGACACTGATACGGGACTTATCGCCACCACCCAGTTCTCCACACCCTGCATCCTCCTGCACCTGCCCTACAACATCAACTTCAGCAGCGTGGCAGTCGGCAGCCTGCCCACCTGCTGGAGCTACCAGTGGGCTGGCTTCGCGGAATATGCTCCGCAGGTGGTTTCCGGTGGATTCCTGCAGCTGATTACGCGACCCGCCAATATTGTCGGCTATGGTAACTATAGCGCTGTGACCCTCCCGGCGGCGGACGACACGCTGTCACACTACATGATGACGCTGCGGTACAGGACAGAGGCCGATTTCAGTGGCGGATACATACGGGTGGGTTATATGAACGGCAGCAACTTCGTCATGCTGGCCGACCTGTCCACTAACATATACCCCACATACGATACTGTCATTCTCAGCAGCGTGCCCGACAATGTCAGACATCTGACGATTTGCTGTGCGAAGACAGGCAGCATCTCCTCGGCAAACATCCTGGACATCTATGAATTGAGCATTGTTCACGACTCCCTCATCCGTGCCCCCTCCAACCTGCATACCGACAGTATCACCGGGGAATGCGCTTCGCTGTCATGGAATTCCGTCAGGGATGCTTCTGCCTACCATGTCGTAGTTGACGGAGTGCTGGACACCGTCGTCACCGACACCACCTTCACCCTCTGTGGCCTGTCTGGTACCACCTCCTATACCGTCCATGTGGCCGGCATTGTGGGCAGCGACACGGGTGTCTATGCTCACCTTTCCTTCACTACCCTCTGTGGTATGATAACAGTACCCTTCTTCGAAGACTTCGACTCTTATACCTCCGTGCCCCAATGCTGGTATTACCTAGGATCGGGATACGACAATTTCGTCAACTGGAATGGTTGGAGTGAATTTTGCCACAGTGGCAGCCATGCGATGCGTCTCACGGTGGCGACCTTCGGCTACGGCCAGTTGTTCGCCACACCCGTTGTCGCCGCACCGGCCGACTCGCTGCAGGTCTCTTTCTGGACACGGAATACCGCTATCTACAGCGACACGCTACTGGCAGGAGTGATGACCGACCCCGATGATGAATCGTCGTTCGTCCCTCTGCTGAGAATCTATCCCACAGAAACCTACGCCCGCTACACTTTCGACACACGTGGCATCGATGCCGACCGCGTTAGGGTGGCTTTCCGCCATAAAGGTCAAGTCACCGTTGCCTCTATCATTGTCGACGACATCCACATCAACCGCCTCATTCAGCACACCGTCAACGTCACATCCAATGTTGAAGGAGTTTGCGAAACCTATGGCAGCGGTAGCTACAATCACGGCGACACCGCCATAATTGGCTACCATCTCCTCGACACCCTGCCCGTAGGAGGGTATTGGCAGTTCCTTGGATGGAACGACGGTGCGACCGCCAATCCCCGCAGCGTCGTCGTTACCTCCGACACCACCCTCTCCGCGCTTTTCCAATGGGTTGCCGACACCCTTTGGCGTACTGTCACGGTTACCACAAATGTCTTAGGTGCTGCCGAGACTTATGGTAGCGGTGTCTATGCCGACAGCAGCTTGGTGGAGATAGGATACACAATGGTGGACACGACCACGATGGGCGGACATTGGCAGTTCCTCGGCTGGAACGATGGAGGAATGGGCAACCCGCGCGACATCGTTGTCACCTCCGACACCACCATCGTCGCCCTCTTCGAATGGGTACCCGACACTACCGAGGGAATAGGAGAAATAGATAATTCAAAGTTGAAATTTGTTATTTATCCCAATCCGGCTCATGGGGATGTCACCGTCAGTGTCGGCTGTCCCGCCACGTTGTCGGTGTTTGACCTCAGTGGGCGCATGGTCATTCCGCCAACGGCGGTCAGTTCCTCATTCGTCGTTTCTCGTTCCTTGTTGTCTACAGGAGTCTATTACGTCAGCATTGCCACCGCCCTGGGAACGACTATCAAGAAACTAATCATTCAGTAGTGTATTCCTGTTTATCCCAAATAAGGTCATTAGGGATTTGGGCCCCCTCATTCTTAATGACCTTCATTGGAAGAATCAGAAGGATTGTATTAACTATGTTAGATATTGTAATAGAAACATCCTGTTATGTATAGAATAAAAGTTGTACTCGAGGGTGTGCTGTTATTGTTACTACCCATGATAGGGTGGGGGCAGAGTGAGGTGACGCGGCGCGTCAGCGCCGCGGAGATGGGATACCGCGGGCGGGTGCGCATGGTGCAGTCGTCCGAGTACAGCCGTCAAGATGGGCAGCTCTCTTTCTCCACCACTGCCGAGGACTACAACGAGGCGGGGATGCGCACCGCTATGTCCACGTCGGATGGCCTCTACCAGCAAAACTACCTCTATCATTATTCCGCTGACGGCCAGCTGACATACTATGTCGGTGACTATGGCGAAGGAGGCAAGGACAGCATCGTCTTTCATTACACCCCCGAAGGGTGCCTACTCGGATATGAGGAGTACTTTCTCAGTGCCGACCCCACCGAGGGTAACAGCGTGACTGACCATCTCCTTTCCTGCGATGCCCATTGCCGTGTCCTCTATTGCACCTCAGCATGGGGAGATACTACAATGTATGAATACGACCACCAAGGCCGCTTGCTGAAAAAGACTCTTTCTGGTCAACCCACTAAAGCCGTAACCTACGATTACGACCGGCATGGCCGTTTGGAAAGGATTCGCATTGGCGACGAGCATTTCGAGGACACCCATTATCGCTACGATGCCAACGGCGACACCGTTAAGGTGTGGCACACCAATTGGGAGCACTTGGAAGGAGAAACTGGCCAACATGAGGTCGGCCAGCATCGTCACTATGATTACACCCGTTACGACGACCACGGCAACTGGACCCAGGCAACTGTCACAGTCCAAGAGTCCGGTAAGACCCAAAAACTCAATATCATCCGTACATTCAGCTATTACGACTGAACGGAGAGCATGGGCGAACCCACTTCCAACTTATGTGCTGTCATATAACACAATAAAACACGGCGATAAGCGTTGTGGATAAAGAATACTCACCTTATGAAGAAAATAACTCTACTTTGCACCATTGTCTGTGCCATTGGACTGATAACCGCCTGCAAGTGTGGCACGCAGAGCCTCACAAGTACTGACTTCGCCGACATCAAAGAGTACTTTGCACCTGAGGATGAGGCATACCACGTGGATTCAATCAACGGCTATTCAACCTTCTCGGCCGACAATCGCATTGTCATTGTCCCTGAGGAAATCACCAAGAAGGAGTATGAACGTTTGCTCACCGACAAGTATACCTTGCACCCCGTTGCCATCGAAACCAACTCTGCCCTTTATGACAAGTTGGACAGCCTCTCCCGCCCCAATGCGAGACATTTCTACTTGATGAGGGGCTATGTTTCTGACGATGAGGAAATACGTGGAGAATCTGAAATCAAAGCAAATTCCATCTTTTATTATCCCGAAACAAAGCAATATGGGTTTATGATGTGGGTACCTCTGACAACAGTTTCGTTTATGATGACCGAGGACGGCATCATCGACACCACCTTTATGCAATCCGAAACAAGCACCTATGGGACAAACCTTATATTCGTCGGACAGGAGGGGCACGACTGCGACTTCCACGGCTCGCTATGGTTCTACCGCTACGATGAACAGAGCCACCACATGGTTTCCATCTGTCACTATCTCGACTACCGCTGGAATGAAGAGTGCTACGACTTCAACCTCTGCTGGATAAGCGACAACGAACTTCTGGTTTCGGCCGCTTCCACAGGTAACAACGACCAATGGGGCTGGGTGGGCGGCTACAAACCCACAACCCTTGCCCCACACGGCACCCCCGTTTATTACAAAATGACAATCACCCTTCAATAACATTACAAGCAATTCATGTGTGAGTTCGTGATAACTTTAACTAACGCATGAATAGGCGTACCCCATCACAAAGAGGGTGGAGAGCAACACAAATAAAAAAAAATATTTCTTTTTGTACAATAAAAATAAAAAAAGTGTGTTATTAGTGCTGTTTGACCCGATAAGGATGGCAGGCAGCAATAGGCGATAGTAGCTCAGTTGGCAGAGCGGCGGCTTCCCAAGCCGCAGGTCGCGGGTTCGAACCCCGTCTATCGCTCAAACATTAAGTTTTAGTTAGTTGCATTGGCTTCTGTCGAAAAAGTGTGACAGAAGTGTGAACCAATGAATACTGGTCCCCCGATTATCGGGTCATCAAGGGATACTCCGTCTCTTTTTTGGTAACTCCTCGTTATCTTCGCGCAAACTTTTCGCCATTTAATCTTTCGAAGAAGGCGTTCTTAGGAAGATTGCGGCCTGAACGGCGCAAAGAAAAATTGAGTGGAAGATGGATCTACTGATAATCTAATATTCGTTATCTTGTAAACAAGTTGATTGGCTGGTGGCGGGGTCTTTCAGGCAGATTTGGCGGTTTTCGGCTTGAGGGGAAATATTCTTTTCTAAAATGTGTTTATACCGAATATCTTTTGTAACTTTGCAAACTCATTATGACATGTTTTTTGCATGCAAGGAGTTTGTAAACAACAAAATATAAATATATAATCAAATCTTACGAATGGAAAAAAGTAATTTCAAACAAGAGGTTTTTGCTTATCTGATGCTTATTTTGGGTAGCGCACTCTTCGCCGCTGGTGATGTGATGTTCGTCAATCCCTATCTCCTTGCTCCTGGTGGCACTTATGGTTTGTCCAACGTGTTCAATACCCTTTGGCCTTGGAAGATTTCCTACTATGCCATCTGCATGGATATACCTCTGTTGATTATTGGTACGATTATTTTGGGACCCCGTTTCGGAGTCAAGACGGTGATTTCCACAATTCTTATCTTTGCTTTCACATGGCTTTTTGAGACTGTGTGGGGCTACAATCCTGTCATCCATGAGGGCAAGATTCTCACCGATGGCTCCGCCGAAATTGTCGACGGCATGGTTCAGATTGTCAATGGTGGCGGTTGGTTTGTTCCCGACTATTTCCTCAATACCGTTGTTGCCGGTTTGGTTTACGGTCTTGCCATTGGCTTGATTTTCCGTGCTGGTGCCACCTCTGGCGGTAGCGACATCATTTCAATGATAATTCACAAGTACACCAAGATTTCACTTGGCACCTTGGTGCTTATTGTCGACAGCTGCATCACCCTCACCACTCTGGTGGCTTTCGGCGACATCCGTCTGCCTATCTACTCTATTATTTTGATCTTCATCGAGAGCAAGATTATTGATGTGGTTGTTGACGGCACTAAGACCTACAAGACTGCACTCATTGTTACCGACCAAGCTGAAATCGTTCGTAACTATATCCTCAACGATCTCCATCGTGGTGGCACCTGCATCACCGGCGAGGGCCTCTACAACGGCACCGAGCGCAAGATTATCTATGTCACCATGGAGCGTACCGACTTTATCAAGCTCCGCTCGAATCTCCGTCGTCTCGATCCCAGCGCTTTCGTGAATGTCATCGACAGTTCTGAGATTATGGGTAAAGGATTCAAAGCCCTTCCCACGGAGTAGTAGCCACAGCTGCTATATAAATGGTGTCACAAGAGGTTGTCAGTATTTCTATAGAATCCTCTCAACCTCTGGCATCAGATAAATATCAACACAGCAAAACAGAATGCTAAAATGAAAGTACTGCAACTCTGCAACAAGCCTCCCTATCCGTCTGTTGATGGAGGAACCTTGGCGATGAACGGCATCACTCAGGGGTTGCTTGCTGCGGGTTGTGAGGTACGTGTCTTGTCGGTTTGTAGCGACAAGCATCCGGTCCTCGGCAGTCGCATGACCGAGGACTATATTAAGGCCACCCATTTCGAGGCGGTGCATGTCGACCTGGGCATTCACCTCCTCGATGCTGGGGTGTCGTGGCTTTGTGGCGAATCGTACCATGTGAAGCGTTTCATCAGTAAGGACTTCTCAGCCAAGCTCAGAGATATCCTGCAGGAAGAGGAATTCGATGTGGTGCATGTTGAGAGTGTCTTTCTCACACCCTACCTCCCCCTGATACGCAAATACAGCCATGCGCCGGTGTTTCTTCGTGCCCATAATGTCGAGCACCTTATATGGAAACGCGTGGCACAGAGCGAACGCAATCCATTGAAGCGTTCCTATCTGAAACACCTCTCGCTGACCCTCAGGGCCTATGAGTGTGAGCATGTTAACGAATATGACGGCGTTATACCCATCACAAACAAGGATGCTGCGGTTCTGCGTGAACTGGGCTGCCGCAAGCCCATGGAGGCCATTCCCTTTGGCGTGCAACCTGCTGATGTGGCTTCTGTTCCGGTGGAGCCCAATACGCTCTATCACCTTGGCTCCATGGATTGGATGCCCAATCAGGAAGGGGTGCAATGGTTCTTGGACAAGGTGTGGCCGAAGGTGCACCAAAGGTTGCCTCAGTTGACTCTGTATTTGGCGGGTCGTAAGATGCCGGAGGAGATGATGAACCTGCATGTTGAGGGAGTGCGTGTGGTAGGAGAGGTGCCAGATGCGATGGCGTTCATGGCCTCCAAGCAAATCAATGTGGTGCCTTTGCTCAGTGGCAGCGGCATTAGGGTTAAAATCATTGAAGCCCTGTCGGCGGGCAAGGTAGTGGTCACCACCAGTATTGGAGCCGAAGGCATTAACTACACCGACGGCAAGGATTTGCTGATTGCCGATACCCCCGATCAGTTTGTCGAGCAGTTGCAGCGTTGTGTGGAGAATGCCGAATTCTGCAACGAGGTGAGTCGTAATGCCATTAACCTCGTTCTTCACGAATATGACAACACGCTGCTCACCGAGCGGCTCCTCCAATTTTACCAGCGGGTTTTGGACAAGTAGTGAATTGTCGATTGATAATAAATCACGTGAGGTTGCCCATTGGTGGTCTAATAGCTGTCTGGAATTGTTCTTTCTGACTAGACTTGCTTTGCAGGAATGGTCTAGAAAAAGAAAAAACTACCCAAATTGTATACTGAATCGTTTTTTATTTGTACCTTTGCACGCATAATTATAGTATGTTTTCTTTGTCACTTGCAGAGAAACAAACGGTTATACAGTCGAGCGAAGTGTTGATTTGGAGGTTGTTAAAGGCAGCCACTTGATTATTGGGAACGCTACTGATTAAGAATGAAGATTATTAAATAGTTAAAATAGAATATATTGAGAGTTTAAGGATTCAATTGCAAGCAACTTAATGAAGACCCATCCATGCATGCTGCATTTGAGGTATTAAGGAATAATAAGAACCCGTATAATATGAAAACAATCATGAATAGATTCCGTTTCTTCATCGTGACCGTGGCGCTGATGCTGGCAGCAAGTAGCGCGGCAGAGGCTCAGGTGGCCATCCCTGGCACCAAAGTTCAGTATACCTTCCCGAGCAAGTGGAAGTACCTGAGCACGCAGAAAATTGATGCCAACACCTCTCAGTTCCTGTACTTTTATAGTGCCAAAACCATAGCTTCACAGGGTGACACCACGCTGCCCTTCTTGCGCATAGTGGTGCGTAAAAACTATACAGCACCCATCTATGATTTCGTTTTTGAACGTTACAATCGCGAGCCCTATCAATCCCTCACTGACTATACGCAGGGCTTAGGTCTACCCCAGAGTGGTGGCATGGGATATATAGGTGCCTATACTAATTTGAAAGACAAGAAAGACTATCAGTTTAGGATGGTCTATTTTAAAGTGCAGAATACTATCGTAGAGTTCCGGTTGGAGACCACGCGTGCCACTTACTCTATGATGGAGAAAGAATTTGAGGCCATCTTGAAGAGTTTGAAGTTTTAGCTGTTTGGCTGGTTGTAAGATTCTCCTTATCAGCCACAATGGAACCACAAAATACCTGAAGTTAAAAAAATAGGAAGCCTCCACAAGTTGTAGAAAAACGGTATTGACAGATGAAGAAACTCTTGCCTATACTATTGACGCTTTTTTTTACCGGGGCATTGTTCGGACAAACCCCGCAGGCTGATCCTTATCAGGAGCAGTATGTAAGTCTCTATAAAGTCTATTCGCAGAATCCCGACGATGTGGCCAACCTTATCAGTATGGCCGAGTTCTTCTCCGACCCAGTTAACCCTCAGTTTAATTTGCCACTCGCCTATAGTTATATTAAACGTGCTGAGGAGGTCTACACCCAGGCTGTTCAAGACAAGAAACGCTATCGTGAGGTGCAGAAATTGATACGTGCCGGAGTTTCCATTACCACGCTCAGACAGTCCAAGCGCGACATTGAGGCACAGGCGGTTATGTATGTGCGCAACCATCTCGGACAGATGCGTTCCTTTGAGGTGGCTGCCTACTTGGAGGCCTTTTCAGAAAACAAAGAACTCACGCGCCAGTTGCGTTCGAAGATGCAATCCGATGCCTTTACTCTGGTGAAAGAAGAGAATACCATCAACGGCTACTATACTTTCAGTCAGCAGTACCCCCATACTCCACAAGCCGATTCGGCAGAGACTTTTCTTAGCAAGTTGGCCCCGCGTTACTTCTCCTCCTTTACCACCGAAGAGCCTATTGACTCTGTAGCCGCCTTGTATCCCAACAGCAAAGCGCTGCAGAATGCCGCCATGCGTCAGAAAAGCCGCATCGCCTACAGTTATGCTCGCCGTGCCAACAGCGTAGAGGCCTATTCCTCCTATCTGGAGCGATTTCCTCGTGGCGATGACTACATGGAGGCACTTTCTCTATTGGAGGAATTGCGCAACAGCGAGCTCAGCACCCTCACCACCCCTGAGGAATTGGCCGGCTATGTGGAGAGTCACGCTGACGACCCAATGGCCGACAGTGCCTTGGCTTTACTGCGTTCGATGGTTGTTGACCAGCACTCGCAAGAGGCTGCACAGGTCTATTTGGAACGTTTTCCCCTGGACCCTGAATATACCAATATTTATAGTAAATACTATAATTGGTATGCCGAAGAAGGCAATCGTCAGCCCATTGAGGCTTTTGCTATGGAGCATCCCGACTTTCCTTTCAGCCACACAGTCAAGTCGGATTTGGAACGAGCCGAACGGATAGACCGATACGATTTCAGAAAACCCTTTGTGGAGTCGTACTTTGACTCCATGACCACTGTCATCCGGCTTCTCACGGGTAGAAAAGTGGCTTTTGTTGCTCTCCAGCGCACTTTGCAGCAGCTGATAGCCCGAAAGGATTGGGCAGCCGCCCAACACCGCTTGCAGAAATTTGAACTTAGTTTTGAGGATTTTAATCATGCTGAGTATGTAGAACTTTCTGCATTACTAACTGGACATGGTGGTCCAGTGGCTTCGCCTTATTATAACAGTGGTGACAGTATTTCCAATGTTGTGGTCAGTCCGCTGGGTAAGATTTATTTTTTAACTCACAAAGCAGGACGACAAACTCTTTGTTGTGCCGAACGTGCTACAGGCAAGAAAGTAGGATGGAAAGCTCCTGTGAGGGTGACAGTGAAAGGCGTGAATGCCGACATCACCCCCTATAACTTTTATGATGAAGGCCAACGTGTGCTCATGGGCATCCATGGCGACATTTGGACAGCCCAAGTGGTCAGCGACACCCTTTGGGTAGCAGAAGGCCCCTTGATGGCCCCCGTGAATACCCCGTATATAGAGAAGGATGCTTTTATGTTGGAAGATGGTAGCGGATTGCTGTTGGCCTCAGACCGTCCTGGCGGTCATAACGTGCAGAAGTCGGGGAGTTACTATCATGGAGACAATCAGTTGGCCACCGACCTTTACTATATACCGTGCAATGGCGGTCGCTGGGGTGAGGCTGTGAATTTGGGCTACGGTGTCAACAGTTCTTACTGCGAGCATAGTCCCCTGTTGAGTCGTAATATGCGCACACTCTATTTTATCACGGATGCGCGAGGACTGGGATATGGCGACATCTACTGTGCCACCCGGAGTGACATCAATGACTGGACACATTGGTCAACGCCAGTGAATATGGGACGCAATGTTAATGGTTCTTTTGATGAGACTACTCTCTCTTTTGGCGCGAACGAACGTCAGATTGTTTTCACAACCCTTTCGCCCCAAGGAGAACGGAGTGCTGCTTATTATTTTGCAACCCGTCACGACACTAATAGCGCCTACCGTACTGTGCAGGTGGACTTTGAACCAGTGATAGAGGTGCTGCGCAACGTGCGGCTGGCTGAGGTCTCGACACAAACCACTTCGCACCATTGCACCGACCGCCAAATAGACACATTGCAAACCTACCGCCTTTACAAAGGAGAGGAGTATGCCGTGTTGGTAGAGGCCGACTGGTATTATGTGCCCACGCTGTTTGTTGGTAAAGAGGTTCGGGAAGGTCAATCGCCGTTGGCGAAATATGAGATGCGTGGCTACACATGGGATGAGCTGAAGAGCATGGATGAGCCGATAGCGTTGCCCTTGGTTCGTTTCTTTGAAGGCACTGCGCGACTGTTGCCCCTCGGAGAGGTAGAGTTGCGTATGCTGGGCCATTATATGCAGCAGCGCACTCGCTCTCAGATAGAAGTGGCTGTGCATGTTGAGGGGAGTGATGACAGGGCCTGTTATGACCTCTCATTAGAGCGTGCTCAGGCTGTGCGATCTTTCCTTGTGGCCTATGGGGTCGATGCTTCTCGTGTGCGCATCTCTGCCTATGGCAATGTGGCCTATAAGAAAGGTGAAAAGAAAAATGAGGTAGAAATAAGTTTCTTTTAGAACACGCTGAGGCTTGAGCTGATGGAAGATGAGCGATCAGGAAACAAAGGGTTTTGTAGCGTGTGGGATATAATTGTTTATTATATAGAGGATTGGGATTTTTTTTGTTAAATAATGCATGTTTTTTTGCTACAACGAAAAAATAATTGTAATTTTGCTCTCTGTTAAATAGTACGATAAGAATTGTATGGAACAACATAAAACCATTGTCTTTGAGGGTCATACGCTCCACTATCGCGATGAGGGTAGGGAGCATGAACAGACGTTGGTGCTTCTACACGGCTATCTCCAGAATTTAGACATTTGGAGTTCCTATGTTCTTTCTTATCTACGCTCTATGCACGTCATAACCATTGACCTGCCTGGCCACGGTTATTCGGAATGTTTCGGCGAGGTGCACTCGATGGACCTGATGGCCCGGGCTGTCAAGGCTGTCCTTGACGATGCTGGTGTGGAGCAATGTGTTCTGATAGGACACTCAATGGGTGGTTATGTTGCCTTGGCCTATGCCGACATGTTTCCTCACCGTCTTCGTGGGCTTGGTTTACTCCACTCCCACGCGTTGGCTGATACGGAGGCCAGCATTGAACGTCGTATGGAAACATGCGAACGTGTGGTTCAGAATCGAGCTAGCTATGTGGTCAATTTTGTTCCGCTACTTTTCGACCCCTCCAAGCGTCAGTTGATGGACCAAGAGATAAAAGACCTGAGAGACCAGTGCCTCGAGACCAAGATGGAAAGCATCATTGCAGCACAGCGCGGCATGGCGACGAGACCTTCACGTATACATGTGTTGCAGCAGTTGGAGGTGCCGATACTTTTTGTATATGGCAAGAGCGACCCCCGCATCCCTGTGGAGCTGGCACTGGCCCAAGCCATGGAAGCCAAGCATGGTGAGATATTGTTATTGGATGGGGTGGCTCATATGGCTCATCTTGAAGAAAGGGATTATCTGCGGCCGAGGATATTGAATTTTGTCAATACGTGCTACTTGTAAGCAATCATTTTATTTCTAATTCCAGATTAGGTGTTCTGAATTTTGGTTTCAAGAATGTCCATAATCAGGGTGTGTTTATCTTTAGGTTGGGCAAGCTATCGGCGGTCCACTTTTTCTATTGGGAGTAATCGTGGCTTGAAGAGGACGTTTAGATGTGGGCTATGTAAACGTATAAAACAAGAAAGAGCTATAACCGGTTATGCTCCAATGTTTTTATCTGTATCGAAAAACTTTTTTTTAAAATAATTTTTTTATATCAAATAATTATCGTACATTTGTTGCCACAAAAATAAAACTCTTGTTTAATACAAAACATTAAATATCATGAAAGTAAACGAAATTATGGCTAACCTGGAAGCCAAACATCCGGGCGAAAACGAGTACTTGCAGGCCGTTCGTGAGGTCTTGGAGACTGTTGAAGAAGAATATAACAAGCATCCTGAGTACGAGGCTGCTAAGATTGTCGAGCGTCTTGTCGAGCCCGACCGTATCTTCAAGTTCCGCGTTGTTTGGGTTGACGATCAGGGTAAGACCCAGGTGAACCTCGGTTATCGTGTCCAGTACAATGCCGCCCTCGGTGCATACAAAGGCGGTCTCCGTTTCCACCCCAAGGTGAACGAGTCCATGCTGAAGTTCCTCGGCTTCGAGCAGATTTTCAAGAACAGCCTGACCATGCTGCCTCTTGGCGGTGGTAAGGGTGGTGCTGATTTCGACCCCGTTGGAAAGAGCGATGCTGAAATCATGCGTTTCTGCCAGGCCTTTGTGTATGAACTCTGGCGCAACATCGGACCCGATCAGGACAGCCCCGCTGGTGACGTAGGCGTTGGCGGCCGCGAGATTGGCTACATGTACGGTATGTACAAGAAACTGGCCCGCGAGCACAGCACTGGCGCTCTCACTGGTAAGAGCTATGGCTGGGGTGGTTCCCTCATCCGTCCCGAGGCTACCGGTTTCGGTGCCATGTACTATGTGAAACACATGGTCGAGGAGAAGGGTGACACCATGCAGGGTAAGAAAATCACTCTCTCTGGCTTCGGCAACGTGGCTTGGGGTGCTGCTACCAAGGCTGTCGAACTCGGCGCTAAGGTTGTCGCTATCTCTGGTCCCGACGGTGTCTGCGAGATTCCCGACGGTATCACCAAGGAGATGATTGACTACATGCTGGTTATGCGTGCTTCCAACCGCAACAAAGTTCAGGATATGGCTGACAAGTTCCCCGGCCAGTGCAAATTCACTGCTGGTAAGAAGTCTTGGATCGTCAAGTGCGATATCGCTTGCCCCAGCGCTTTCCAGAACGAGCTTGCTGAAGAGGATGCAAAACAGCTTATCGCTAACGGCGTGAAGTATGTTGCTGAAATCTCCAACATGGGTTCTCAGCCCGCTGCTATCAAGGCTATTCAGGCTGCTGGTATCCCCTTCGGTCCTGGTAAGGCTGTCAATGCTGGTGGTGTTGCTACCTCCGGTCTTGAGATTTGCCAGAACGCTGAGCATCGCAACTGGACTGCTGAAGAGGTTGACAAGAACCTCCATGCCATCATGGACAACATCTACGCTCAGTGCGTGAAATATGGTCGTAAGGCTGACGGTACCATTGACTATGTCAAGGGTGCTAACCTTGCTGGTTTCATGCGTGTTGCTGACGCTATGGTTGCTCAGGGCATCATCTAATCGTTTCTTTGAAACGTATAAAAAACACTCCTCTTTTTGGGGAGTGTTTTTTTTATTAGGTTAGATTATACCCCAATAGGTCATTAGGCCGGCTTTTTCTTCCTTCTCGTATTGTCGGTTTTCTTTTTGCTATGTGAGCGTTTCTTTATGTTCCATGACGTTACTTCCTATCTGCATAGAAAGCTTCCTCTTCACTCGCTTTGAGTTAACGTCCTGCATCTTGTCCACATCCCTGCCTCGCCTCTCACGACATCTATCAATCCCTACTGTAGAGATTTTTTATGCATGGTTTTGAAGAAGGGTTTTTCTGTCTGAGTTGATGACGCACAGCATAAATAATAGTGATAGTTGCCTTTGAAAAAAGTTAAATAATCATAAAGCGCTTTATGTGGTATTTCCATTTTTCTGCAAAGGTTACCACGCGGTAAGTGACTTACGTAGGGGTACCTTCTTGTGTGAGTGGAGAAATGGTTGTAATTTTGCAGTTGAAAATTAAACAAAAACGCAAAAAACAATGAGAACAATTGAGAACATCAAGAGCGGCCGTAACTACACCGCTGTAAGCATCGGAGACATCAATCAGATCATCGAGCACCAGTTGCCGATGGGTTCAGTTACCATTCAGGGAAAGGTTTTCATAGGCCAAGCCGTAGGTACTACAGGCAGTGAGCTGTCGTTCCAGACCCTCGTTCCCGGCCAAGACAGCGGTTTCCTCCACACCCACAAGACGCATGAAGAACTCTACATCATCCTCCGTGGCAAAGGTACTTATCAGGTTGATGGTGAGCAGTTCCCTGTCAGTGAGGGTACCATAGTACGTGTGAGCCCAGACGGACGCCGAGCCCTGAAGAATACTGGACTTGAGAACCTAACTATGCTCTGCATCCAGTACCCAGCCAACACCTTCACCGAGGCCGACAGCCCTATGACCGATGGCAACATCCTCAGCGACCCACTGGTGTGGTAAACCGTCCGATCTGACATCATAAGACAGGCAGACCGTAGCATCAAGTCTGCCTGTTTTCAAAAAAAGTCGTATCTTTGCAAAATCAAACCATCTTATCAATATCTCAATATCGATGAGCAAAGACTTTATACAAGACCCCATCTTTCCGGAATGTCCCATTCGCAACGTGCTGGCACGTATAAGCACTAAGTGGGCTTTGGTAGTTCTCTACACGTTGAATGGCAGCTCAGAGCCGTTGCGTTTCCGCGACTTGGCCGAGAAGAATCCTGACTGCTCACAGAAGGTGCTCACCAGCACCCTGCGTGGTCTTGAGGCTGACGGTCTTATCAGCCGCAAGGTTTTTCCAGAGGTGCCACCCCGTGTGGAATACAAGTTGACTGACCGCGGGCGTAGTTTCATACCCATCATGCAACTGCTCATTGATTGGGCTTACAATAACCTGTACAACATCATAAACGACAGAGAGAAATACTATGGACAGGATTGAGAATATTGAATTCTGCATCCGATACCTGCTGGAGATTGAAAAAACAAAGTTGGGAATTGAAACGGGTATACCTCACGACCTGAGAGGGAAACAACGTCTGTTAAGGGCCTTGATGAATATCTGGGAACCACAGCCCCTGAGCGAGGAGTATCTCCGTGCGCAGGATGCCGAATTGCAAGCGCAGATACAGGATAAAGGAGTGGTTACTTTAGAAGACATCACAGCCTCAGTACCACGCTCTGTTCTCCTCTGGCAAGGTGACATCACACGGCTACGTGTCGATGCTATCGTTAACGCTGCCAATAGTCAAATGATGGGCTGCTGGTATCCGTTGCACACTTGCATCGACAACTGTATTCATAGTGCTGCTGGCCTGCAATTGCGCGCGGAATGTGCTGAGGCCATGAGCAGTGCTGAGTGTCCGTCAGTTCATCCCGAATACACACGTAACAACACTACCTATCGGCAGGCATTCACCTCTGAAACCCTTATCACTGAGGCTTATAATCTGCCGTGTCAATATGTCATCCACACCGTGGGCCCCATCATTCTCGACGGTGTACCCACAAAAGAGCAGGAGGAACAGTTGTACAGTTGTTACCGCAACTGCCTCGAAACGGCCAAAGAGTATGATTGTCGCAGCATTGCTTTCTGCTGCATTTCTACGGGCGAGTTCCACTTTCCCAACCGCCGTGCTGCGGAGATCGCCATCGAAGCAGTTAAGAGTTGTGAGTTGAAAGATAAAAGTTTTACTGTGGTATTCAACGTTTTCAAAGATATAGATTATGACATCTACCGAGAACTTCTCTCAGCGTATTGACACCTTGCGCAAGCTAATTGCAGAGGCTGAGGCTATTATCATAGGTGCCGGTAGTGGCTTGAGCACTGCGGCGGGATTGGACTACGCTGGTGAGGATTTTCGTAGCGAGTTCGCCCCGTGGATTGAGCATTATGGCTTCACTGACCTATATACTTCCAGTTTCTACCCATTTGAGACTGAGGAGGAGCTATGGGCCTATTGGGCGCGACACATTTGGTTCTCGCGTTTCCGTATAGGCAGCACGGAACTCTACCGCAACTTGCATAAACTTGTGGAGGGGAGAGAATGGTTCGTGGTGACCACAAACACCGATGGTCAGTTTGAACAGAGCGGCTTTGAGTGCAACCGTGTTTTCGCCACGCAGGGCGACTACGCCTACCTGCAGAGCCGCAGTGGCAAGGACAAAGAGCTTTTTTATTGCAAGGAGTGGGTCTATAAGGCGATGGCTGCTACTAAGGACTGTCGGATACCCACCAGTCTTGTACCGCGTTCTCCGCTCACCGGTGAACTGATGAAACCCAATTTACGTTGTGACGACACCTTCGTCGAGGACGAGCGTTGGCACAGCCACGCTGACCGATATTACGATTTTATTAGTGAGCACAATCAAGGGCGTCTGCTTTTGCTGGAGTTCGGTGTAGGATTTAACACCCCTGCCATTATCCGTTTTCCCTTCGAACACATGACCTTCAGCTTCCCGCAGACAGCCCTCGTACGCTTCAACCGCGACTACCCCGATGTTTCGCTTGAAAGCATTGAGGAGCATTTTCTGGCCTTTACCGAAGATTTATCTGAAATACTAAATGAACTATGATAGAGCAAGCATTTAATTTCCTGCGTGAACATAATGAAGGGGTGCTGGCCACCGTTAGCTACGACCGTCCTCAGACGCGTGCCTTCCAAGCCATGAAGGTTGAGGGTACGACACTCTTCTTTGCCACATCGAACAAGAAAGCCGTCTACAGCCAGCTGCAGGCCAACCCCAACGCTGAGTTCATCGTGTTGGTTGACAAAGTAAGTGTACGTTGTGGTGGAACAGTATCTTTTGATGTCGACGACGATAGGCAACGTTGGATATTCGACCACAACGATGTGCTGCGCCGCCTCTACGACGACTACCGGCAGATTGTCTATTTCTGCTTGCCTGTGGAACAGCTGGAATACTACGACTTGCGTCCCACACCGCCCATCGTATTGCATGCCAACCTTAATGATGGTACTGTGCGAGAAGGATTCAAGGGTGGTAAGTTCAGTATTTAAAAAAGTTTCAGTGCTATCGTTGCACAGGCTTCGGCATCAGCAAGGGCATGGTGGTGGTTTTGGAGGTCGTAACCACAGCGTTCGGCGATGATGTCGAGGGTGTGCCGTCCTTCTTTCCATATTTTGCGTGACTTTTGTAAGGTGCAAAAGAATTGATAATCAGGATAGTCCATTTGGTAGCATTGGTGGCAGGCTTTGAGGACTCGCTCGTCGAACATCTTGTTATGTGCGACAAGCGGGAGGGTCTCTCTCCCCAGCAGTTGGGCATCTGAGGGAGAAAGAGTTATTAGGTCTCTTATTTGATGCCATACATCGGGAAAAAGGGGAGCGGAGTCAGTATCATCTTGACATAGACCGTTGACACGGGTGTTGAACCATTCGTAGTAGTTGGGCTCGGGCTGAATGAGAGAGTAAAAAGTGTCCACTATCTTGCTCTCGCGCACGATGACCAGGCCTACGGCGCATGCACTAGTGAGTTGACGGTTGGCTGTTTCGAAGTCTATGGCAGCAAAATCTTTCATTTTTCGAGGTGCAAAGGTACGACTTTTTTCTGAAATGTGGTGTTTTTATTAGAGAAGTATATATGTTATAAGGTCACGTGTTGAGCGATTTCTGATAAATGGAAAAAAAGTTGTAACTTTGCAAGGTCATTTCAATTGGATGAGCACGGTTTATATAAAGAATAGAGAGCATTACTCGCAGGTTTTGTCTCGAGTAAAGAAGGTTCGGCAGAGTCTGTGGATAGGTACTGCCGATATTAAAGATCTTTATGTCGACGAGGGTAGCACAAAGCAGCCGTTTCTGGGCACTTTGGCACAACTGCTGAAGAAAGGAGTAGAAGTGAGGATGGTTCATGCCAAAGAACCAGGACCATTGTTTCGTGAAGATTTCGACCGCTATCCTATTCTTTTTACCGAGTTGGAGCGTGTTCTGTGTCCGCGGGTGCATTTCAAGCTGTTAGTGTTTGATTGCAAAGAAGCCTATATAGGTAGTGCCAATCTGACGGGTGCAGGCATAGGCATGAAAGGGGAGGAAACCCGCAATTTTGAGGCGGGAATACTTACAGATGAGCCAGCACTGGTAGAGGCCGTAATGGAACAGTTTGACGAGGTTTGGTGTGGTAAAATGTGTAAGAAATGCAAACGAAGAGAATATTGTGGAGATCCGATTGCGGGGTGAATAAAGGATGAGGATGCAAGAGGGTAAGTATTGACTTGTTGTAATGAGATTATTCTTTTTGATATGAAGGTTATTATTATCAATGGTCCCAATTTGAATTTATTGGGGGTACGCCAGCCTGAGATTTATGGCAACCGAAGATTTGAGGATTACCTGAGAGAATTGCGTGTTGCATTTCCTGAGTTGCAGATAGACTATTATCAGAGCAATGTGGAAGGAGAAATCATCAATAAGATGCATGAGGTTGGTTTTTCTTACGACGGCATTGTGTTGAATGCGGGTGGATACAGCCATACCAGCGTGGCAATCCACGATGCTATTGCCAGCATCAAAACTCCAGTTGTTGAGGTGCATATAAGTAATATCTATGCACGAGAGGAGTATCGGAGACACTCCTTGTTGAGCGATGCTTGTATGGGGGTGATTTGTGGAATGGGATTAGAGGGTTATCGGTTAGCAATTGAAGGACTGGTACAAGCCTCAAAGTGACTAAAAACGGGTGGTTTCAGCCACCCGTTATAGAAAATCTGTTTGTTAGATATTAAACTTTTTCAATGTCGCTGGTTCTGTGCCTTAGCGGAAACGAACCATGTCGATGAGTCGGACACCGGTGAGCCAGACGGCGATGCAGCCAACGATACCTTTGGCATCCTTCCAGTCGGAGATGGGCTGGAGGGTTGTGTCGTTGACGATTTCGAAATATTCAGGCTCGAATTTTAGGTTTTCGTCTAAGCCATTGACTTCGTGGAAACTGCTAAGGGTGTCGATAACGAAGTCGTGGACGGTTTCTACATCTTCAACCTCAGACATTTCTACAGCCTGCTGCAAGGTGGCATAAATGTGAGGAGCCACAGCACGTGCTTCAGCGCTGAGGCGCATATTGCGGCTGCTGAGGGCAAGCCCATCTTCGGCGCGTACGATGGGGCAGGGGACAATCTCAATGGGATATTTGATTTGTTCCAAGAGGTTGCGGATGATGGCTATCTGCTGGTAGTCCTTCTCTCCGAAATAGGCGCGGTTGGGTTTGGTAAGGTCAAAGAGACGGCGTACTACCACGGCGACACCCGAGAAGTGGCCTGGGCGACGAGGTCCTTCCATCACTTCTTCAATAGGACCGAAATGGTAAACGGTGTTGACAGGTTCGGGGTACATTTCCTCCACAGAGGGAACAAAGGCAATGTCAGCACCAGCAGAAGAGAGTTTCTCACAGTCGGCCTCAACGGTGCGGGGATATTTGGCTAAGTCCTCTTTATTGTTGAACTGGATAGGGTTGACAAAAACGCTGACGACGACGAGGTCGTTTTGCTCGCGTGCTTTGTGTATCAGCGATAGATGTCCTTCATGCAGGGCACCCATCGTGGGGACAAGACCGATGGTCTTGTTGGCATTCTTGGCTTCTTCAATAGCTGCATTGAGAGCAGCAATAGTAGTGATAGTCTGCATTGTATGAAAAAAGATTTTATTGATTTTCGTTATTCATATCCTCGTTAAGGGAAGATTCAATCTCCTCGTAAGAGGTAAAGCCGTCGGCATCAGTGTCGGCGTGCTCGTCTAGTTTTTCCTGGTCGGAAGGCTGATACTTAGGTCTCCTCATTAATTTGTTAGGTATTTCCAGCAAGTAGTCGAAAGCGGTAAGCAGGAGGCTGAAGAGGAGGGCACTCCAGAAACTGTCGACATGGAAACTGCTGACCAGTCCCTCGGTCATGAGAATGATGAGGGCGTTAATGATGATGAGGAATAGTCCCATGCTGACAATCGTAAAAGGAAGAGTGATGACGATAAGGATGGGGCGGATGAAGGTGTTGAGTAAAGCTATGACAGCAGCAGTGAGAATGGCAGCCATAACCGAGTCGATGCGGACACCCGGCAGAATATAGGCTGCCAAGATGGCCGCCAAAGTCATTACCACCAACTGGGCGAGGAAGCCGAAGGGGCCGGAATAGAAGCGGTTATTATTGTTTATTTCGATTCTCATGATGGGTTAAAGTACTTAGAGGTCGATGGGTCCTTTGCCGTAGCGAATCACTTCAATGCCTCCATGGGAGCAGTCTACCACGGTGGAAGGGGAATCCTCACCGATGCCTCCGTCAATGACCAAATCCACACGATTGCCGAAGGTTTCGTGTATTAACTCAGGGTCAGTAAGGTATTCTGTTTCCAGTTCTTCGTCAATGCGGCGGACAGAGGTGCCTATGAGAGGGCAACCGAGAGTCTCCACCACAGATTGGAGGATGCTATTGTCTGGAACCCGGACACCTATGGTCTTGTTGGGGTTGACATAATTACGCGGCACATTTCCGTTGGCATCCATGATGAAAGTATAGGGGCCGGGAAGGCAATCTTTGAGGAGGGCGAAAGTGTCCCTGTCCATGGGACGCACATACTCTGATGCCATGCTCAATGAGGAACAAAGCATGGAGTAGTGGGCTTTCTTCAGTGAGAAGCCTTTAAGTTGTGCGATGGTCTCGACGGAACGTTTGAACTCCATGCTGCAGGCGAAAGCGTACAGTGTGTCGGTAGGGATGATGATAATACCTCCCTGCTGGAGCAGGTCTACGACACGTCGGATGTCGCGAGTGTTAGGGTTCTCTGTATATATTTTTGTTATCATAATGGCCTGCAAAAGTACAAACTTTTTACGATATATAATACTTTTTCATAAAAAATATCGTTTCTATAAGTATGATGAAAAAGCATGCTATCATTTTTTTTCTTATTTGCGCCATCTTCTCAGGGGAAGTAGCCCAGGCTCAAAATGTCAAGTTCAGCCGTTATTTCCATAATGCAACCCTTCGGATTGACTACCTACGGGAGGGGAACCGTCATGGCAACACGATTCGAGTCTTAAGGGATCAGTTGTGTGGGCCGTGGGCTGGTTCGCTCAAGCAACTTAACGACCCCTTCAACAATGGATTCTTCCGTATCGTGGTGAAAGATATAGAAACGGGTAAGCGTCTCTACAGCCGTGGTTACAATAGCCTATTTGCTGAATATCGCGACACTCCCGAGGGCGCCGACAGCATGGTGTCTTTTGAGGAGGTGGTGCGGATTCCATGGCCCAAGCAACCAGTACTAATCTGTTGGGAAGAATTAGGTGAAGACCACCACTATCACACCCAGTACGCGCTTCCTTATTACCCAGAGGAACGCTATGCCCAAATGCTTAAGCGTAGTGATTTGGTTTTGTACCATGAGCCTGTCAAGTTGCAGTACAAAGGGAATATACACAAAAAAATTGATGTCGTCATCGTGCCCGAGGGCTATGGTCCTGCAGACACGACAAAGATGCTGAGTGACATGGAGAAATTCTGTGAGTTCTTGCTTGGAAAAGAACCTTTCAAAGAACATAGCGACGACTTTAATGTTTGGGGTATTCCCGCCACAGGTGAAGCCACAGGTATTACCAATCCTGCCGAGGGCGTTCAGGTTAATAGTCTGGTGGGGGCCAGCTATGGGACTTTTGGCGCCGACCGTTATCTGATGACCCAGATGCTTTTCAAGCTGCACGATGCTATCGGCCTGACTCCTTGCGACCACATCATCATAATGGCCAACAGCGACACCTATGGAGGTGGTGGAATCTATAATTTCTATGCTATGAGTTCATTGAACAGCATAGCTGATAGGATTCTGCCACATGAGTTGGGTCACAGCATAGGAGGTCTGGCAGACGAGTATGTCGATGAAAATCTCAGCTATGGTGACACCCACGTCAAAACTTTTGAACCCATGGAGCCCAACATCACCTCGTTAGTTGAATTCGATAAGAAATGGCAGGCAATGCTGCCAGAAGGAGTTCCTATTCCCACACCAGTAGACACACTTGTTAACAGAAAGGAAAATGGACCATTAGGGGTCTACGAAGGAGCTGGTTATCAGGCAAAGGGACTCTACCGTCCAGTAATGCACTGTATGATGCGTGATTATGCCCCCTTCTGTCCTGTCTGTTCTAAACGGCTCGAGGAGGTGTTCTCCCTCTATACTAAGTAAAGGAGTGAGCTTTAGCTACGCTGCTTATGGATTTGGATTTCAGTGTTATGACAACTCTCGACCACTTTATTTAGCTTTACTTCATCTACGGTGGAAGATGCAACCATCATACAAGTAACAGCAGAGCCTAAAAAAAATGTTAGACGTAAAATATTATATATTTTTCTGCGTTACTAAAAGGTAACAAAAACTTGCCTACCGAAGTGTTGATGGAAAAATCGTGCATAGGCAGGTGACAGAAATATTTGAAAAACAGCTGATATGTTGAAGCGAATGCTATATAATATGCTGCTTTTAGCATTGGTGTTACCAATGCTTTTTGCTGCATGTGAGAAAGACCCTGAAGGCTTCCACGAGATGGTGGCTTTGGACTTCTCGTGCGACACCATGGCGTTCGATACCGTCTTCACGCAGATGGGTACCACCACGCGTCAGTTCCGCGTGTATAACCACAACAACTATGAAGTTCAGATTGAGCAGGTGACGCTTGAACGGGGGTATTCCTCCCGTTTCCGACTGAATGTCAATGGCGACACCAATATGGTGGCCCGCGACCTCATTCTTGCACCTGGCGACAGCATGTTTGTTTTCGTGCGTGCCAATATCAATCCCAACAGTGCCACGGAACCTTTCCTTGTTGAGGATGCTGTCATTTTCCGCTATGATGGTCAAGAACAACGGCTGCCCTTGTCCGCATATGGTCGCAACGCAGTCTACCATGTACCTACCGACACACTCCATTATGCTGATGGCAGTTATCCCCTTGATATTTATGGCAAGCCTTATGCATACAGCGTCATCGACTGCGACCATTGGCGTCACGACCTGCCCCATGTCATCTTAGGCTATGCTGTCATTGACTCTCGCAACACCCTGCACCTACAGGCAGGAGATGAACTCTATTTCTGTGAAGATGCCGTCCTCTGGGTTTACGATAGTGCCACTCTTGACGTGAGAGGCTCTGCCGAGCGTCCTGTTCTGTTCACCTCAGTGCGCCACGACGGCTGGAACGACTACCTGCCTGGCCAGTGGGGCCATATTTGGATGATGCAAGGATGCTGGAACAACCACATCGACTATGCCCTCATCGAGAATGGCTTCTTGGGAATTGAAGTTGACAGCTGTGCCAACGACAATCCCACTCTGACCATTAGCAACACGCTTATACGTAACCACACCCTTGCAGGTCTACTGATGCAGACTGCCCATGTGGAGGGGAACAACCTGCTGGTAACCAATTGTGGCACCGCCACAGGGGTGATGCAGTACGGGGGCCAGTACACATTCAGCTACTGCACTTTTGCCGATTATTGGAATTACTCATCCCGCAACAATCCCAGTCTTTTTATCACCAACACCCGCGAATATGCTGGTGTCCTTTATGTATGGCCAATCCAAGCCTCCCTCACCGACTGTATCATCTATGGTAACCGTGAGGCAGGGGAGTTGTATTTGGGACTTGACAGCAATGCTGCGGTTAATGTTTCGCTCAACCATTGTCTGGTGCGTGGAGGCGAATGGGATGAAGACCCCAAGTTTGTCGACCCCGCCAATGGCGACTATCATTTAGAAGAAGACTCTCCGGCGCAAGGCATAGGTTATCAATACCCAGAGACTGTTGATGTCAGCAAGGCCGGCTTCGCAAAGATGGGTAGAGCACCTAAGAATCTGGGTATGCAAAGTTCTCACCGGTGTCTTACCTTACCACGCACAACCTCCCTACCACCAATACGCAGAAAATAAGCTTATGTACGAATATATCTCAGGAAAACTCGCATCGCTGACCGCTGCCACTGCCGTGGTGGATTGTGGCGGTGTGGGCTATCTATTGGAAATAACCCTCAATACCTATAGTGCCATACAAGATAAACAGGAGGTGAAACTATGGGTGCATGAAGTCATCCGTGAGGATGCCCATATCCTTTGTGGCTTTTTTACTCAGAAGGAGCGCGAGATGTTTCGCCTGCTTTTGGGTGTCAACGGTGTAGGTGCTGCCACCGCCCGCATGATGCTCTCATCGCTTTCTGTGGAAGAACTCACCAATGCCATTGCTACCAAGGATGTTAAATTGGTACAGCGAGTCAAGGGTATTGGTGCTAAAACGGCCCAACGAATTGTGTTAGAGTTGCAGGACAAAGTTGGTGCAGTCTCAACCGATGCCAGTATAGCGGCATCCCCCTTGGTCAGCCATAATAAAGAAGAGGCCCTCAGTGCATTGGTCATGTTGGGATTTCCCAAGGCTGCCGCAGACAAAGTATTGCAGAGTCTGGATAATAATCTCAATGTCGAAGGTTTGATCAAGGAGGCCCTCAAAAAATTATAAAAACAATTATTTAATCGGTAAAAGGATAAAACTATACAACAGTCCGTTCATAATAGGTCGCGAAAGCTGTCACAGGTTGTGGCGGCACTTTTGCTGTTTATGTTGGTAGCCCTCAGCTTACCAGCCAATGCACAGGAACCCATTGGCAGCACGACCACTACGGTAGAATATGATGCCGAGAGCGACAGCTATGTCCGTATTACCAAACTGGGTGATATGGTCATCAATAGAGAATATCTCACCTTCGAGGAGTATCAGGACTACCAGATGAACCAGCTGATGAAAAAATATTGGAACGACCGATCCTCGGTTGGCGACACGGCTGCTTCCGATGGGCTGCTGAGTCGTATTCCTGGATTCAGCGAGATAAGCCGCAAGGTAGACGGACTGCTTGCCATACCCGATATCAGTATTAATCCCACGGGTAGTGCTGACCTCACCTTCCAGATTGTCAACAACTATCGCGACAATCCACAGATAGACATAGGCCAGCGTAGCAATACCCATTTTGATTTCGACGAAAATATTCAGGTCAGTCTCAATGCCAAGATAGGCGACCTTTTTGACTTTGATATTAACTGGAACACCAAGGCCACTTTTGATTTTGAGAACAAGATCAAGTTAAAGTATGAGGGCAAGGAAGATGATATCATCCAGCTTTTTGAGGCTGCCGATATTTCATTTCCTCTCAATACTACCCTCATCAAGGGTAGTCAGCAGTTGTGGGGTTTTCACACCAAACTAAAATTCGGCAAACTCACCGTTGATGCAGTCTTATCACAAAAAGAAACCAGTACCGAGAATATGCAGGTGCAGGGTGGTGCCTCGGTGCAGGAGTATCAAATTCGTGCCGACGAATATGAGGAGAACCGCCACTACTTCATTTCGCAGTATTTTTACCAGCACTACAATGAGGCCATGTCCACTTTGCCGACGCCCAATACCAATATCAAGATTATCCGTATGGAGGTTTGGCGTACCAATGTGGGTGCCGCAGTTACCAACAACCGTAATATCTTAGCCCTCACCGACCTTGGTGAGAATGAACCGAGCAACAATCGTCTAATTGGAGGCCGTTCTGAGATGCCCAGCAACAACAGCAACAACCTGTTGGAATATATGAACCCAGACAGAATCCGCAGCATCGACAACGTTACCTCATACATGCAAGGTCTTGGTTTCACAGCGGGTAGCGATTACGAGAAGATAGAAAGTGCCCGCCTGCTCACCAGTAGCGAATACACATACAATGAGCAGCTCGGCTTCATCACCCTCAGTCAAGCCCTTAGTTCCGACCAAGTGTTGGCCGTTGCCTTCCAGTATCAGGTTATCGGTGATGAAACTGTCTATCAGGTGGGTGAACTCACCACTGACGGTATTAACGACCCCAATACCTTGGTGGTGAAGCTGATCAAAGGAACTGGCGTCGATGTGCATAGCCCGTTGTGGAAGCTGATGATGAAGAACGTCTACTTTCTCAAGAGTACCCAGCTTGGGCGCGACAACTTCCGCCTGAATGTACTCTATGAGAGTCCTGATGGGGGTGTGGGTATTGGCTATTTCACCGAAGGACCTAAAGAGGGTATTCCCTTGATTGAGCTCTTTGGCCTTGACCGCATGGATGCCTCGCAGAACTACTATTATGCCGATGGTGTTTTCGACTGGTTTGACAGCGCAGCCTTCAAGGGTGGTACCATCCAAGCCAGCACTGGACGTATCTTCTTCCCCTATGTGGAGCCTTTCGGCAAAGACTTACGCCAGATTTTGGGCGACGACGAGTTTGCCAAACAGTATTGTTTTGACTCCCTATACACCATGACGAGAGCCTTGGCGCAACAGTATGCTGACAAGAATAAGTTCTATCTTGAGGGCTACTATTCCAGTACCGTCAGTGGTGAGATATCATTGGGCTACAGCGTCTCTCAGGGCTCCGTTACTGTTACTGCAGGTGGTGTGCCCCTGATTGAGAATGTTGACTATACTGTCGACTATACGATGGGAACTGTGCGTATCATCAATGAGAGCATCCTCTCCAGTGGTACCCCAATCAGCGTTAGTTGTGAAGATAACTCTTTCAGTATGACTACCAAAACCATGGTGGGTACGCATATCAACTATGAAATTCAACCCGATTTCAATGTGGGTGCCACCTTCATGAATCTGTCAGAGAAGCCCCTTACCCAGAAAAACAATTTTGGAGAGGAACCTACCAGTAATAGTATCTGGGGGGTCGACATCAACTACCGCCATGAGGCCCCATTCATAACCAAGCTCGTGGACCTTCTCCCCGGCATCGACACCAAGGCACCTTCCAACCTTACTTTCAAAGGCGAATTCGCCCAACTCTTACCAGGACTTGCCTCCACAGGCAGCCAAGAGGGAACGGTGACCTATATCGACGATTTCGAAGGTGCTGAAAGCAACATCGACCTTAAGGGCATCACCTATTGGCATCTTGCCAGCACGCCTCAGGATTATCAACTCTCGCTACCTCAGTTCCCAGAGACCCGCATGGGAACAGGGCTTGCATACGGCTTTAACCGAGCTAAACTCTCATGGTACCGTATCGACCAATTGTTCTATAGTACCAATTCTCCCGACAACATCACCGAGGAGGATCGGTCACAACCCTACGCCCGCCGCATTATGGAAACAGAGGTCTTCCCCAACAAGCAGTTGGTCAAAGGGGACTATATGTATATATATGAGCTGAACCTCTCCTATTATCCTGAAGAGCGAGGCCCCTACAACTTCGATATTGTGCGCAGTCCGTTTAGTGCGGGTCTAACACAAGAGGGTAAGTTGGCAGAGCCCAAAACACGTTGGGGCGGTATCATGCGCGAGTTGGACTACACCGATTTTGAGACTCAAAATATTGAGACCCTTGAGTTCTGGCTCATGGACCCCTTTATCGAAAATCCGGAACATACTGGAGGCAAGCTATATATTAATCTGGGTGACATCAGTGAGGATATTCTACGTGACGGACGAAAGAGTTTTGAGAATGGTTTGCCTACCAATGCCAGTGACCTGTCAGGAGTAGACACTACCATTTGGGGCCGTGTGCCCAATACCCAGCCTATCGTCAATGCATTCGACAACAACGAGGCATCACGCAAATATCAAGACATTGGATATGATGGACTTAGCAGTACATTTGGCAGCACTGATGAGCAGTCCTTCTTCTCAAGCTATCTCGATAGTGTTGCACTCATCTTCGGCACCTCATCCCAGGCCTATCAGATGGCGCTATCCGACCCTTCTGGTGACGATTTCCACTACTACCGCGGTAGTGATTATGACCAACAGAACCTGAAGATTGTTGAGCGATACAAGTATTACAACAATCCCGAAGGCAACTCCCACGTCGATGCTGACAGTCCTGAAAGCTATCCCACTGCTGCAACGGCTTATCCCAATGTGGAGGACATCAACAAGGATAACACCCTCAGCGAAGGCGAAAATTATTATCAGTATGTCATCGAATTGGACCCCTCCAAGATGGTCATTGGCGAAAATCACATTGTTGATATTCAGGAAGCCGAGAACATACCCTTGCCTAACGGCTCCACTACTTCATGTAAATGGTATCAGTTCCGCATACCTATCCGTGAGTATGACCAGATGATTGGTAAACTCAATGGTTTCCAATCTATCCGCTTTATGCGTATGTTCCTCAATGATTTCGAGGAACCCATTTATTTGCGCTTTGCCACCCTTGAGTTGGTCTATGCCACTTGGCGCAAATATACCGAAGACCTCTTGCAGCCTGGTGACTACACGACGGGAACTGGTGCCAACACATCTTTCAGCATTAGTACTGTCAATATTGAGGAGAATGGCAACCGCTATCCGGTTCCTTATGTCTTGCCTCCTGGTATCGAGCGTGAGCAGTGGTTTAGCACTTCGTCAACCTCTACCCAGCTCAACGAGCAAGCACTCTCGCTCGACATCACCGACTTGGCTTCTGGCGATGCCCGCGCTGTTTATCGTAGTACATCCTATGATTTGCGCAACTATGGTAAAGTCAAGATGTTTGTACATGCAGAAAAGAAAGCTGAGTCTGATCCCATCAACGATGGCGACTTGGTACTCTTCGTACGTCTGGGCAGCGACTACACCAACAACTACTATGAATATGAGGTGCCCCTCCAATTTACTGACTGGGGTGTGGGTAAGGACGACCGCTATGCTATTTGGCCTATCGATAACAATGTGGAAATCGACCTTACTAAGCTGGTTGACATTAAGACCAACCGCAATCGTCTTATCCGTAGTGGCGATCTTAACTATAGCAGCCGTCTTCTCTATAGCGAGTATGTCGATGGACACAAATATACCGTACTTGGCACCCCCAATCTTGGTAAAGTAAAAGTCATCATGGTGGGTGTCCGCAATCCCAAGAAAGAGACGCTCGAGGATGGTAACAACATGTTACCAAAGTCATGTATCGTTTGGGTTAACGAGTTGCGTCTTGCCGATTTCAACAACCGCGGTGGTGTGGCTGCCATGGCTTTGGCTCGCACCAATCTTGCCGACTTGGGAAACCTCTCCCTCTTTGGTTCATATACCTCAGCTGGCTTTGGCAACCTTGAGGATAATCCCACCTCTCTGGAACTGGTTAATACAATGCAGTTACAAACCACGCTTGACATGGAGATGGGGAAATTCCTTCCCGAAAAATGGGGTGTACACATGCCACTCTATCTCGATTGGAATAAGCAGATAGGTTCTCCCGAATACAATCCTCTCGACCCCGATGTGCGCCTCAAAGAGGACCTCAGAACTTATCAAACTGATGCTGAGCGCGACAGCGTCCGCAAGATGACCCAAGAACGTAAGACCACAACGAATCTCACACTTACTAATATGCGTAAAGAGCGCACGGGCAAAGGTGCCCTAAAGCCTCATTTCTACGATATAGAGAACTTCACCTTTTCCTATGCCTACTCGCGCGAACGCTCCTCTGATGACGAGATTGAGTACTACAACAAAGACCTGCATCGCGGTGGTTTCACCTATTCATACACGCCGCAAGAGCCTGGTCTTGTGGCACCCTTCGCCAAGGCTAAGTCTAAGTTCATCAACGGCAAGAACGGCAAGTTCATCAAGGACTTCAATTTCTACTATAAACCCAAGTCGCTCTCTTTTAGCACCGAGATTTATCGTAACTATGAGGAAACCCTTCTTCGCAAAAAAGGAGCTGCTTTGGTTATTATCAAACCCACTTATTTCAAGCAGTTTACTTGGCGGCGCGACTATGGCATTCAGTACGACCTCAGTCGAAGCATTCATCTTCAATATAGTGCTTCGGCAAATGCCCGAATCGATGAGCCCGTCGGTCGCGTTGACACTCGCGAGAGTCGCGACAGTATTTGGTCAGCGCTCTCCAAAGGCGGTACGATGCAAAATTTCCAACAGACCGTCAGCCTCACATGGGATGTGCCTATCAGCAAGTTGCCCTATCTCGATTTTCTGCGGGTGCCCATCACCTATCGCTCTACTTATAATTTTTATGGCACCACGCAGGCCTTGGCCTCGCAAGGTTCCACCCTTAATTCCACAGGTCAGTTGCAGGCTTCGGTTACTGGCCAGATGCAGACACTCTACAACCGCTTCACATTCATCAAGAATGCCTATAAGCAGAAACCTGTCACCCAACCCCGCGATCCGAAGCGTATGAGTAAGAAGGAACGAGACAAGATGGTGCAGGATTCCATTGCACGTGCCAATAATCCCGACTCAGTACACCGTGCCCAGATGGCAGAAACACTCACTAATATTGCCAATTTCGGTATCCGGTTTGTCACGATGCTCAAGTCCTTCGGCTTGCAGTATAGCAATTCCAATGCCTCTGTCCTCCCCGGTTACATGGGAACTGCCAGTATTCTCGGCATGGATCCATCCAATGGGTGGGCTCCTTGGCCTTCCTTTGTGTTGGGCTACAATGAGGGATTGGTGGAGCGTCTCCGTCAGGACGACCTCCTCTCCCGTGACCCCTTGATGAACAATGCCCACAACAACACGGTGAACCGCATGCTTACCTTACAGGCTTCTGTCGAACCTATTCGCGACTTCAAGATAGATATCAACGCCAACCAGACCTATCAGTCGCGTGAAGAGTATTACTATAAGTATCTTACAGAATGGGACCGTGTCGACGGACCTCTCTCATACATCATGTCGGGTTCTTATTCCACTACAACTTGGAGTTGGGGTACGGCTTTTGTTGACGACAGCCTCCTTTACGAGACATTCCTTCAAAACCGACATGTAGTCTCCGACCGTCTTGCCGACATCAACCCCGATGTCCTCACCGACATGCAGGTGCTTGACACCATGAGCGGCCAGTACTATCGTTATGGCTATGGACCCAACCAATCATCTGTGCTCCTCACCAGCTTTCTTGCCACCTATCTTGGCAAGGATGCTGCCACCTATGGTTTCTCTCCCTTCTTGGATTTTCCGCTGCCCAACTGGTCCATCAACTATAACGGACTCAACAAGATTCCTGCTCTCAAAAAGTGGTTCAACAACATCTCTATCTCACACAAGTACACCTCTACCTATTCTATTGGCAGCTACTACACCGACGCTTCCATCTCAGGAAAGGAAGGCTACGACTATGGACACGAGACGGTATTCAACACCAATGGCGACTTTATTCCGCCAGTCAGCATGGAGGGCGTGCAGATTTCCGAGCAGTTCAACCCCCTCATCCGCCTGTCGGTGAGCATGACCAACAGCATTCAGCTCAATTTCTCTCTCCAGAAGAACCGTACGCTTAACCTCTCTTTTTCCAACAACCAGCTAACTGAAACCACGCGCGATGGTATCACCTTTGGAGGCGGCTACCGTTTCAAGGATGTGGCTGTTGATGTCAAGGTGGCCGACCAGACTCACCACCTCAAGAGCGATATCGTACTCCAACTCAATCTCACTTACAACAGCAACATGACCAGAATTCGCAAAATCAATCAGAATTTCAGTCAGATTTCTTCTGGTAGTGAGGTTTGGATGGCAGAAATCTCGGCCGAGTACGCGCTCTCTTCCTCTCTTACGCTCCGCGCCTTCTTCCAAACGAATATCAACACTCCTTTCATCTCCAACTCCTATCCCAACTCCACCACCAAGGGTGGTATAACTGTTAGATTTAGTTTTTAAATGAATTTAGACCGTTTTAAGAATTTTGAACAAGATGTACGCGAACTGGTTCTCGCTTTCGAGAAACAGAAGGAGGGTCATGCCGCCTATTTCGATGTCGACCAGCTGGAAATCATAGCCGACTACTACCTCGAGGTTTATGATGTTGAAGGCCTTGAGTCAGCCGTTAAATTGGGTGAGCAACTTTTCCCCAGCAGCAGCGAAATACGCCTCCGTCGAGCTCATCTTCTCAGCATTCAGGGTCAGTACCCCAAGGCCATGGAAATTCTTCAGGATTTAGAGCATTCCGAACCCGAGAATACGGATGTGTGCTATGCCCTCGGAGCCCTCTATAGCCTCACCGACCAAGCCAATAAGTCTATCGATTATTATCGTAAGGCAGCCAAAGACGGCTATCAACTCGACATGATTTACGGCAACATTGCCGATGAATACTATAAATTGGGCAAGCCCGAGGAGGCAATCGCCTACTATCGTAAGTCCATCCAGAAGAATCCCGACGAGAGCCGTTCGCTCTACAATCTGGCCTGTACATGGGATGAACAAGGCCACAATGAAGAAGCGGTGGGCTTTTTCACCCAGTTGGTGGCCGACCACCCATTTGCCAAAAATGCATGGTACTGTCTAGGTTGTGTCTATTGTTGGCTTTCGCTTTTTGAAAAGGCCGCCGATGCATACGAGTATGCCATTGCCATCGACAAAACTTTCGTGCAGGCCTACTTAGGACTATCCGAATGTTATGGCCATTTGGGCAACATAGCCCTCGCCGTTCAGGCCTTGCGCGACACCCTTGAATATACGCAGGACCGACCGATGGTTCTATACCAAATCGGACGATTATATCTCCAACAAGGCAACTATCACACCGCCTCTACCTATTTCCATGATGCCCTCAAGGAAGACCCTGCCTACAGCATAGCTTGGAACGACCTCGGTCGCTGCAGCGAACGCCTTGGTTATACTGACGAGGCTGCTGGCTACTACCGTCGTGCCATCGACCTCGAGCCCGATTCTGACGAGCATTGGATATGTCTTGCTGATCTTTATATCAGCACCCAACGTTTCCCCGAGGCCTGTGCATTGCTTGAGAGTTCACGCGCCGATGCTGTCGACCGTTTTTCCTTCGACTCTCGACTCCTCTATTGCTATTATAAGATGGGTCGTCGCAATCGCCTGCTCTCCCTCCTGCAGGAAGATGGTGCCACATTTGGCCCCCTCTACCACACGCTCTTCGTCATGTTTCCAGAATTAACCCAGGATCCCGAAATAGTTAATGTAATTAATTCTATATCTACTACTTGATGTTTATGAAAAAGAAAGTATTCCTCCTTTTGTTGACCCTCTTTGCCTGTCAGCTAACCTTCGCACAAACACCTGCGGAGGCTCCTGTTGCTGACAAGAATATTGCCGAGCAAGTCCGCGGCACCGACAGCGCTTCTTCTGGCTTCGTTGCCCAATTGCTTACCTGGTACGATGCCAATATGAACTACACAGCCGTAGGACTCCTTATGGCCCTTGAAAGCTCCTTTGTCCCATTCCCCTCCGAGGTTGTTATTCCGCCAGCTGTCTATGTGGCCAGCAACCCTGAAACCAAGGGCGGGATGAAAATCTGGGTCATAGTGCTCATCGGCACTTTGGGTGCCATGCTGGGAGCCTATATCAACTATTTCCTTTCTCGCTGGCTGGGTCGTCCCATCGTTTATGCTTTTGCTGATAGCAAGGTAGGCCATATCCTGCGTCTTTCAAAGGAGAAAGTCCAGCGTGCCGAAGTCTATTTCAACGACCATGGCAATGTCTCTACCTTAGTGGGCCGCCTCATTCCAGTCATCCGTCAGCTCATCTCCATCCCTGCGGGTCTTTCCAAAATGAACATTGGGGCATTCTCTTTCTTTACTTTTGTCGGTGCTGCGGTATGGAACTGCATTTTGGCCCTTCTTGGCTACTTGGCTTACCGAGCTGCTGACCCTACTGTTATCGAGCGTTACAGCCACGAATTGTCCGTCATCATCATTGTCCTTTTCGTTGCTGTCATCGCATTCTTTGTCATTCGTGCACTCATCCGCAAGAAGAAAAAAGCCTAATTATAGGAAACGAATTAGCTACAACCTAACAACAAATCATCAGCAATGTACGATTTTCCCCGTCCCGACCCCACACCCGAAGAGATAGACAACAAAATCAAGTTCGCCCGTCTCTTCACCCGCAAGGACCGCCCCTTGCCCAAGCGTGGCTGTAGCTGGGCTTTCTACATCTTCCTTGCCCTCATATTCATCTTTCTGGCAGTCATGTTCATCAAGTATAAACAGTTATAAGCTATGGATTTTCCCATTCTCGATACGCAGGTTTATGGCCATCAGTTGGTCTACCTCGACAATGCCGCCACCACCCAAAAGCCCCAGCAGGTGATTGACGCACTCTCTTCTTACTACCTAACCCTCAACAGTAACATCCACCGTGGCACCCACCATCTCGCCACACTTGCTACCGAACGCTACGAGGCTGTGCGTCAGCAAGTCCAGCAGTTTATTCATGCTGCCAACACCAAAGAGATTGTTTTCACCCGTGGCACAACCGAGAGTATCAATCTGGTTGCTGCCACTTTCGGCCGTCAGTTCATTCGCAAAGACGACGAGGTTATCGTCTCTGGCATGGAGCACCACTCCAATATCGTTCCTTGGCAGCTGGCTTGTGAACAAGTGGGTGCCCGACTCCGCGTCATTCCTTTTTCCGACGAGGGTGTTCTTGACATGGAGGTCTACCAGACACTCTTCAATTCCCACACCCGCATGGTTGCGGTTAACCATGTCTCTAATACACTCGGTACTGTCAATCCTATCCAAGAGATAGTGCGCATTGCCCATAGTCATCAGGTGCCGGTCTTAATTGACGGTGCCCAAGCGGTTGCCCACATGCCTGTCGATGTGCAGGAACTTGGTTGCGATTTCTATTGTTTTTCAGGGCATAAGATGTATGCGCCCATGGGTGTTGGCGTGATGTATGGCCGTGAAGAACTCCTCAATCAGTTGCCACCTTATCAGGGTGGGGGAGAGATGATCAAGGATGTCACCTTTGAGAAAACAACCTACAACGAGCTCCCCTATAAGTTTGAGGCTGGCACCCCTTCGGTGGGCGATGTTTTAGGTTTGGGAGCTGCCATCGATTATATGCAGAGCCAAGGTATGGAGGTGATTGCCCACCATGAGGCGCAGCTGATGGATTATGCCATGCAGAAGCTCTCCTCCGTCCCCAACATCCGTTTCATTGGCACTGCCCCAGGCAAAGTGGGTGTTATCTCTTTTCTACTTGGCAACGCCCATCCCTATGATGTCGGCACACTCCTCGACAAGTTAGGCATTGCCGTCCGCACAGGTCACCATTGCACCCAACCCATTATGGATCGCTACGGCATCCCAGGCACCGTCCGCGCCTCCTTTGCCTCCTATACCACCTTTGCCGACATCGATGCCCTCTACAACGCCCTCCTGCGCATTGCCCCCATGCTGGATTAATCTGCATGAACCCTGCTAATACACAACGACACACAATACAATAAGACAACATCCCATGCTCACAACCCTCCATATTGAAAACTATGCCCTCATCCATGAAACAGACATCACTTTCGATGGCGGTTTTGTGGTCATCACAGGCGAGACAGGTGCTGGTAAGTCCATCCTCTTGGGTGCATTAGGACTCCTTCTCGGTCAGCGTGCCGACACCCAGGTACTCTCCGACAAGGAGCGTAAATGTGTTGTGGAGGCTTCCTTCGACATCTCAGGTCTCGGGCTTCAGCCGCTTTTTGAGCAGTATGATGCCGATTACGACGACCTGCTTATCCTTCGCCGCGAGATTCTCCCCACGGCCAAGAGCCGCGCCTTTGTCAACGACTCCCCCGCCAATCTTCAGTTTCTCAAGGAGCTGGGACCCCATATCCTCGACATTCATTCCCAGTATCAGACGCTCACCCTCACCGAGAGCCTTTTCCAGACGCAGTTATTGGACTCCTTCTCCGACTCATCGCTGCTTGCCCAATTCCAGTCGCTCTACCGTCAGTATGGAGTGCTCAAGCACCAGTTGGAACAACTAACCGCCCAGGATGCTGAGAACAATAAAGTCCTCGACTACAACCGTTTTCTCTTCGAGGAGCTTCAAGCCGCCAAGCTTCAACCCGATGAGCAACAGGAGCTGGAGGAAGAAGCACATCTCCTGGAGCATACGGGTGCTATCAAGGAGGCTTTGGGCACGGTGGTGGCCGTGTGCGATGGCAATGGCGACAGCGATGATAGCGCCGTGGCTCGTATGGTCACTTCGCGCTCACTTCTGGCCCATGTGGCCTCTTATCATCCTGACATTCAGGCTCTCCATCAGAGGCTCGACTCTACCCTCATTGAGCTGCAGGACATTCTCTCCGAGGTCTCCTCTCTCGATGACCGGCTCCAGTTCTCACCTGAACGGCAAGAACAGGTCAACGACCGCCTCGATTTGATTTACCGTTTGCAGAAAAAACATGGTGTCGACACGGTTGCTGCCTTGCTCGACATACAACAACAGCTTGACCAGCAACTCCAAGAGGCCGAAGGCCTTGACGACCGCATCCGCGAGGTGATGGAGCAGGTCGATAGTGTCTTTGCCCTCATGCAGCAGGCTGCCGACAAGGTGACAGCTGCCCGCACCAAGGCTGGCCGGATGCTTGAGAAGCAACTGCTTCCAGTCCTCTCGCAGGTAGGCATGGCTTCCGCCAAGATTGTGGTGGAAATCACGCCTGCCAATGATTTCAACCTTCTGGGACACGACAATGTGAGGCTACTCTTCAACGCCAACCAAGGTGGCACCCTCCGTCCGCTTGCCGAGGTGGCGTCGGGCGGCGAGCTTTCGCGTTTGATGTTGGCAGTCAAATCGGTGGTTACCCAGCGTAACCTTTTGCCCACCATCATTTTCGACGAAATCGACAGCGGTGTCTCTGGCGATATCTCCGTCGCCGTGGGTGACATCATGAGCCGGATGGCCCAGCACATGCAGGTGGTCGCCATCTCTCATCTGCCCCAGATAGCTGCCAAAGCCTCGCAACACCTCAAGGTGGCCAAGGCACTCGAAGGCAGTCGCACCGTCTCGCGCATCAGGCAACTCAACCCCGACGAGCGTGTCACCGAGATTGCCGTCATGCTCTCTTCCAATCCACCCACCACAGCAGCCCTTCAAACCGCCCGCGAGCTCATGGGCGTACCCTCCGACAAAAACGCTTAGTAATCTTTCTCACCCATTCTATTTACCCTTATCCAATTATGAAAAGATTCATGGTATCATTCTTCCTCTTGGTCATCTTCATCTGCAATTTGATTCAGGTTCAGGCGCAGTCTTTCGAACCCCCTGTGCTCGACTTACCGCTGCACCTTCCTGCCGAACCATCCGGCACCTTTGCCGAGATTCGCACCAACCATTTCCATAGTGGCATTGACCTCCGCATTGGTGGCGACGATGGGGTGGGAACACCTGTCTACGCCCCTGCCGACGGCTATGTCTCTCGTCTTCGCATCTCGGCTTACGATGGCGGCAAAATGCTTTATATTAACCATAAGGGGAATGTTACTACGGTCTATCTGCACCTCGACGGCTATCATGGCGACATCGCCGACTATGTGCTCAACTATCAACGGGCTCATCAATGTTATGCTTTCGACACCACCCTTTCTGAGGGAGTCTTGCCCGTCAAACGCGGTCAGCTGATTGCCTATGCTGGCAATAGCGGTATGAGTGGCGGGCCCCATCTCCATTACGAAGTACGCAATACCCGCACCCAGCAGAGTCTCAACCCGTTGGCCTATGGCGTGAAACTCATCGATACCATCCCGCCCGCCATCAAGGGCATCCGGCTGCTGCCTGTTGATAAGAACACCCGGCTCAATCGCACCAAGAGTCCCTATCAGGTCGACCTTAGCGGCAAAGAGTCAGCTTTGGGCTCCAAAGATAATCCCATTCCAGTTCTGGGTCGTTTCTATGTGGGTGTTTGGGCCTCCGACCGTTCCGAGGGGTCAACCATGAACAATGGTTATGACCGTCTCGACATCTGGGTCGACGGCATGCCTTTCTTTCAATATAGGATGGACAAAATCACCTTTGGCGACACCCGCGCTATCAACGCTCAGCTTGACTGGGATTACTACCAATCTACTCGCAATCCTTATATCCTCACCCGCCGACTTCCTGGCGACCCTGTCAAACCCGCCCGTACCTATGGCGACGGTAGCATCGGCTTTATCGATAGCGACACCACGCTCCACCGCATCACCGTGGTAATAACTGACTATAATGGCAATCAGGCTGTCCGCCGTGTATATGTTCGCAACCATTTTGAGACACTCGTGCCCATGCATGAAGTGCCCGAGCATCCCTCTTATCACCTCCGCACCGACAGCCTCACCGTCCGTTGGCCTTTGCAGGTCTATCGGGGCGACTATCAGATAGAGATGCCCGCAGGCATGGTCTATTACGACGACCTCCTTACCCATGGCATTCAGAACGACCGCCGCTATATCTCGCCAATCTATACCGTCAAGCCGTGGAGGAGCCCCTATCCTCCTCATCGAACCTGGACCCTCCGCGTTCCGGTAGTCATCGGCTATGAGCCCGAGCAGCTGGTCCTTTGTCAGCTCAAAGGAGAAAGGCCGTCGGCCTTGCCCACACGGCTCATCGAGCGCAGCATAGAGGGCAAACCGGGTCGTTGGTTAGAAGCCGATGTGCGTGCTTTCGGCAATTTCGTTGTCATGAGCGACACGGCGGCGCCCTACATAAAACCCCTCAATTTCAAAGAAGGAAAGAAAGTGGGCAAAGTCCTCAACATGAAGATGGGCGATAACCTTTCGGGCGTTGCCGAGTACCGCTGTTTCATCAATGGCGAATGGGTCTTAAGTGAGTTCGATGGCAAATCGGCCACCCTCTCCATCAACCTCAATCAGCTCACCACCCCTGCCACCAACCTCGAGCTCCGCATTTTCCTCACCGACTGCTGCCAGAACTCTCGCGAATTGGTGTACCATCTAAAACGCTAACGCATATATAAAAAACGGGAGTGGATGGTCGAGGGATGCTTAGGGGTTCCTTCTCCTCATGCTTGCAATCTCCTCGCGTTCTTTTCGCGAACTTCTCGCTAGTTACTCTTTTCGTAAGCGAAATCTGCGCAAGTTCAGGCCTGGTTCTTCTGTAGTTTTTACGGAAAAAGAGACCCAGCCACCTATCAGCTACCAATCATCAGGGCTTGTGTGGTGAAATGAGGATAATGGGCTGAGAAGTAGCTGTTTTGAGAAAAAGTTAAGAAAAAACTTTGTCAGTTTGAAAAAAAGTTGTAATTTTGCAGTCCGTTTTGTGGGCAGTAAAAGCCCCAAGAAGTAGATTAAATCATTTAAACTAAACATATTAAGAAAATGTACGCAATTGTAGAAATCGCAGGAAAGCAATTCAAGGTCGCTAAAGATCAGAAGGTCTTCGTGAACCGTCTTCAGAACGATGAGGGCAGCGAGATTACTTTTGACACCGTGATGCTTAAAGACAATGACGGCAATGTTGAGGTTGGCAAACCTTACATCGCTGGTGCAAACGTAAAGGCCACCGTCCTCCGCCACCTTAAAGGCGACAAGGTTCTGGTGTTCAAGAAAATCCGTCGCAAGGGTTTCCAGAAGATGAACGGCCATCGTGACTATCTGACCCAGATCAAGATCGATAGCATCAATTAATTAAAGTAGTGTAAAACCTTTTAAAAACAGTATATTATGGCTCACAAAAAAGGTGTCGGTAGTTCCAGTAACGGTCGTGAATCCGAAAGCAAACGTTTAGGCGTTAAAATCTTCGGCGGTCAGCATTGTGTCGCCGGTAACATCATCATCCGTCAGCGTGGCACCGTCCACAACCCCGGTCAGAACGTTGGTATGGGCAAGGACCATACCCTCTACGCTCTTGTCGACGGAACCGTTCAGTTCAAAAAAGGTCGCGAGGATCGTTCCTACGTCTCCGTCGTGCCCGATGCAGCTGAATAAATCATAAAGATTTTTTGATTTGTATGTAATGGAATCCCCGCCCATGTGGCGGGGATTTTCATTATTTTATTCATCCCCGAATTTTTTTTAGGAGATATGTATAAAATCCCCAAATTTATTTTCGTGATTACGTATAAAATCCCCCAATTTTTTCTATCAAAATTGTGCAGAATCCCCAAATGTGATAGTTGAAATCGTACTAGCCTAATATAGTAGACTGTTTTCCTGCTGCAACATTCCGTAGCACATGGCCCAAAAACGCTTTATCCGGTTCTTCCGACAGATGCGTTGGTGAGATACAATAAAAGAAGCTGGCATTTTGGATTGTAAATGCGCTGGCTAAGCCCCTGTTTGGTTGGGCATTAGAACCGAGTGATGTTTTTTTTCATGCCATTCCAAATATTTTATGTAATTTTGTACCGTCAAACACTCCGAAGCCCGCAAGGGTAAGGGGTGGGCGACAGTGTGGACTGCAACTTTACCTCGCTCTATTACCGCTGGATGGCTGTATTCCACACAACTACAACTGGGGGGCGATCTGCAGTCATTGACTACTATATCGACTATCAGGTGGACCATCCGATGACGATGATGCCGACAAAGAACAAAGAAATAAAACAACAATATGAACTATAAAAAAATACTGGGAATTGTATTTCTGGCGACGATGATGATGTCTGCTGGAGTTAAAGCACAAGACAGTTGCACCATCGTCAGTCTCCCATGGCAGGAGACCTTCGCCGGTGCCGACAACACCGTCATCCCATGCTGGAAAAATATAAGATTACGATCAGGATTAAATTACATATACTACCCTCGCTATGGCACCATCGACGGGATGCCATGCTTGATCATGACCTGCATTAACAACAATTACACCGCCAAAGCTATGCCCATAATCGGTGTCAGCGACAATGAAATCCGTCTCAGCTTCAGTGCAAAGGCTAGCACGTCGGCAACAGACATGGTACTGAGAGTTGGCACCGTCGACACCGCCAATTTCCCCAACCACCTGCAAGACACACTATATACCGTCAACATTACAGCAACCAACTGGACAGAATACGAGTTCTTCATCCCTTACTCCGCCTATCATAACCGACGCATCGGATTCCAATATTCGTCCACGACCCGCACATACCTCTACCTGACAGACATACGCGTGGAAAGTACCACGCCGTGCCGTCCTCCGCTTGCCGACGGCATCGACAATATCGACACCGCCAGCGCCACACTGCATTGGTTACCACGCTGCGATATCTCCACAAGCCACGAGGTGCGACTGACGCTTGCAGATAGCAATGACACCTCTCTGTGGCACCAAGATTACACCGTGGGCGACACCACGGCGATGCGCATCAACAATCTGACACCAGGTACCACATATTACGCATGGATAAAAACCCTGTGCGACACCTCAACCACCGAATGGGTCTCCCTCGGCTCGTTCACCACTATATGCACCTTGCCATACAGAGAGAACACGACACGCACCATGAATCACTCCGCAAACACCGTGACACCCACAAAACCATTCAACGCCAACGGGCGTCAATTGCGCATCTCTTTCCTGTACCGGAACCCCTATTACGACAATACCTCCTTCGAATTGGGTTTCATGAGCAACCCTAATGACGCCTCCACATTCACGCCCATAAAACGGTACTCAAGCATACCAAGCGGCAATGCATGGCGCGACGCTGAAGAATTCGCAACAGCCGCCGATAGCATCGTCTGCGTGGCATTTCGGGAAATGTCCGGCTATAGCTACATCTATGTCCAAAATGTCGTCGTTGAGGTCGCCACACAGTGCCGCAGGCCTGTCGCTGTCAGCGTGGACGGAATAACCGACAACATCGCACACATGCAATGGACGCCGAGTCCCGACGGGATGCCGACGACATACGAGGCACGCCTCTCGCTGGGCAATAGCATCATCGGTCTCTACACCACCTCCGACACCATGCTCACACTTACGTCACTCAACCCCGCCACCACCTACAGCGTCGCGGTACGAAGCCTGTGCGACACCACAATGGCCCGCGCATGGACACCTGCCGTGAGTTTCACAACCGAACAATCATGCTACCCGCTGCAGTCGGCGCAGGTAGTACAGGCTGGAGCCAGCGCTGTCGGCATACAGTGGAGCACCGACAACAGCCACTACCGCCAAACCACCGGCGTGAATGTCACATGCAACGAACAGCCTAACAACACCCCTGCCGGCACATTATTGCAATACAGCAACATTGCCTGGGTAACAGGGCTGACGCCTGGCGGAAGCTACAGGGTGACATTGACGCCGGAATGCGACAACGACAGCGCCAACGCCACACTTTTGAACTTCACAACCGACAGCACCGCGCTGCAACCTCTTCTGATGGCCGAAGCCGTCGGCAGCGAAAGCATCTACCTAACCTGGTTGGAAAATAGCGGCGCACCCGACCTTCAATACCGCATACATGGCAGCGACACATGGACCGTCTTGCCCGTCACCAGCTACAACTTGACCTTGAACTCGTTGGAGCCATCTACCACCTACGATTTCCAAATAGTGTCATACATGGGCGGCGACACCCTCTACAGCTCCGTCGTCAGCGAATCCACTCTCTGCGGCCCGCTGCAGATACCCTACAGCGTGCTGCTCGACGGCACAGCGCGCGAATGCTGGCAATGGTGGCCGGCAAGAGCCAACTCGAACCAACAGATGGTACTCGGCACAAACCTGGTGGTAATACTTGAGGAAGTCGATGCCGACGTTTCAGAACTGCAGCTCAATCTGCGTTTCTATGGCGGTGGCCGCAAAACATTCGCCGTGGGTGTGGCCGAAGACCCGACAGACACCAGCACAATGGTGTGGATGCATACCGTCACCACACCTCAATATTCAAGCTATCACGACACGGTGCTCACTTTCAACAGCTACACCGGCAACGGTCGCCATTTCGTCATGAAACGGACCTCTTCCGCACTTATACGTATCGAAAAGATAGACATCAACTACTACAACTGCAGGCCTGTCGACAGCGTGTGGCTCACCGACCTACAGAGCACCAGCGCCATGGTGGAATGGAGCAATGCAGGCAATGTGTCAGGCTATCTGGTAGTCTTCCAGAACGACACAATATTTATGACAGAAAACAGCCTAACTCTCGACAGCCTTACACCCACCACCGACTATTCCATCCGCGTGCTCTCGATTTGTTCCAACGGCGACACTGCCCTACCCTCGCCGACGCTTAATATCCACACACCCTGCGACGAATACGCCGCACTGCCATTCTACGAGAACTTCGACAACGTCTCCACACAGCTGCCCGAATGCTGGACAGCCGTCACCGACAACTACTCCTATCATACTCACTGGCCCCGCGTCACGAGCAGTTTGCTCCTACTTCGCTCGACAATGAATGACAGCATCGGCTGCATTGCCGCCACACCATTGCTTCCCACCAGTCAAATCCACGTCAGCTTCCGTGCCGCCTTCTGGAACACCGAAAATGCCCAGGTGGGTCTTATGACCGACCTCGCCGACACCTCCACCTTCTTCCCCCTCCTCTCCCTGCCCGAAGAAAATTTCTCCTTCACCCTCTACGAAATTTCCACCGATAGCCTCACCCTCAACGACAATAGCTGCTACCTCGTCTTCCGCACCTCCGATGGCACACTTGAAATCAACGACCTCCAAATTAACGCCCTCGACCACTGCCGCACACCGCAGTACGGGGCCATCTCCAACGCCACCACGCACAGCGTCTCCGCCATCTGGCTCAGCACCGATGCCGATGCCTACTTGGTTGGCTACTCCGACGGCAACGACACCAACTATGTCGTAACCGACACCACCACCATAACAATCGGCGGACTCACTGCCGCCACCCGCTACTGGCTATGGGTCAGCGCTATCTGCGGCAGCGACACAACCGAGGCACACTCTCTCGGCAATATCCGCACCGACTGCGACCTATACACCCTGCCATATTTCAACGACTTCGAATCCACTCCTTTGTCCAGTTATCCACAATGCTGGGAGTCGGTCGACAACGAGCCACAAAGCACCAACGGCGTCAATATTGACCTCGACAATTACAGCAACCACGTCCTATACCTGATATATTGCCAGGCCGTATCACCGCGTTTCATTATGCCCGACTCTAGCCTCCACATTGCTTTCAAGGCCAGTAGTTACTTCAACAACCCCGACCCCGATTTCGAATTCACACGTGGCCGTCTGCAATGCTACACCACCCGCGTCGTAAACGAGGAGCCTCAGCTCGACAGCACGGCGATTCTCCGCTACGACACCCTCCTGTCACTCACCTCCTGGGACCTCTTCTCATTCATCTGCAACGAATACCAGCCTGGCGACACTGTCGCCGTCGTCTTCAGAGCCAACTCCATGCCCCAGAACTACAGAATTGACGATTTCCTCATCGAAGCCTATTTCGACACCACCAACATCAACCCGCCGCCCGACACCGTATGGCGCACGGTCACCGTGCTATGCGACAGCACTATGGGCAGCGTCAGTGGCGGCGGTACATACATAGACAGCAGCATGGTGACCCTCTCGGCTACGGCCAACGACGGCTACCGCTTCATGCAATGGGACGACGGCGACACC
>JAEEHQ010000105.1 GCA_016280915.1 Bacteroidales bacterium
AGACCAGAGCGGTCTTGTAAGCAAGTATAAATTCAACGTTTCCGCAGAGACCACTGCTAAGTATCGTTTCAGCCCTAAGACTGTCGGTCTCGACTGCGCTGACTTCGACTTCGTCGGCAATGTCGCTGAGACCAGGGTTGTTGCTCCTGAGGCTCCTATCCAGATCGTAGGTACTCCTAAGTACGATGAGAAGACCGGTGAGGTTGTCTTCACCGTCGAGAAGAAGGAGAACGTCAAGTTCCAGGAAGGCAACAAGATAGACATCGTTGCTCTCAAGGCTACCCTCAAGAAGGGTCTGACCGATGCTGAGAAGGTTGCTGAAGAGAAGCCAGTCGTCTTCTCCGAGTACGAGAGGGTTGACGAGGACATCATCTATGCTAAGGATCTTGCTATCTCTGACTCTACTGCTCTTGTAACCAACGCAGCTAAGTATCCTACTGTTGCTTCTAAGGCTTGGAAGGCTTCTAAGCTCCACGAGTACACCAAGACCTTCGATGCTGCAAAGGCTGGCCCTGTCGTTTACGAAATGGCTTACGACAAGGACTTCGACCTTGGCGAACTCGTTGCTACCTGCGTCAATAGGAACAACAAGCACACCCAGCTTGACCTTGCTAAGTTCGGACTTTACTACAAGTTCTCCGTAGCTAAGAGCGAGTATCCTATTACTACTGCTCAGACAACCACCAACCAGCAGACCAACATCAAGTGCGTCGACGAGGTTAACGGTATCTACAGGACCACCGGTAAGTATATTGGCGGAGAAGAGACTGAGTACAACAAGGAGTCCATCGGACGTACCCCTATCGTCAAGATCGAACTCATGCACGGCGACCAGGTTGTTACCCGCGCATTCGTCAAGATCGAGATCGTTGTTGTCCACCAGCCGGATATCCTCGTTGTCGGTGACACTGAGAACTATGTTTACGGTGAAGATGGCTGCGGCGTTGACCACACCATGAAGATCGATGTCGAGACCATGCGTGCCGCTGTCTATCGCGTCTGCAACATCAGCCATGAGGAATTCTGGAACACCTATGATGTTGAGTCTTCAGTCGTTTACAAGAATGGTACTAAGCCAGAGAATGTGGTTTCGGTCACTCCTCCTGCTGTTATCTCCGGTACCACCTCTGCAGGTGTCGCTACCAAGGAGATCGTCTGGACCTTCAATGACAATGAGGTCGGTAAGATCGGTAAGGGTGCTAAGCTCATTGCTAAGATTGTCCTCAAGAACAAGCTTGCAAACTCTTCTACTTATCCTGAGTTTGTAACCTTCACCTTCGAGTTCAACTATACTCTTCCTGCAATTGATGGTTTCGTTGACGTTGTTCCTAAGGAGATCTTCTGGAAGGATGGTATCCTCCAGGCAAATGTCAACCGTCCTAACTCTGTAACTGACATTGCTGCTAACTGCTGGTTCAATACTCCTATCGAGGTCCAGCCTTGGGATAAGTTCGAAATCGACGCTGAAGGTCTTTGCATCGCGAACGCTAAATTCGAAATCAAGAAAGTAACTGCTATTGACAACAAGGGTAAGTGGGGCTGGATTGATTACAGTAAGTCCTCTAAGGGTGTTTACCTTTATACTTATGGTGATGAAGTTTCTATCGCTCTGAATAAGCAGGATGATGCCGTTAAGCTCGCCCTCAATAGCGATAATGGTCTCCAGGCAGAGGTCGCATATGTTGCTACTCTCGAGACCGGTGATGTTGTTACTCTCTACAGTTTCGTGGTTAACTTCATCCGTCCTCTCACCCTCAACATGCCGGAAGGCCTGTCAGTGATCGACGCTAAGACCGGTGGTGATGTCATCGACTTCGACTATACTGGTCTGCTCGTTGACTGGAGAGGTGAACTAGTTCTCCCTCCATCTTGGACTCCTCAGCAGAATGTTACTGAGTGGTACTATTGGAAGAAGGTTTGCTCACCTGCAGATCACGCTCTCGTAGTCCCTGGATATCAGAAGATTAAGACTCCTGCTAAGTGGGATATCGTCTTCGAGGATGTAACTATTCCTCTCCTTACAACTGAGACATTCACTCTCTATACTTTCAAGCACAGCTATGAGTACAGTGATGTATTGTATCGTTGGTATGAGGCTTATGGTGAAGCAGATCACTATTGGTATAACCAGTTGACCGGTGAGTATGCTGTTGGTGGTCCTAATCCTGGTGGTCCTAATAGTCGTTGGTGGCATCGCACCAATCGTCCTACAAAGGCTGAGGTTGAGTGGGAAGTCGATTATGTAACTGGTCAGGGTCGTTCCGCACAGGAGGCTGAGCAGAATGCTATTGCTGAACTTGATGCTATCGGACCATACTTCAGGAATGGATTTGACTACGATGGTTGCATCTATCCTAGTGATGAGGAAGGTGAGCTTACCTCTGAGGAGAAGTCCGGTCTGAATACCACCGAGGTTACCTTCAAGAACATGGTAAGCGCTACTTACACTCCTGAGGAGTATGAGGTTGTTGAGGAACACATCATCTACTCTGAGTGCAACGAAATGCCTGCTACTCCAGTATTCGAGGAAATCCAGGTCGGTGACCGCGTTGGCTGCTGGCAGTGGACCAAGGCTTCAATGGAATGGACTTCTATGAGTTTCGACCCAGGTCAGTACTGGTTCTTCTATGGTCCTATCTCCCAGAATGTCGTTCTCGATCTTGATGATGTAACTACCGATCTTCCTGACAAGAAGCTCCCTGCTGGTGCTTCCCTCGTCCAGACTGGTAACACTCTCAAGTATGAGAATGTCCTCAGCC
>JAEEHQ010000106.1 GCA_016280915.1 Bacteroidales bacterium
CGTTCTGCTGCCTCGCAGCACCGCCACCCTCGGCGGGCACCGCTATTCCTTCGCCTCCTATTCGCCCGGCGGCTGCAGGCAACCAGATATCATTCAGGCTTCGAATCTGAATCCAGTCTTCGCCTTTGGTTATTTCGTACAATCTAGGCTGTCGGCCCCTGCAGGATCGATACTCAGGGGCCCGACCGGTGACAGCCGCAGGAAGGCCGCAGGTTTTTGGTAGCTGCTTTCAGGACGATACATTTAGCCTGGCAGCTAACTAGTTGATTTCGAGCGGATTGATTATTTTAACGGTGCCGATTTTGGTACCGTTAAATCAGTTATCTTGTTGATTATTAGCATATTGACTGCCAGAACAAAGGCATAATCGACACCCTCTGATTAATCATCTAATTGAATAATAATACTTTCCGTACCAGCCTCGAAAAGATCTGACTCTTCAACTTACAAATCCGGTAAACCTATTTCAGGACAAGACTGAAACAGCCTCCGACGGCAGGCAGGGCTTGCTTTTCTCCTACAATATCCTTAACTTGCCGTGTGGAGTGACTGCTGCGGCAGGTGCCGTCGGAGGCACTTCAGGCTCATTGACATATACCTACCTGTCTGACGGGACGAAGGTGAGTGCGATCAAATCGGACGAATCCGGGAAGAGGTACGTCGGTTCGATGGTGTATTCGGTCCCGGCCAGTGGTGGAGGCAGCGAGGTCTTTGAAAGCGCTTCTTGGGACGAGGGAAGGATCGGCTTCACTAAGTCGGGCTCGACCTACACGCTGACGGACCTCTGGTTCGTGAAGGACCACCTGGGGAATGTCAGGTCGGTGGTGGATATCAGTTCGTCGCTGGCATCGCCACAGGTCGTGGAGCGGAACGACCACCTCCCTTATGGCACGAGGCTTAGCGTGGGAAACACAGTCCTGGCGGCCAACCGTTACCGTCTCGGCGGCAAGGAGGAGCAGTCCTTTGGAAGCCTCGACCTCGGCAAGGTGGACTTCGGCGCACGGCAGTACGACCCGTTCATCGCAGGCTGGACTACCATCGACCCGATGGCGGCGAAGTACGGAAGCTTGTCGCCGTACAACTTCTGCGGAGACAACCCTGTAATCTTCGTTGATACGGATGGGAGAGATCCTATTTACGCTAAGAATTTTTGGGGCAAAGTTAAACTTATCGGAGATGATGGTAAAAATTCCACAGGTTCTTATCTTGTTAGAGGCTCAGTTGCCAGGCAGGTCAAAAAAGCCACAAAGGCTGGGCTGAATTTTACGGGTAACCTTTCAGAGAGTAAAAAAGTTATGCACATTCCTACCAAGGAAAGATTAATAGGTGTCAAGCAATCATATGATGATACAGTTATATCCCAAAAAGAAAATGGAGGACATTCTCTATATGGAGAAAAAACAGTAACTCGCTGGGATCAGGGACCAGCTGCTTTTATATCTACAGATGATAAAGGGAATCTAGTTGCAAAAGCGACCTTGCACATGTTTGTTATTGGTGGTAATAATTTGATGCCTACTGATGCTTCATCAGTTGAGATGTGGTGGCATACACATCCAAAAACAACCATAGGAGGACTTACCTTAGGAGGTTCATTACCATCAAAAGCTGATTATGAAGGACAGACAACCATGACAAATTTAGGATATCAAGGTAATAGTTTTATTATTGGGGTTAGAACTGGTACCGTAACCTTTTTTAATAAGAATCGAATTATAACTACTGTTAGTTGGAAAGATTTCTTAAAAATGGGAGGACAAGAAAAATGAAGATTAGTTCAAAGATTCTATTCTTGATTTTTATCTTATTACTATTTGAATCATGTTCATCTACGAAATATTATATGAACAAGAATAAACACATCACGGTCAAACAGATTAATAAGATTTACAAACAAAATGGCAATGTTTATTATTTGTATTCTACATATTCTAATAATTCAACCATCTGGACTTATAGTGAGAATAGAATGATAATTTATTTATTGAAGAACGGTAGAATAAATAATAAGCAAGTATTTTATGGAATAAACGCAATAGACTGCCCCCAATTATCTATTAATGAACTTAGAAAAGATCTCTACAGTAAATGCGCTTTAGAGTTAGACGGCGATTGTTTTGGATTTATGATTTCGGTAGCTGGGGATAAACGAGAAGCTTCTTTTTACGTTGGTATTAATTGTCTCAAACACGTGGAATTTGAATCATGTTTATTAAATAGAATTGTCGGTGACATAAATAAATATGGTTTATGGCCTTTTGATTATACAGTTAGCGAATTATAGTATAATGTCATGTGTGTCCGGTAAAGTTCCGGACACACATTTAGGTATGGCTATAGTGAAGGACTGCCTCGGATCGGTGAGGAGTGAGGTAGTGTAAGAACACGCGGTTATTCGCTTCCGAAACCATAACAGGAGAGTCAATAAACGTTATTCTCGACGCGGTGACCAACAACTATTTAATAGAAATAAAGCATGTTGTTAAGCAGTCCAATACCAAACAGATACAAGGCGAAGTCAAAGCTGCAAAAGATGCGGGCAAGCAGTTTGTCCTTTTTGTCAAGAAAGATACTGAGCTAACAAGTACTCTTTCCTCAATGAAAGAGAGTGGGCAGATAATAGTTATAAGCGATTGGAAAGAATTATGGAAACTCGTTAATCAATAAATGTATCACTGGAATGAAAGACAATAAACATATTATTAAGGTTCTGTTAACCAAGCCAATGACTGATGAACGGCTATATAATCTCCTCAAGAAATGTGCAAGAGAGAGTGCAGGCAGTATCCTGAAGATGACCGATGTTAGCGCCAATTATCATGGTAAGACGCAAAGCCCTCTTGCTGATAAATTGGTGAATTTCATTTTCCATTATAAAGGAGGTATTATATCTCCCGACAAGTGGGGATACTACGAACCTGTACGAACAATGGTGGATCCGAATACGGAAGAGTTGTTAAAAGAAAAAATCTCGCGACCTACTTTAATCTTTTTAAAAAAAACGAGAACTCCGCAAGTCTATATCAGTATATCTAGTGAGTTTCCAGATCTGAAGCCTAGAAGAGATCTTACAGATCAGTCAGAGTGGACGGAGATTTGTTTTTTCCCTGATGCTCGTCGGAAGTTTGTTTTAGAAGAATGGTTTACTATTCTGCAGGACCTTTGTCGAGAAATGGAAACAGATTATGGCTATATCCAAAATATGGATTCAGATGAAGTCTTGGCGCATGTGTTTTCCGTTCCATACTTAGGACAGATGAAGCGCGAGGAAGATGAGATATTAGGTATTCGAAGGATGCTTGAAGTAGTACGGCGTTTTGGAGAATCTCGATCCCCCACATTGGGTTGGCCCTCAAGACTCTTCTATCCATTATTCTGGATTAAGGATAAAGAATGCAAGGATATGTTCACACTGGATCAGATCAGGGTTGGACTATACGCCCTGGATCTATTAAGAGAAACACTGTCGGTTCTTGACAAGCATAACTACTATTATGGGTTGCGTTTGAATATGGACCGGACCATTCGAGATATAAGTCGGATTCGTTGGGATGACCCCAGACATTATTGGGATAGTCATGTTTTTCTGTCTCGTCAGGACCTCCGGGAAACCTTCCATTACCCGAGTGATGAAGAAACATATAGGATACATCAGCTTCCCAAAGACCTGTCGCCTCTGTTTTCCCAATTTGATCGCATCTATTTCAAGGAAAGGAGCAATGAGGTGTTACTGATTCCGTAAAGTTCTATTGCTATATGTGAGGTCGGCATATGCCGACCTCAATTGTTTCCTCGGGGTTACGGCTACGACAGCATGAAGAGGATCCTCGGAGCGGACAGGTACATCGGGTCATCCTCATCGAGTTCCCTGACCCGCACTGAAAAGAACATCTCCTACGACCGCAACGGCAACATCACAGCCCTCAAGAGGTATGGCGACACGGGCCTCGACAATGACTTGTCGTTCACCCTCTCGGGCAACCGCATGACCGGGCTCTCCGATGCCGGCACGCCTAGCGGATCGTTCACCTACTCCTATGACGCGATGGGCAACCAAACCTCCGACGGCAGGCAGGGCTTGCTTTTCTCCTACAATAACCTTAACTTGCCGTGTGGAGTGACCGTTGCGGCAGGTGCCGTCGGAGGCACTTCAAGTTTATTGGTGGTGTTCCAATGAGTGTGTCCGGTCTGGGGTCGTAGCTGGCCTGACCGGGGAATGGAGATACCCGACTGGTCGGGTATGACGTGAGTGTAGGGCATGACAGGGATCCCCGGTCATGCCGGGGATGACGAAGGTCAATCCGGCAATGACGTGTGGCGGAGTGGTTTATTCCGTGTAGAAGAGGTTGCGCTTCGGGAACTTGGTGGAATAGTCTTCCCTGAGTGATTCGAAGAGGGCGGTGGTGAACTTGGCGAGTGCAGGGCCTTTGTAGGTGCTGGTGTTGGTGATGAACACCCAGCATTCTCCGTCAGGGAAATACTTCACGAGGGCGCTGGTGCCGGCGAAGGTGCCGGTCCTGGTCCACTC
>JAEEHQ010000107.1 GCA_016280915.1 Bacteroidales bacterium
GGTCAGCTGCTCCTTCTGTTCTTTGAGTGACATATTCCCTATGAGGCTTGTGAGCGCCCGGAGGCTTTTGTTGCCGACGTCGGTGGCTGGAGCTGCCTGAGATAGGGCAGCACCACTCTTGTCTGCATACGAAAGTAAATTGCCATAAATGCGGAGTAAATTGCAAGATTTGATGTCTCGCAGAAAACGCAGATTTTACTATCAACTTTATTATATTAGAACATCGAAAGAAACGAAAAACACGAAAAAGCAAGCTAAAGCTTGCTTTGAATACACGGATTTACTATATACTTTAAACTGTCTATAACCAATAAACTTCCAACTTTAAACTGTCAATAACCAATAACCTATAACCAATAAACATTAATACCAATAACCTACTCCGGGTAGATAATCTGCAGGCCGTAGCAGCTTTCCAGGGCGCCTTCTTTGATTTCCACGATGGTGTCGGGCAGGGTGATGGTGCGCAGGGAACCATTGTAGCGGAATGCATCGGTGCCGATGTATCTGACCGAATACTCGTTCCAGTTGTAGAACACGGCAGAGGGCAACTTGATGTCGGGTTCGTAGGCATCCATGCTGATGAGCTCAAGCTCGTTGCCAAAGCATATCTTGAAGAAGAAATGAGCATAGGGGCGTTCCACCTCGATGTATTCGCCCGAGCCAATGAGGTAGCCATCGCTGCCATCGGGATCTAAGGAATATTTCTTGCCCTTGACGGCCGAGCCGGTAATGATTTTTTTGTAATGGCCGTCGACATACTTGATGGAGCAATGGGGGGAGAGGCGGATGACCCCAAACCAGCCGGTGCCAACGCGCAGCTCTTCATTCATCCACTTGATTTTGCCATTGTTGCACAGGAGGATGTGGGAGCCGACAATCTGGGCTTTCTCAAACCAGGTGTCGGGATTGAGCGGAAGGCCATAGCCAATGATGTTGAAGCCCATCTCTTTGTCGCGGAGCAGCACATTGGGACCTACAAAGTCGAGGAACTCGGAGATATAGAAACTCTCGGAGTTGTCGACCAGTATTTCTTCTGCCAAGGTGTTGATTTGCTCATCGGTGAGGGTGTCCCAGTGGTCGGTATAGATGGCGTTCTTGCCACAGATCAGATACTGGAAAGTGTCGTTGAGTTCTATCTTCAAGCCATTGGTGAAGACGATGCCGGTGCGGGGTTGTTTGTCGTCGTTGTGATAGATGGCCAGCTCGTTGTGGATTTCATAGCTGTCGCAACGGTCGACGGCCACCCGCAGATCCTTGGTGCGGCATACGAGCATATAGGCCCCCATGTCGAGCTTGCAGACCAGGAATTTCTCGTCTTCGCTCTGGGGGTCGAGGAGCTCGCCCGAGGCGAGGACGGGGATGGCACCGCTCTTGACCTGAGCATGCCACTCTTTGGGGTAGTCGAGATACTCGGAGTTGCAGAAAGCATACTTGTGTCCGCCAAGGTGGGCAATGAAGTTGAAGTTGGAACCGTCGAAGGAGGTGCGCTTGAGGGCGAGGATGTCGGTAAACTCAAGCTGGTCGCAATCCCAGAGAGTCTTGCCGTTGCGGATTAGCACACAGCGGTCGTCGCTCTTGCGGAAGGCCTTGAGGAAATCACGTCCGTGCTTGTCGGCCTCGATGCGGTAGAAGTCGGTATAGGGGAGAATGACACCATCTTTGATGAGGTAGCAGGTGGTGTCGTGGGTGATTTCGGTGGAGTTGTGGATGTTCAGATAGAAGATGATGTAGTCGGGTTGGAGGCGCAGGCACATGATGGATTGGTGCCACTCGGGGAGGAGGGGATGTCCGTTGCTGAAGAGGTTGTAGGCACCATGCCAGTATACTTTTGAAATTTGGGACGATAGTTGGTCCTCGTTGTCGTAGTGGGAAAAAGAGGTGGTGTGGTCGGTTATGTTCAGGTTGTACCAGATGCCGTCGTCGAGGGCCTGCAGGGTGATGGGGTTGCCTTCGTCTTGGGTGTCCGTGATTTTCTCATACCAGTGGTTAAAGAGCTCGGTGCCATCGGCGTTGGTTAGATTGTAAAGACCGTTGTTCTCAACGAGGTTGATCTGTGCATCTTGGGAAAGCTGAAAGGTTTGTACGATATTCATTACTTTTTGTTATTTAGAGGGATAGATGCTGTCGTCTGTCCGAGGGTTTATTGTTTCTTTTGTGTTATGCCGGCATTGCTTTGTTGCGGCTGGGGGGGCTGAACCAAGCAGCGCAGGCTTCTGAATGAGAATGCAAAGATACAATTTTTTTATGGATTGTGGAAAAAAAGAGTATAATGGTATTTTTATTTTTCAAGAATTAGAGAATTGGAGAATTTGTAAGTTGCATATTTTGAATTCGATTTTTATTGAACATCGAAAAACACGAAAAACACGAATGGGCAAGCTAAAGCTTGCGGTTATTATGGCCACGTATCACGTGTATTACACGTATTTAAACTATCAACTTTGTTGTGTCGGATTTGCAATCATGAGCGGTCGAAAGATTTATAAGGTACCGAGGGTACGCTGTCTCGAATCTTATAGCGATGGGCGTATTTCGAGGTATCACCACCGGATAGGAATATGCCCCGTACCATGATGTGGTCTGACATCTCTATGCGGAACGTGACCTTGGCCTCCGAGTAACCCATTCCATTTCTGCGTTTGTATATTATAA
>JAEEHQ010000108.1 GCA_016280915.1 Bacteroidales bacterium
AGGATGGTGCGCGGGTTGTCGGTGACCCCGTCGCCCCAGTGGGTGAAGCGGTAGCCGCGGTGCGGCACGGCGGTGATGGTCTGGAGCGAGGAGTCGGGATAGTAGGCGCTGTACTGCGCCCAGCCCTGCGAGGTGTCGGCCGAGGCCACCTCCACGAAGAACTGAAGGTCGACGATAGCCCCGAAGGGTCCGTGGCCGATAACGTGGTCCTCCAACAACGGATCCCAATCAAAGGGACCGTCGGGGGTAAGGCCGCTGGCCATGCGTTTGTACGGGGTCCGGTAATTATAATAGTATTGGCTCCCCCAAGACAGATAACGGACGGGGAAGTGCCAGTGGCCGGTGGGATGGTCCAATATATGCTTCGAGTTGCTGTTGATGGTGCCGCCGATCCAGAACTCGCCCTGGACGGTGACGGCCGTGTCCAACATCGCCTGGTAGAGGTGGCAGTACTGGTTGTTCGCATTGCCGAAGCGGTCGTCATGGCACTTCTGCACGCACAGCATCTTGGGATGGGCGGTGTCCCATCGCACCGTGGCAATGCGGATCAGGTAGCGTGCCGTGTCGCCTAATTCCAAAAGCGAGGTGTCCACCTTGGGGTTGGGGACATAGATGTAGAAGTATTCCGGCAGTCGGGAGCTGTCTACCACGGGAAACCAACTGTTAGGTCGGTCAGGTGCTCCGTTGGCATCTTGGGAGACCATGGCCCAAATGCCCTTGATGACGATGGAGTCGGGGCTGTATTGTTGGTACACATGGGTGCGATACGGGTTGGTGGGTGATAAGCTGGTAATGCAGAAAAAAGACACCCTTTCTAGATAGTTGTTGTGTACAATGGGATCGTCAGGGTTGAGGTAGAAAGCGGCCGTGTCGTACCAGGTGGGATAAAAGAAGTTGCGCTGGCGCTCACCGCACGGCAGGGTGTCGATCGTCTGGGCCTGCACTTCCGCAAGCAGGAGGAGGAAGGCAAGGAGAGTTAAGATAATGTTTTTCATAGTTGTAATAATATTAAAGTTAATAATATGTTTTTTATAATGGTTTGTCTATTATCGTTAAATCTTACACTTTCAACTTTTTCAACTCTAAACTATACTATGGTCACGTATAAGACAGTTTGTCTATGTGGATTATCATGTGGCGACTGCGTGTTGTAGGTGCTGATATCTTTTCTTGTTTATTGTTAGGGCAACAATACCATGGCGTGGGACATGGCATATCCCCTATTGGATTTTTTTAAAATTCTTATTCAAGATAGCGTCATACTTTTCGTCGTCGATTTGGTGGAAGACCGACAAAGTCTTGTCTCGACGGGAGAAGACGATTAAATTTTTTTTATAGAGTGTGTCGTCACCAGCTACCAAGGTATCCACACCATTTTTTATTTCGAAAGTGTGTTTGGGAACAATCAATTCCAAATATTCTTTGGGGATTAGGGATAGGGGGGCGATGTCGAAATCTTGGCATAAGCTCTCAAAAATGCTGGAGTCGGTGGTCTCTAAAAGTGTCACATCAATGCATAAACTGTCATTTATTTTGAATGCTTTGATAAACGAGGCGTCAATCCCATCCTTAAGGGCGTAACGCTGGTAGATGCTGCTGCACTGGTCGAAGGGAACGGTGCGAGGGAATAGCCTACAGACGAGAGTGACAACTATGATAAGGACAAAGAGTATAGAAGGCAGAAGGTATTTGTTTTTCATAGAGCATTGATATTACTTAAATTATCAACCACTTGGTTGGTCTTGGCAATGGCCATGGTGCGGTGAGACAGGTTGCCGGCAGACATCAGACGGCCATCGTAGGCGGGGGTGTAGACAATCAAGAAGATGGCTACCACAGAAGAGAGAGCAACAGCCCTTGAGAACTGGGGGGTGAAGAGCGAGGTGGTCCATTTCTTCCTGCGGAGGGTGGAGGGGGCAGGCTGCATGAGATAGGGCAGTTCTTTCTCCACAAAACGAGACATCTCCGTCGCAGGGGTGGTGGCGATGGGGTGGCGCAAGAGAAGGATGACCAGACGGAGGCTACTGACAAAAACAAAGAGGAGCATGCCCCCAATGAGCAGCAACGGGATGAGGTCGAAGATGTCGGCCACATAAGAGCCGAAGAGGAAAGAGAGGAACACCATCGCTATCAGGCACACAAGAGCCCTGAGAGAAGAGGAGAGCAACAAGCGGCGATGCCAAGAGGGGCGCCACGCACGGTGGTTGATTTGGTTGACGGTGATGGGATGATTGCTGACAATTTGGTCGATGCGGCTGCTGTACTGCTGCCAGTCGTCAATCAAGTCGTCAAACAGGTATTGGTCATTATTGTTCATATTCTTCATTGAGTTTTCTTAGTTTATGTTTCAAACGGTTTACCTTATGTCTTACAGCGTATTCGGTGGTGTTGAGGATTAGGGCAATCTCACGCATGGGGACACGGTCGATGTACAGGAAGGTGAGCATTTTGTCTTCATCGTTGAGCAGGTCGATCAGGCGGTACAACCTATCTATCATTGAGTTCTCCTCATAATCAGGGATGGTGTCGGACATGTAGTTGGTGAGTTGGACAAACTGGGGCCTGCGGTGCTGCGCACGGCAATGCATGTTGGCAATGTTTAAGGCAACACGATAGGCCCAGGTGTTGGGCTTGCTGAGGTTGCGGAATTGGGGAAAACTCTCCCACAGGGCGCAGACAATCTCCTGGTAGAGGTCGTTGATGCTGTCGGGTTGTCGGTCGGTGTAGAGTATGCACAGCCGTAGGATAGTGCCTTGGCAGCGGTTGAGCAGTTCCAGAAATTCCCCCTCGAGTGCGTGTTTAGTCATACAAAAAAAGCGCTTTCATGTTCTTTTCTACACTATATTAGTTGCAAAAAAAGCAAAAAAGTGCCATTTTTTAACAAAAAAAATGAAGAAAAAAATCACAAACATCTGATTTACAATTAGATTAAAAAAATCATAATAGCCTTGTGAAAAGCCTACTTAGACCCACCAACTCAATACCACCCCAAAGCCCACCAAGTTGCATCCTAGGGGGATGGTTGGCCTAACGGTTGGGAAGATGACGCTAAAAACTTACCAAAAACTTGGGCTGATCCTGATTGATGAAAAATGAACTAGCGAGAAGTTGGTAAGAAGATAGCGAGGAGAAAAAGAGAAAGAGGAGCAACCGGGGAGAAGGAAGCCTCTGGTTGAGGTTAATTGAAGCAACATTTTCTATTTACTTGAAATTTACTCCGCATTTATGGTAATTTACTTTCGTATGCAGACAAGAGTGGTGCTGCCCTATCTCAGGCAGCTCCAGCCACCGACGTCGGCAACAAAAGCCTCCGGGCGCTCACAAGCCTCATAGGGAATATGTCACTCAAAGAACAGAAGGAGCAGCTGACC
>JAEEHQ010000016.1 GCA_016280915.1 Bacteroidales bacterium
CAAGATTGGCGACAAAAGCGGTGCCATCGACAAGGCAGGCAACCTCATTATCGATGTTCGTTTCGACAATCTGCACTCCTTCTCCGAAGGTCTTGCCTACGCCCGTATCGGCGACACGCACGGCTTCATCAACCCCTCCGGCATCTTCGAGATACAGAAGCCCGTGACCAAGGCAACCCTAATTGACAAACTGATGAAACGGGGCAACTGGCTTCGTTGGTAGAGCACGAGAAATGGAAGACAAACTTGCACGTGGATTCCTGTTCTTTGCGGCGGCATGCCGCCGCGCCGAAACAACCCCCGCCGAAAGATTGATGCATAACATATAATATAAAAGGTATATGAAGAAAGCAATCTTGACCCTCGCCGTGCTGTGCAGCATCGGGCTGATGGCCGGATGCAAGGGCGACACCGCGGATGAATCTGCCACCGATACCGTTGCAGAAACAATCAACCAATACAACGCCGATGGCAAAAAGGTCGGCCTGTGGCGGTACAACGAAGGCGATGTAATGATTACAGAGGTACGCTACGACAACGGCAACGAGTGCGGAGAACTGAAGATGTTCCTTGATGGGAAACTGTTCTGCCATATCAGCGACATCGAAAGGGTTGACACCACGATTGGAGAGAACACGTTCGAATACAAAGCGCATTACAAGGATTTCGAAGACGGGTCCATCATCACAAAAGAAGGCAACGGATATTACAACGGATACGAAGGGTTGATACCCGACGGCTTCCTCGGCGTAGGTGACTGGCGCGTCTATGACACGTTGAGCGGCACTTACAAGACCGTAAGCCTCACCGAACCCACCTTCGACGAATCAATACGAATCAAATAACGTTTCGCCAATATATATAATGAATATGGACCCAACCAAATCCCCGACATCACCGTAAGCGATGCCTCAACAAAACCCCGCCTGGAATAGAAAACACATTAAGACAATGAAGAAGTTGATTGTAGTATGCGCGGCGATAATTTTGATAACTGCCAATGCCATGGGACAATGGGGTTACCCATACGCTTCCCAGGCGATATTTGTTCCCATAGATACATCATGGATGGGACTACATGGCATGGTACGCACGGTGGAGTGGCAAGAGGTTGAGACCCTAGACGACGGTGAGGTAGTTAAAGACACTCTCTATCAACGCTATGACAAGTACGGCCACGTAATAGAAATAGTTAGTCTTTGGCAAGAAGAATATCCGTGGGCATATATAAAATACAAAGACGGACGAATCAACGAAATGATGTACAAGAGTTGGTCAGACAGTATGCGTATCATCTACCGATATACGCCCGATGGATGTCCGAAGGAAGTGATATATGACTATTTAGACGGAACGGGTAACGACACCACCTTCATACGTTGCGATGCACAAGGCCGCATTACTTCTGAACACGGCAAATTAGCATCCAATGTCAACTATATCTACAATGCCCAAGGATTGTTGGTAAAGCATATCTACGAAAATGGTGACACGCTTCACTATATCTATAATGAAAAAGGGCAAATTATTAAAACCATCTATGAGTTTGGGAATATGGTCAGAACCCGCACCTTTGTCCGCAATCAATATGGAGATATAGTAGACGAATATGTCACCGAAACAGATGGCGAGAAAAACCATCACCACTTCGAATACACTTACGACACCCACAGAAACTGGCTTACTTGTCGCAGCGGAAACACCGTCACCACGCGAAAGATAACCTACTACGAACCCTAAACAATTCGCATCAACGCATGGCCAATACCCACTCAAAACAACTCCCCGCTCATGAATGCAGATAATTGACCGAAAAAACACAACAACCGACTAATCAAAAAAACAGACAAAACTATATATAATAGATGAAAATAGCCGTCTTCTGCGGAGCCACGACTCCCCATAACCCACAATTCGCACTTGCCGCACGCCAGCTTGGAGAACTCATCGCCTCCAACGGCCATTCACTACTCTATGGCGGCTCCAATCTCGGCCTCATGGGCGAAGTGAGCGGTGCAGCCCTCAAGAATGGTGGTCAAGTCATCGGGGTCATTCCCAACTTTTTCTCTGAGGAGATCATCCAATCGCAACCAGTCACACAACTGGTGCGGGTTGCCAGCATGGCCGAACGCAAAGAATACCTCATCGCCCAAAGCGATGCCTTCATCGCTCTCCCAGGTGGTATCGGCACCCTCGACGAGACCTTAGAAGTAATGGTTGCCAATCAACTTGGATTGAGCCAAAAGCCCATGGGTCTGCTTAACACCAACAACTACTACCAGAACCTGATAGCCATGTTTCAGCACATGGAAAAAGAAGGTTTCTACAACCTTGCCAACGCCCATTATCTATTCTTGGAAAAAGAGCCCGAACTCCTACTCCAAAGGCTAACCAACTTCAAACCCAACCCCGACAAAGGCCCCGTTGCCAAACGGCTCCGCTCCAAAGCTTGATTCTTATGACCAAAGGCTACATCCTTACCAAGTCGAAATACATTCGCGGCCTGCAATGCGAAAAGGCGATGTACTTGGACGTTTTCAAGCCCAAGTTGGCATTCTATCCACCAGAAGTGTTGGCCAAATTCCGACAGGGACGTATCTTCGAAAAAAACTTTAAAGACACCTTCCCCAATGGGGTGGACGTCAGTTCGCAGTTGCGCTATCGGATGGAGCAATACCCTGTGCTCACCTCCCAACTGATTCAAAAACCAGGCGAGACCGCCCTATTTGAAGCAGGCTTCCTATACAATGACGTGCTGGTATTGGCCGATGTGGTGCACAAGCACGAAGACGGCAACATCGACATATATGAAGTGAAGAATAGTGCCGCGGTCAGCGACACTTTCCGCAACGATGTCGCCATCCAATACTATGTCATAGCGCACGCCCTACAGGCCATTCAACCCAGCGATCTATTCTGCAACGGTCTAACTCTAAATCATTTCTATCTGTTATATAACGATGGCAACGATGGTTTTATCAAAGAAGACCTCCTGTTGCAAGTCGATGCCGCATGCAAAGATATTGAACAAAAGGTCAACCACTTTAAACAAGTGTTATCTGAAGAAGAACCCGTCATGGAGATGTCCGACCATTGCGACACGCCATACGAGTGTCCCTACAAACGCTACTGCAAAAGGCTGAAGAAATAGGGTTACTTCATTCCGTTATTTAACTTCCTTACAATCCACAAGATGAAAGGGATGCTGAAAAGGCATGTGGCCACATCGGCAACGGGCTGGGTAATCATTACTCCCTGCAACCCCATGAAATAAGGGAGAATAAAAAGGGCTGGCAGGAAGAAACTCCCCTGACGCCCTATACTAAGCAACGTGGAGCGAATGGGCATACGGATAACTTGGAACAACATATTGGTTGTAACTGGCACGGCCACCAAGCCAAAGGTAACACATTGATAGCGTAGCACCTTAATACCCAATGCCAACATAACAGGGTCTTCGTCGCGATAGCTGCTGATGATTTGGGGCGCCAACACGAATAGCACAGCAGCAACCGTAAACAACAATATGGAAGAGAATGACATGGCAAAAAGATAAGACTTGCGCACCCGATGGTATAGCTTGGCACCATAATTGAAACCAGCCACCGGCTGAAAACCTTGGTTGATGCCCAACATAAAAGAGTAGGCAAAGGTCATGGTGCGCGACACAACAGTAAAGGCTGCCACAGTAGAAGCCTCGCATGCGGGTGCCGCATAACGGGCAGCAGCATGATTGAGACATATAACACTGGCGCAATTAAACAACTGACGGCATAGCGAAGGGAATCCACCCATCAGTATTTCATAATAAGCCCGTCCTATGGGATGGAAATTGCGCATGCTGACATGCACACTCTCAGGTCTGGAAGTGCCCCATAGCAAAAGCATCCAACAAGTAAACTGACTGATAGCAGTGGCCAAAGAAGCCCCTGCCACACCCATTTTCATCACCACAATGAAGAGTGCGTCGAGACCAATATTGAGGATGGCACCCGAAACCAAACCAATGGTACCCAAACGAGCATTACCCTGCAATCGCAACTGATTATTGAGTGTGAGAGAAGTCATCATAAAAGGGGTTGCCAACACGATATACCTAAGGTAATCTGTGGCGTATGGCACCACGTCGGGGGTGGCGCCCAAGAAACGAGCCATCGATGCAAGATTAGGCAGAATGGCAAAGGAGGCTACAAGGCTGAGGAAGAACGGAGTGAAGAAACCAACCGCAGCCATGGTGGCTGCCGTGGCACGGCGACGCGCCCCCAACTCGCGTGAGATATAGTTGCCAGAGCCATGCCCAAAGAAAAATCCCAAAGCATTTACCGCCAACATATAGGCAAACGAAACGCCTATACCAGCTGTTGCCTCTGTACTCAGATGACCCACAAAAGCCGCATCCACCACATTATAAAAAGAGGTCACCATCATGCTGAGCATCGTGGGAACAGCAAGGCGAAGCACCAACCTCCTCACCGGTGTCTCGGTCATTTCGTGGTATTTGTCATCCAAATTCATCACCCCTAATAACGACAAAAGCAAATATTATTGTACCCGATAGAAAAAACAAAGTGCTTTTATCCAGCCCCCCCCTAATAGTGTATAGAAAAAAGCCTGGCGACCCGATGGATCGCCAGACCTGAACAAATGAATGTTAATCAATATCCTGCATAATTGCAGGAAAAATCAGCAATTAGAAGCGATAGCGGACATGCAGCAGCACACTCCAGGTGGAGTAGAAGCTGTTGTAGCTGTTCCATGTGGGCTCGGTGAAGGTGTAAACACCGGCCTTGTAATTCAGGATGCTCTCGTTCTTGAGCTGCTGGTAGTTACCCCAACTGCTGTTGAAGAGATTCAGGAGGTTGTTGACATCAGCTCCCACTTCGAGGGTGGTCTGACGGCCAGCCACATTGAAGTAGAACTCCTGGGTAATATTGAAGTTCACACGGTTGAGCCAAGGAGCCACAGCACCGTTGCGCTTGCTGTACTCGCCACGGTGAGCACTCAGATAAGGATCATTGCTGATGAAGGCCTCGTAGGCATCACGGTTCTCGGCACTGCTGAAAGGCATATTGGCAAGTTCTTCCGCAGTGGGAATGTAAATCAACTGACTGGTACTAATACCCGTGCTCTGGTCAGTGGTCATCAAGTAGGAATGACGAGCCTGATTAAATGAGCCAACATAGCAGATGTTGGAGCCTTCGTAGAAGAGGCCCAACTTCGTAGCCGTGCGGGGACCTTCGTAGATGGTATAGCTTGCATTAGCAATCAGACGGTCAGGAGTGACATAGTAGGAATAGCCAAGTTCGTGGCTGTTGTCGCCATTAACATTGCTGATTTGTGCTAAATTGTATACCTGGTCGCCCGCACCGTCAGTCGCGGAGATGCTAAAGCTGTGGGTATAAGCAGCCATCAAGTTAAGACCGAAAGCAAAGTTCTTTTCCAACTGGGCTGTGATTGACCAGTATTGACCATGCAAATCTTTGGCATTATGGAGATAGTAGCCACCCATCGTACCGCCAGCACTATTTTTAATATTTTCAGAGGTGTAGGAAGCACGTTTTTCGGGTTCACCCGGCAGTTGTACAGAGTCAGCTAATTTGTAGCCCAGCGTATTAGCGACAACCTCGTTGTAGTTGTATGAATAGAGTCCTTCGAGGGTACCCTTGATGCCAAGAGGCAGCTTCACGTCAACAGCAGCTGAGGTCTTCCAGCTAGTGGGCATACGAAGGTCTTTCGCCAGAATAGTAGTGCTGGTGGGGGCACTCAGGTCTTGCTGGACAAAAGCATTGCCATTATAGATACTATTGATGATTTCGGTACGGTCGCTGGAGAAAGGAACAACAGGATTGCCAGTAGTCAGGTTAGCGATGTACTGGTACTGTAAAACATTCGAGTTTCCTGCTGCACTAACCAGCCAAACATTGGGTATACGGCCAGTGAAAAGACCGGTACCGCCACGGACAACAACCTTGCGATTCTTGGTCACATCCCAATTGAATCCCAAACGGGGTGAGAAATTGACCGTAGTAGCAGGAAGGTCAGCAGTGCTGAGACCACCGAAAGAACTTTCGGGATTGGCGGCAGCAACAGCCTCAAAATCTTTGTTCAGGTTATTGTTGGGGAAAGAAACGAAGGGCACCTCTATGCGGAGACCGGCAGTCATCTTGAAATACTTGCTAAATTCAATCTCATCCTGTCCATAGATGGAAGCCTGCATGTTGTCATAAGTGGGGTAAACATTCTGGGTAGGATCATCCAAATTGGCGTGGGTAATCATGAACGACAGAGGAGCCTGCTTATTCTTAAAGGACTCCCATGAGTCGAAAATATACCAACCTGCACCACCCTGCATAAAACCATTCACAATGCGGTTGAACTCAAACTGAGCACCAGCCGTGATATTGTGACGACCTGTTACATAAGAGATTTCATCGGTTACATTGAAGGTATTGACACGACGCAGGTTGTTATAGGTAAAGGGGTCAAGACCAAAGGTAGTCAGGAAAGCATACTGCCTATTTCCCTCTGCATCGGTGTAAGGCTCCATGATATCAACCGTGGGGAAAACATCACTCGAGCTGCTGCGAGGCTCATTCTGGTAGGACCAAGTGGCACGCAGCGTGTTGGCAGCCTTACCGCCAAAAAGACGGCTGTTCAACTCAGCTGCCAAGGAGGTGAAGTTCATTTCCTGATAATAACGAGCAGACTCATAATACAGCGCATAATCAGATTGGCGACCAGCACTATTGCGATTGACCGTGTATTCCACACCATTGATATTGAATTTGGTGTTCGTACCTCCAATGGGGCTCATAGAGCTGGAAGGTTGGTTGGAACCATGGGTATGGGTATGGCTGAAACGCAGGTTAAACTTATTGTTAGGATTGATAAGCCAGTCCAAACGTGCCAAGAGTTTATAGTCGGGAGTGCTCAGTGAGTAGCCCTGATAGCGACCCGGGTCATAGCCGTATTCGCTAATCAAGTACTGGCGCATCTCGTCCATCTGGGCAACAGTAGGACGGTTAAAGGCAGTGCTGCCACCCCACTCGTCATCTGCGCTCTCGCGAGCCTTACGGCTAGAGCCTTCCACGTTGTCGATCGTATACTCACCGTTCAAGAAGAAGAAGAGTTTGTCCTTGACAATGGGACCACTCAAAGTAAATCCCATCACATTGTTGAGAACCTCGCTATTGGTGAGGGAATCCTTGCCAACCATGATGCCTCGCACGGCGTTACTGGTGTAGTAGTTATACACCGAACCGTGCCAGTCGTTTCCACCCTGCTTGGTGACGACATTGATGGAACTGCCCTGGAAACCACTTTGACGGACATCGAAAGGAGTCAGGTTAATGGTCAGCTGGTCGATAGCATCTAAGGAGATGGGGCTACCGCCTGCAGGCAGGTTGGAGCCAATGCCGAAAGAGTTGTTGAAGGCTGCACCATCAACCGTAACCGACGATCCACGATAGTTGCCACCACCGGCAGCAAAACCACCACCCACAACAGCTGCCTGAGGGGTGAGCTTCATGATGTCGTTCATGCTACGATCTATCGTGGGCATCTTCTCAATGAGCTGATTCCCAATATTGGTACCGGCACCGGCATTCTCAATGTTCATGTTGCTGTTAATTCCTTCGGCCGAAACAACCACCTCTTCGAGGGTGTTGGCCACTATTTTCAGGACAGGATCAATCACGACGGTTGAAGCCAGCGGGGCTTTTATGTCCTTGATGACAAGAGTCTGGTGTCCCATCATCTCGACCTTAATAGTGTAGGGGCCGCCGGCAACGACACCGTTGATACGGAAGGCACCATCGCGGTTAGAGAATGCATGATAGACAAGGCCTGTGGGAGTATAGACCGCAGTCACCATAGCATCCTGCACTGGACCATTGGCGTCGGATACATGTCCGGCAATGGATGAGGTTGTCGACTGAGCCATAGCCGTTGTAGCAAACAGCAGGCTGATGAGGACAACTACAAAACATTTGATAGTTTTACTCATAATACAGTTTTTGTTTTTTAAGTTTATAAATGATTGAATTGACAATTTGTTCTGAATATGAAGTCGATCAGGTTGAAGAGGGTTATCTCTTGTTCTTTTCGGGGAATTTCTCTTCTGTAAAAAGGAGCGCAAACAGCACAGCCACCACCAGCGCATAACCAGCAAAGGCCAACCATGCCGAACTCCAACTGGGAGTGGCGGCGGCAAGCACAAAATGGTCTACCACCTTTCCTGCTGCCCATGTGCCCAAAGTTGCACCCAGGCCATTGGTCATCAGCATAAAAAGGCCTTGGGCTGAAGAACGAATATCGTCCGACGTGGTGTATTCGACATACAGGGAGCCTGAGATATTGAAAAAGTCAAAAGCAACCCCATAAACGATACAGCTGAGGACGAGCATCCACACACCACTGCCTGTGTCGCCAAAGCCAAAGAGACCGAAACGCAATACCCATGCCACCATGGAAATAAGCATCACCTTCTTGATTCCAAACCTACGCAGGCAGAAAGGAATAAGCAGTATGCAGAGCGTCTCCGACAACTGACTCAACGAGATAAGGGCGTTGGCATTGTGTGCCCCCCACGTATTGGCAAACTCCGGCACCTCCCTAAAATGGGTGATGAAGGTGTTGGCATAGCCATTGGTGATTTGAAGGGAGGCTCCCAAAAACATCGAGAAAAGAAAGAAGACGGCAAACTTAGGCTCTTTGAAAAGCTTAAAGGCACTGAGGCCCGAAGCTTCGGCAAACGACTTCGACGGCTTGCCCTTCCCCAGGCAGGGACAAGCGGGTAGCGTGAGGGCATAGCAGCACAGCACCAAACTCAACGCACCCGAAAGCAAAAACTGCTCGTGGGAATGCTGAAACTGAACGCCACTCCCGTTGGTGATGAAATTCACGGCCAGCATGCAACAAATAAAGCCTATGGTACCAAAAACCCTGATTGGGGGGAAATGCTTCACCGAATCCAACCCCGCCACATCCAATCCTGTGTATGCCACCGAATTGGCAATAGCAATGGTGGGCATAAAGAATGCCACACTAATTGCATGCAACACAAAGAATGGCACAAACTGGACATTCCCCACATTCGTCATCGCATAAACACCCGCACCCATCATGAAGAGTCCCGCAATGCCATGGCAGATCGACAGCACTTTCTGTGCCTGAATCCATTTGTCGGCCACAATGCCCATCAAGGCAGGCATGAAGATGGAGACAATACCCTGAATGGCAAAGAAAAGCCATATCTTATCGGCCAACCCTGCCCCATACAAAAATCCGCCCATGGAGGTGAGATAAGCTCCCCAAACGGCGAACTCCAAAAAATTCATTACAATGAGGCGTAACTTGATATTCATCTACTTATCCTTATTACAACAACAATAGAAAGTGCAAAAGTACAAAAAATATCTAAAATAGCATGCCTCCTATATACAATATTTATAAAATTAACAATTCAATTATGACAATCCATCGGTTAACCCCTATAAAAAGCGCTTTGTCTGCCGAATCCATCACATCACCACCCTTCATGCATGGCAAAAAAAAGAAAAGACGTGACACTCCACGTGTTCACGTCTTTTCTTCCTCGTGGCAACCTATACAGTTGCCCTTTAATAAACCAGCAACTATTTCACGTTGTAGGTAAGACGCATATTGATGCTGGCACGTTTCTTCTTTGAAGAAGTGTTGAAGGTGCCACCCCATGAGTAGTCTTCATCAGCCGAGTTGGGTGCAGTAATCTGAAAAACACCCATGTTGGCAGTTTGAAGTCCTCCGAGGCGTGAACCCGCACTCTTGGCAATGGTCTGGGCACGCTGTTTGGCATTGTCGGTAGCCTCAGCCAACATCTCAATCTTCAGGTCGGAGAGCTTGGTGTAGTAGTAGGAGACATCATTGTTGTCCAAGTTGATGCCTTTGTCCAGGAGTTCTGTAATCTCGCGCGAAATCTTTTCCACCTTTTCCACATCCTGGCTCTCTATGCGCACTTCCTGGGTGAGACGGTAACCAAGGAACGTATAGTAGCTCCTGTTGGCGTTGTTGTCCCAATGATAATCCGTCTCTTTGTTTGTCTCAATCGCCTTGAAGTCAAGCTCGGCATCGGCAATTCCTTTACTGGTAAGGTACTCGCGCACCGTCTTGTTAATATTCTTCAACTCCGTGTAGCCCTCTTTCATGTCCATATTCAGGACATTATACGAGATTCTCCACACGATGAGGTCCGAGTCGAAATCACGCTGTGCCATGCCCACAACCGAAACAGTTTTGGCATGCCCACGAGCCTGGTTGAACCATTTACCACCCAGCCATACTGCAATAATCATACAGATGCCGAAGATGGCAACACCATAAACAAATGTCGATTTTTTCATAGTAGTAGCCAATTAATTATTGTTTTCAATGATGTGATATAAAAGATGATGCAGCCGAGGTGCTACCCTCCAAGCCGCATCATATCCCCATAATCCTACAAATCAATAAACCGGGAAAGCAATCTCGCGCTCGATGACCTGATAGGCCACATTGTTGCGATAGATAGTCTGGCGAACCCAATTGTCGTCCTCGTCATATTCAAACACATAGCTGTGCTTCCAGTTGAGGTGTTCGTCGTAGTTGAAGGATGAGAGCTCAATCAGGTTGTCGTGGTCGTCATAATAGTAGGTAGTGAGTGCCACCAAGAAATCGTCGGCATCATAAAAACGCCATTCAATGCGGTTGCCGTGGCTGTCATACTTATACAGATAGCGCTGCATCAACTCGCCGTCGCGGTCGTAGAACTCCATCTCGGTGTTGTTGCCGGTGGCATCATACTTATACACGCGTTTCTCGGTCATGGTGCCGTCGGGGGCAAAGCTCTGTTCCTCCACCAGCCGGTCGTTCTCATAGCGCGAAGTCTCCTTCTTGGTCATGTGGTCGCCCATAAAGACGGTACGCTCTATGCGGTTGCCGTTCTTGTCGTTGAGGTAGGCGGTACGGCCGGTGAGCTGCTTGGCGCGATTGTACTCGTTCCATCCCAAAGCATAGCCGTGCACGTCAAAATAGTAGGAATACCAAGTGTACTCCCCGCCTTTGGTGCGGTATTTGTCCTGAAAGTTGCCACGCTTGTCAAAGGTGATGGAGTCTATGCAGATGAGCTGACGTCCACCGTTGCGTCCACCGTGGATGTCGTAGGTGTATTCAATTACATAAACGGCATTGCCGTTGATGCCCATTTCCTGACGGGAGGACTTGCGGGGGCCGTTGCCTGCCAAAGCGCTTCCTGCAACCAGGAGCATGAGTGCTAAGGTGAGTATTCTTGTCTTCATTGAGTAAGAGTATATTATAATTTCTAACTGATGATAACGCAATATTTTTTTTATTATTGTTCTGGCACTAACTTTTTTTTGTCATCAACAACTATTGTTCTTTTCTCGTCTTGCTCGTGGTGACGAAAAAGATGCAGGCAACCACCAGCGTCACCACGCCACCCAGGCCATAGCCAAGCCAATGAGGCAGCACCATGCCGAGGCCTTCTTTCTCTGCCACAAAGAGAAAACTGCTGGTAACCATGGTCATGAAAATGGCCGGAACAAGGGCTATGATGTACGGTTTCTTTTTCAAACAAAGGAAGACCGCTATTGTCCACAGGGTGACGGTGGCCAGCACCTGGTTGCTCCAGGCAAAGTATCGCCAAATGAAGTCGAAGCCCGACGGGTCGGCCAATGAGAAAATCAACAAGCCTGCTGCCAGCAGAAAGATGGGCAGCGCCACCAACAACCGTTTGGGAATGGGTTTTTGGTCTACATGCATAAAGTCGGCCACAATCAGGCGGGCCGAACGTAAGGCCGTGTCGCCGCTGGTAACGGCAGCACTAATCACGCCCAAGATGCAGATGGTGGCAATGACCGGCGTGAACCACTCGTTGGCAATCACGCCCACCATGGCGTTGCCACCCAAGGGCTGACCACCCGCACCAATGGTCTTGGCAGCCAAGGCGGGGTCGTGGTAGAACACCGTGGCAGCGGCAGCCCAAATAAGGGCAACCACTCCCTCGGTAATCATGGCACCGTAGAAGATGGGGCGCGCCTGCTTCTCATTCGTCATGCAGCGGGCCATCAAGGGCGACTGCGTGGCATGGAAGCCGCTAATGGCACCACACGCAATGCTGATAAACATCATGGGGAAAATGGGATTGTGGGCAGCGTTGGGGTGCTGGTTCTGCAGTCCCTCCCACACCTCGGGAATATGGGGCTGACGTATCACAAAGGCCACCACGATGGCCACAGCCATCGCCAGCAGCAGCAGCCCGAAAATAGGATAAATCTTGCCAATCAGCTTATCAATAGGCAGCAAAGTGGCTATCAAATAGTAGGCAAAGATAATGGTCACCCAGATGAAGATGTTCCAGTCGGGGGTGAAATTGTTGTTGAGCAGCACGGCAGGGGTATTCACAAACACCGCCCCCACCAGTATCATCAGCAACACGGTGAAACCGCGCATCACCTGCTTCATGCCGTTGCCCAAATACCTGCCGTGTATCTCGGGCAGCGAGGCTCCGTCCATGCGTATGGAGATAAAACCAGCAATGAAGTCGTGCACGGCGCCGGCAAAGATACTGCCAAACACAATCCACAAAAAGGAGGCCGTGCCAAACTGAGCGCCCATGATGGCACCACAAATGGGGCCCACGCCGGCAATGTTAAGGAACTGGATGAGGTATATGCGCCATGGCTTCATCGGCACATAGTCCACCCCGTCGGGGTGACTCACCGCTGGGGTGGCCTGCTGGGGGTCCACCTCAATAACACGTTCTATAAACTTGGAGTATAGGAAATACCCCAACAGTAGCAGCACAATAGCTATGATAAATGTGAACATGGTTGAGAGTTTATAGTTGAGAGTTTAAAGTCAGTTGAGAGTTTAATGTTTATTGTTTATTGGTTATAGGTTATTGAAAGTTGAAAGTAAAATCTGCGATTTCTGCGAGAGTTTTCCAAGCTTCAGCTTGCCCATTCGTGTTTTTCGTTTCTTTCGATGTGCTATAATAATTGAGTTATTAGTTGATAGTTGCCCCCTCCTACAGCTCATATTCCTGGCGGAAGGTAGGTATCTCCACATTATTCCAGCCGAGGGATGTGAGGGTATCGCGGAAGTTGAATTGGGTCTGTTCTTCGCCGTGCACCAAGAAGAGGGTCTTCAGTTTTTTCTTCTCCTGACAGCCTATATAATTAATCATCTCGCTGTAGTCGCCATGACCCGACAGCGACTCTATCCTGCGCAGTTCGGCACGCACTTTGTGGGGATGGCCAAAAATAGAAACCACCTCGTCCCCCCGCATAATCTTGGCTCCCAAGGTCTTGGGCTCGCAATAGCCCACACACAGGATGGTTGTGGATGGATTTTCAATATTGTTGGCTAGATGGTGCTTGATGCGGCCCGCCTCCATCATGCCCGATGCCGAGATGATGACGCAGGGCTTATGCCTGATGTTCAAGGCCTTCGAAGCCTCCACGCTCTGTATATACTGCAGGCGGTCGAAACCAAAGGGGTCAGGGTCATGTTTCATATACTCCAAAATCGGGGCACCGAAGCACTCCTGGTGCAGCCGCATGATGTTCGTGGCCGAAATGCTCAGCGGACTGTCCACAAACACATCCACGTCGGGCAGCAAATCCGCCGTGGAGAGGCGGTCCAACGCATAGATAATCTCTTGCGCACGGCCGATGGCAAAGGAGGGGATGATCAGCTTGCCCTTCTTCTTAGTGCAGGTGTCCAGCACGGCCATCAGCAGCTCCTGCTCGGCATTGGCAATAGAGGTGTGCAGGCGGTCGCCGTAGGTCGACTCCATAATGAGGTAGTCCACCTGCGGAAACGGCTCGGGGTCGCGCAGGATGTGCTTGTCATATCGGCCTATGTCGCCCGTGAAACCCAGCCTAATCGTGCGCCGGCCATCCTTTATTTCCATATACACACAGCTGCTCCCCAATATATGTCCGGCATCAAAAAACTCCACCATCACCTCACCCTCTATATTAAAAGGCTTATGGTACGGCACACTAATAAAGCAGCTCATACACTCCTGCGCCTCCTGCTCGGTGTAGATGGGCTCCACCGGATCCTGTCCCAGCGCCTTGCGCTTCTTATTGAATGTGTGCACATCGGCCTCCTGTATGCGCCCCGCATCGGCCAGCATGATGGCACAGAGGTCGCGCGTGGCGGGGGTACAGAGAATGGTGCCACGGAAACCCAGTTTATAAATAAAAGGAATCAGCCCCGAATGGTCGATATGGGCATGCGAGAGGATAAGATAGTCAATCTCGGCAGGGTCGAAACCCAGGTCGCGGTTCATGGCATCGGTCTCCAACCCCTTGCCCTGATACATGCCGCAATCCAACAATATCTTCAACCCCTTCTTGGTTGTGATGAGATGCTTACTTCCGGTCACTTCACGCGTGGCCCCCATGAATGATAGTTTCATATAATAACTTATTTTTTTCAACGCCACCTAAGGCAGCATCATACATTCCATTTTATATCCTAACCCAATAGCCAACAGCCAAATACACACATAATCCCCCTCCTAAAGCCCGACGAACACACCTGCAAAGATACGACTTTTTTCTAATTCCGCCTCAAATTTCTACCACCATCGCAGTCATCCCGAAAATGGTTGCGATGGCACCGAAAGCACCATGTGGCCAATTCCTCCAAGGCCCAAAGCAAGCGCCTGCGAATTTTTCGAGCCCTACCTTTCTAAAAGGCTCATGAGCTCCCAGAGGAGTCCGCCGTCGACGGTGGTGGAGCAGCGGAGGGCCAGACCGATGGTTATGGGTAGTTCCTCCTCCTTCTTGCCATCCTCTCGCTTATTTCTTGCTATCATCTCGTTTAACAGACAAGATCTGCGCAAGCATCTGCCAAGTACATAAACGCCTGTTCCCAACCCCTACTACAAGCATTTCCTAAGGAGGGGCTCGTTTGGGATTAAAGACTCATCCGTCTGACAACTCATAGGCCTAAACACGGGAGTTTAAACATGGTCCTTTTTGACCTAATTGCCCCACTTATGGCAATCAGGTTAAGAATGAAAAAAGCGGATTACAAATCATGAGCGGTCGAAAAATTTGTAAGGTACCGAGGACACGCCCTCTCGAATCTTATAGTCATGGGCATATTTAGAGGTATCACCACTGGATAGGAATATGCCCAGTAGTATGATGAAGTCTGACATCTATAAATCGCAAAGCGGAATGCGCATCTTTTAAAACAAAGATTGTACATTTTTGAGCCACGCACACACAACAAAAAGCCGAGGAGATGGTTGTCTCCTCGGCATTTGATGATGAATGGACCACGGTTATTTGATTTCAATCTGCCTCATCTGGGCTTTCTTCTCTTCTTCCTGCAGTTTGGGCAGGTTGATTCGTAGCACCCCGTGTTGCACGGTGGCCTCTATGGCCTCCTTCTTCACATTCTCGGGCAGTGTGAAAATCTGTTTGAACTGTAACTGACTGAACTCGTGGCGGAGATAGTGGCGCTCCTTTCTCTCATCTTTCTTTTCCTCCTTCTTGGACATCTCTACGATGAGGTTGTTGTCGCTATCAATGTTAATGCTCAAGTCCTCTTTCGACAGGCCAGGCACGCAGAGTTCGAGTTCGTAGTTCTTGTCGCTTTCGCTCACGTTCATCTTAGGCATCTCACCTTCTTCGGCAAAATTGTCCCAATTCATCAACTCGTTAAACAGCGAGGGCATCAAATCTTGATTTCTTTTTGCGAGTAACATAGCTTAAATCTCCTATATTTAATTGTTCTTTGTTTTTCTTTGCCTGCCTCCTTTCGTCGGCAGACAGCTATGATACTGCAACCCCGATGCCATCAACCAAGATAGGCGACAAAATTTCGCCATGCGCTACATTTTGTCGCCTGTGGGGTGTCAAAAATTCGCCTTTATTTCTGCTTTCCAGCGTAGGTGACTTTTTTCTGCGACATGGTGAAGGAGGTGTTGAGGTTGCCGCCCCGGAGCGTGCCCCGGAAGTTGGTGATGATCTTCTTGGGGTAACTTTTGTTGCCTGCGGTAGGGATGATGTTGGTGCCCGAAAGAACGAGGTTGCCGGCAGCATCTCTACTGGCAGTGAGGCCCGAGACGACCATGTCGACCCGCACGGGCATCATCTTGGCAAATTTGACGCGCTGCATAACCAACGTGGCGCGGCCTTGGCTGTCGACTGTGAGGGTGCATTGGATGTTTTTCTGTCCAAAGGAGGCGATGCTCATGTTGCCCACAAAGGTTTGGGCTTGCAGGAAAAGCCCGAGTGCGAGGGCGAAGAGAAGGGTGATAGTCTTTTTCATGTCGGTAGTTACGTGATTATTGTTATTATATTTCGGCGGGGATGTTATTGTTTTGTAATGCTGATTGTGGCGGAGGAGGCGTTAGCACGGAATTGGGGGGCGTAGGTGCTGCCAAGGGTGCAGCTGCCGGTGGCAAAGGTACCTGCATGTCGCACGTAAAGGTCATACTCGACATAGTATTTACCTTCTGATAGTCGGTCGATGTAGCAGTTGAGTCCTTCGTCGCGCACGTCGACATAGTAGCGCAGGCCTTGGTTCCACTTCCAGCCACTGGTGGTGCTGACGGGTTCGAAGCCGGCAGCGCGGGGTTCGTTGAGCACTAGGTTGTCTATGTCGTGCCGGCAGGTGATGTCAATGCGTATGCGCACTCGCTCGCCTACATGCAGGGTGTCATCGGGACCAAGGAGGCGAAGGCTTCCGTCGGAGGTCATGCGGCTGATACTCTTGCGCAGGGCGATGCCGGAGCTGTCGGCCTCGATGCTGTCAAGCGGGAGCAACTGGCTGTGGTAGATTGCACCCCAAGAGGGCAGCGGCGAGGTGGAGGTGAGGTGGAGGTGCAGTTCTTTTGTTTCTGGCGTTACCTCTATGGGTTCTGGCTTGCTCTTGAGGGGGAAGGGGACGCCACCCACTATAGCTTCGACGTGGCCGGGGTCGGGGCGAGAGAGACCCTGAGGCTGCCGCAGGAGGGCGCGCACGGCGTGGGCGGTTGCCATGTCGGAGGACCACAGGGTGCCCTGCTTGGAGGCAACAATCCACTGCTGTATAAGACCGACCGAGGTCCAGTCGTGCAGCACATCGGCAAAGACTTCCACCATCAAGGCGGCGGTTTCGACAGGACGCTGGTACCAGCCGTAACCATAGCGGTTTTCGTTCCAGTACATGCCTTTGTCCTCTTGGGTATGGGCCGACTCTTTGATGCGGGTGGCCAGGCGGACAGCGGCGGTGCTGTCGCCCATGCGGTGCAGGAGCAGCGACATCTGTCCGCGGGCGTGGAGCGGCATGTCGGCATCAGCACCCATGCGGCACAGCTGGTAGTAGAAGTGGTAGGCTTGACGGGTAAGGGTGTCGGTACTGTCGATAGGAAAATCGGGAAGGTAGAGGCTGCGGGTGTAGAGGAGCGAGAGGCAATCGGTGGGGTTCTTGTCCTCGGTGCGATGCTGATAGGCATCCACCACTTGGCGGTCGATATATTGCAGCGCGCTGCGGAGGGCATTGCGGTTGCGGCCGTCTTCGACAATCCCAGAGCAATGTGCCAGTCGTTGCAGCACGGCCTCGGTGACGTAACGGCTGGCCTGCTGTCCGTATGGCATCCAGCTCCAGCCTCCTGACGAATGCCGCTGGCTTTGCAGCAGGTTGCGGAGGTCGCGCTGGCTGCGGCGCTGGGCTTGCTGCCGTTGCTGGGGTGTGAGTGTGTCTACAAGGGTGGACAGCTGGTTCACATAGATACTGTTGGCCAGATAGATATTGCCTGGCATGAGGTGTCGTTTGAAGTGGGGCAGGGCTTGGAAGGCATGGTCGGCAGGGTTGGCGCTGTAGGCCAGGGAGAGCGAGTCGGTGCCGTTGAGGCTAAGCGGCAGGGTGTAGGAACGCATGACGGGCTGGCTTTCAGAGCCTCCGGGGAGGTAGAGCAGAGTGGTGGAGGTGACCCGCTGACGGTTGGAAAGAACTGGCAGCAGACCCTGCTCGCCGTCACTGAGGTGGATGCCCGACGGGGTGGATTGGACGGCGAAGACTTTATATTGTGCCACGTTACAGTGCTCGTCTACCAGGAGACGTGTGCTGACGGTGGCGGAGCTGTGAGGCTGAAGGGTGAGGGTGGTGTCGAAGCGGTGTCGGCGGGAACGATGGGCGGTGTCAGCATCGGCTATTTCGAAACCTACCTGAAGGGTGAGGCTGCTGTCGGTGAGGTTGGACACCTTGGCGGGCAGCACCACGCGGTCGCCTTGCCGCAGGAAACGGGGCAGAAGGGGCTGCACCATCAGTTCTTTCTGTGCTAGAATGGAACGTATGACAGCACCTGTCTGCAGCTGGTCGGTCCAGGCAAAGCCTGTGAGCTGCCAACGGGTGAGGGCGTCGGGCAGGGTGAAGGCAGCCTCCACTTCGCCCTGTGCATTGCTGCGCAGGTGGGGCGCGAAGAAGGCCAAGGTGGAGAGGTTTTGACGCAGGTTCTCCGGGACGGGGACCTCGCGAGGGGCGAAGGCGGGCGGAACCATGATCTCGGCAATGGCTTCTTTGGGCACATTGACTCCGGTGCGCTTCCATCCGTCGGAATACCCAACCCCTCCCACAGATGCCACAATAGATTCCACCGACGTGCCGGGCATGCGCGCTATGTCGTCGGCAGAAAGCCGTGTGCCACTCTTGGCTACGCCAATGTCTATGGAGGGGATTTTGCTTTCGACGATTTGGACCTCTTCCAGAGCTACTCCAGAGGGACTGATGGCAATTTCAACCACCTTGGGACTGGAGGTGACGGTGACGGGCACGGTGCTTTTGTTGTAGCCCACTGCCGAGATGGTGAGGTGGCATTGACCCATGGGAAGGCTGTTGAAGGAGAAAAGTCCGTCGAAATCGGTTTGCGTTGTGGCAATTTCGACTCCTTGGTAGGTGACAGTTACCCGGACAAAGGGTATCGCCTCACTGGTCTTCTGGTCATACACATGGCCGCGGAGCATTCTTTTTTGTGTGAGCGAGGAGAGGCGATTATAGTGGTGCCTGGGGCTGTAAAGTCCGAAGCCCAATTGAGGCGCTGGCAAGAGGGCTTGGGCCTTAAGGTGGGCGTTGGCGACAGAGTTGATACTGAGTGATGGAGCTTCGTAGTTGAGGTAGGAACGAGGAGTGTGATAGTTGAGGTTGAGGCCACAGCGTATGGGATGGTATTGGTTGAGGGTGGAGTCGAAGAGGGTGAGACACAGGTTGGCGGCCAAACCTGCCGAGTCGGCTCCGCTGATGCGGAAGGCAATGCGTTGGTGGGTGCCGGGCTGCATGCGGTGGCGGAAGGTGGTAGTGGCAATCGTGAGATGCTCCTCGGGTTGGAGGACATGGATGGTGTAGCTGCGACTGAAGAGGATTTCTTCGCGCACAGCGGAGAAGAGAACCTGCAGGCCGGCTTCGTAGTCTTTCCGTATGGGGATGGTGAGGCGGGTGAGGTGGCTGCTGTCGAGGGTGACCATGCCGGTCTTGAGAACCCTTGAGCCCACCGAGACGTGGTAGTAGAGGGGCTGGTTGCCGTAGGGGCTGCCCACCTCAAACTGCACGGTATCGCCCTTGCGGCAATAGATGTCGTGCCAATTAACAGTCTGGGGGTGGGTGCGTACGAACACCAGGTCGGTGCCAGTTACGCTGCCCGTGGGGGACACGTGGTTGACAACGGTGTCATGCCGGTTGCCGTCGGGGGTGCTGAAGGTGATGCGGTAGAGACCCGACGGCAGCGGCCCGAGGTGCAACGAGCGGGAGGCCATGGTGCGGTCGAGAAGCTTGGCCACAACGGGCAGGTGGCGGCTCTCGCCCTCGAGACTATCGAAGGCACGGAAGGGGAAAAGGCGGTGGAATTCTTCACGGCTGCCCACCCACTGGGCGGCGGGGTTTTCCTGCATGAGGGGGTCGAGGGTGCGCAGGGTGTCGGGCTGGCGCAGGCGGTGCAACTGGACACGCACATTGCCCGTAAGGGGGTGATGGTCGAAGTCGTTGTAGGCAAAGCGCAGGTGGTTAAGGTTGTCGCTGACCAGACGGCAGTAGCCGTCGGCTTCGCTGACGTGGAAGGCAAGGCTGGCAAACTGAACCTCGCCGTCGGCATCGGTAACGTACACGGTGGCTTCGTAGACAAAGGTGGCTTTGCGCCCCTGCCTGTGCTCAGCCTCGGCGGCCTCGCCAAAGTCTTCCAGCCTTGGGGTGAAGGTTAACTGGAAGCACCCGTCAGGACCCACACGGAGGCTGTCGCCGAAAAGGAACTCCTCGCGGAGAGAGGCAGCCTCGAGCCGAGAGCAGGACACCTCCCAGCTGCCCACAGCCCCTTCCATGGGGGCACCGCTGAAGCTGCTGACGGTGCCGTAGAGCGTTACGGGCTGGCCAAAACGGCGTAGGCTGCCGCTGTCGGCACTATCCTTGTGCGACGAGAGCGAGACGAAGAAGCGAGGTGGCTTGTAGGCCTCGACATAGATGCGCTGGTCGGCTCTGTATCGGGGTTTGCCTTTCGAGAAAACACTCAGCCAATGGGCTCCATTGCGGTCATCGGAGGGTATTACAAATTGGCCCCAGCATCGACCATGCTCGTCTGTGGTGAGGTAAAGGGTGTCCTGTCTGTCGTAATAATCCATGACGGCCACGAGGTCCACTCTGGCGGCAGGCTTTCGGCGGCGGTTGTATTCTTTACCTGTGGCGCGGTCGATGTATGCCAGGCAGCAGAACTGCACGGTGTCGCCCAGGCGGTAGACAGGCCTGTCGGTCATGATGATTTGAAGGTGTTCTTTTTGTTCCTTGCGGAATGAGTAGCTGTAACCCCAGATTTGTTGTATTTGTTGGTCACCGTCGTTTTCTGAAGTCAAGTATTGCGGAGGGAAGAGTTTCCGTGTAAGAGGGCTGGTGCAGAAACTAAAGTAGCCCTGGTGGTCGGTGTAGGTGTGGCGGCGGCGGTGACGCTCGGCTATGCCGCTAGAGTGGAGTGTGACGCGGGTGTCGGTGAGAGGTTGACCCGACTGGCGGTCCACCAAGTGGCCCGCAATGGCGGTGCGACCTGCTGACGGAGTGATGTAATTGATGAAGAGGGCATCGTTTGACAGGTATAGGCTGGTGCAAAAGATACTGTCGGTGTAGGCCAGCAGCCAGTAGACGCCTTGCGCCACAGCTGGCAGGGGTATCAGATAGGAATGGGCACGGTGGTCGCCAGGGTCGGGCAGCGCCTGCTGCCACTCTTTGACGGGGGTGAGCGCCATCAGGGAGTCGCGGCAGTTCGAGTCGTCGCTGCTGTATGGCACTAGGCGGAAGTGCAGCAGAGGCGTGTTGCGGGCATTGACGAGAGCCAGGCGATTGCGCTTGGAGGAGGCCACATTTGTGTGCTGTAAGGAGAATTCCGGACGGCAAATTTCTCGTCTAAGCACCCGGCACTGGTCGGCACCATAGGTGTTGGGAAAGCGGCGCTCCACCTCGAGGCAGGCGTTTTCGGCCGCCACTAAGGAGTCGGCAAAGTTGAAGACCTTGGCCCGTTTGGTCAGGAGCAGGGATTTCATTTCGTCGGTCTTCAGCAGCGGCAGGTAGTAGTGGTAGGTACGGTCGAAATTTTGGAAGGGGAAGAAGCGTTGGAGGTCTATCCAGCAGGCCTCGTCGGCAGGACGGTCGACATAGAGCCGCGCGATGCGGTAGTGGATTCGCTGAGGGAAGGGTAGCGTATCGGCCTGTTCGACCCGAGAGACGAAGAGGGACAGGGGCTCAAAATCGCCGCCAATGGAGGTTTCGCCCGAAGGAATCTTGGCAAGGGACTCCATGAGGGTTTGCACAGCCATGCTCAGCAGCGTACTGTCAAGGGTGAAGGGGGCGCTGCTGTCGGCGGCAAAGAGGCGACTGTATGGCACGGGAGAGGCATGACGGAGGGCATTGGCATAGGCCAACACGCTGTCGGCACACATGGTAAGCGTATCCTCCATGCGTTGCCTATGCCAAAAGGTCATGGACAGGTTGGGGTTGTTGTGGGGTTTTGCGCGGGTTATTCGCCAGTGGTGACTGCTGTACACTTCGCTATAGGTTTGGAATAGGAAAGCGTAGGCCAACGCGCGGTCTGCACCTCGCAACCTGCGGGCGAGGTGTCCCCAACGCATGACGGCCGAGTCAGATGGGGCCTTGTTGTAGGCAAGGTCGATCGTGTTCAGGTAGAGGGCTGCCGTCAGTTGCTCGGGTCCGGTACCCAAGGCCAATTGCTGTCGATAGGCTTGCTGTGCCAAGGGGTAGGCCGTGGCAAAGCGATACTCGCTTATCAGCGTGTCGAGATGGCCCCAAAGGGTTTTGTTCTGGGCCGGAGCCCACAGCGCTATTGCGCCAAAGAGTAATAGGAATAAGGTCTTCTTCATAGAAATAAGTGTATTATAAGCGGTTGCAAAGATACATTTTTTATTTTAAAAAGATACATTTTTTATTTTAATTGGCACATTATTATTTTTATAACGGCCATCTCAGGACACGTTAAAGATTGCTGCTAGTGTTTGATTCGGAAATTTTGACAGAAAATAATAGCTCAATAATGTCTATTTTCGGAAATTTTGTCATAATATTTTTGTTGGCATTGCGATTGATATATTGGGGGGTGTCTGCAGATAAGAAAGCAGACGGAAAGTAAAACAAAAATTGATAATAAACAATTAAAAAATAGGAGAATAAAATTATGTTACTGGTTAAAAGAAATCCCGATTTGATGCCTACCCTGTTTAACGAATTGATGAACTGGGACAACTGGAACAACTGCAGCAGCGATGCACAAGGCACGATGCCTAAGATGAATGTGAGCGAGAGCAACGAAGACTACGAGATTGAACTGTGCGTGCCCGGCCTGAGCAAAGAGGACTTGAACCTGAGCATCGACAGCGAAGACAACCTAGTAATAGAAATGGTGGAGGGCGAAAAGAAAGAAGAGAAGAAGGAGGGTCGCCACTTCTTGCGCCGTGAGTTCGGTCAGCTGCAATTCAAGCAACTGCTCCGCATGCCCGAGAACGTCAAGCGCGACGACATCAGCGCCACCGTCACCAACGGCATCCTGCACATCGTCCTGCCCAAGTATACCGAGGCAGAGAAACGCGCCATGGGCAAGAGCATTGAGATTAAATAACCTTCGGGTTGAAAAAACAACAATAGGCTGCCACAGTTGCTGTGGCGGCTTTTTTGTTTCATGAGGGATGATGGAATACGGTTGCAGTTATTATACAATTATACATATACTTTTTTGTTATTATATTCGTTTTTTTTTGTATTTTTGCAAATTCGAATGATTGTAGCAGATGGATGAAATGAACCACACAGACCCCGAGTCAATCACGCCGAAACATATAGACATTCAGAAAGTTTTGGCCGCCAAGAATGTGAAGCTGCCCAACTGGTTGGTGGGGCGGATGGAACGTTTGCTGCATCTGGACGACATCAACCACTGCATCTATCTGCATAGGGACAAGTTCGGCCTTGACTTTGTCTGTGCCCTGTTGGACACGCCGCGGCCCGACGGCCTCGACCTCAAGGTGGAAGTGGTCAATCCTCACAATATCCCCCAGCAGGGCTGCCCCATCATTGCCGGCAACCACCCCCTGGGAGGCCCCGACGGCTTGGCCCTGATGCGCGCCATTGGTCCCTACCGCAACGACATCCGGTTTCCGGTAAACGATTTCCTGCTGCACATCCCAGGCTTGGCCCCGCTGTTCATCCCCATCGACAAGGTACACCACAATGCCGCTAACGCCCACACGCTGGAGCAGGCTTTCGCCGAGCAGAACGCCCTGCTCTATTTCCCTGCCGGTCTCTGCTCACGCAAACGCAAGGACGGTACCATCCACGACCTAGAGTGGAAGCCCACCTTCATCAAGAAGGCGGTGAAGTATCGGCGCGACGTGGTGCCTTTCTTTTTCGATGCCAAGAACCGCCCGCGATTCTACAACCTGGCACGCCTGCGCGAACGCTTGGGCATCCGGTTCAATTTCGAGATGGCGCTGCTGCCCGCCGAAATGTTTGCCCAATGCGGCAAGACGCTGCAGCTGATTGTGGGCAAGCCCATATCCTACACCACCTTCGACAAACGCCTCTCGGCCAAGGAGTGGGCACGGAGGGTGCAAGACTATATTTATGGCCTGAAGGAAGACCCGACGGCTGAATTTAAAATTTGAGGACGATGGTAGACATTTCTTACGTAATTCCTAAGGTACCCCGCGACCTGATACGCACGGAACTGAAGCACAAGCATTTCCTGCGTAAGACCAACTGTGGCAACAAGGAGATCTATATCACTACCGCACACCTCTCGCCCAATATCATGCGCGAGATTGGCCGCTTGCGCGAGATCAGCTATGCGCTCGACGGCGGCGGCACCGGCAAGGACTGCGACATAGACGAGTTTGACACCCTGCCCGAGCCCCACTGCTTCAAACAGCTCTTTGTGTGGAACCCCAAGGACGAGGAGATTGTGGGGGGCTACCGCTTCATTCACGGCAGCAACATGATGCGCGACGCCAACGGCTCTTTTGTCACCCCCACGTCGGAACTGTTCGAATACTCGGAGGATTTCGTGAACAACTACCTGCCCTACACGGTGGAGCTGGGACGCGCGTTCGTGCAACCCGAATACCAACCCAGCACCAACCTGCGCAAGGGTCTCTACTCGTTGGACAACCTCTGGGACGGATTGGGTGCCATAGCCCTGGAGATTCCCGAGACTCGCTATTTCTTTGGCAAGATTACCATGTACCCCCAGATGAACAGCCGCGCAAAGGATATGGTGCGCTTTTTTATGCTGAAGCATTTCCCCGATGCCAACCACCTGGTCAAGCCCTTCGAGGCAATGCCCATCACCATGGAGCAAAAAGAGCTGGAGAGCCTGTTCGACGGCAAGAACTACAAGGAGGACTACCAAATCCTAACCCACAGCGTGCGCGCCCTCGGCAGCGTGGTGCCCCCCATGATCAATGCCTACATCACCCTCTCCCCCACCATGCGCTGTTTCGGCACCGCCGAGAACAAAGATTTCGGCAATACCGACGAGACCGGCATCCTGGTGGCCATCAAGGAGATTATCCCCGAGAAGCGAGCCCGATACATGGAGTCGTATGACACCAAGAACCACGTGCTCGACCGCCCCCACCTCTTCCGCATCAACATGAAGATGCTGCCCTGGTGGAAACAGGTGGCCGACGAGGAGCGCGAAGAGCTGCGCCGCCTGAAACGTTTGAAACAACAAGCCGCCCAAGAGGTGCGTGCCCAACGTAAGAAAATCCGCCAGGAGAGACGCGAGGTGCGCCGCTCGCTTATGAAATAACGTGGTGGCCTGCCCGCAACAGAATGTAAAGAATATGGAGATAAAGAAAGCAGAATTTGTTGTCAGCAACACCGACTACCGCAAATGCCCCGACACCGGACTGCCCGAATATGCCTTCATCGGCAGAAGCAATGTGGGCAAGTCGTCGCTGATAAACATGCTCACCCACCAGAAAGGCCTGGCAAAGACCAGCGTGCGCCCGGGCAAGACACAGCTCATCAACCACTTTCTCATAAACAATGAGTGGTATCTGGTGGACCTGCCCGGCTATGGTTATGCTCGCACGTCGAAGACCTCGCGCGAGAAATGGCAGAAGATGATAACCGACTATCTGCTCAAAAGGGAAGCCCTGGTGAACGTGTTTGTGCTGGTCGACTCGCGCATCCCGCCACAAAAGATAGACCTTGAATTTATCAACTTCTTGGGCATGAACGGCACTCCTTTGAGCATCATCTTTACCAAAATCGACAAACAGAAACAGCGCGAGATTGCCGCCACCGTCAACACCTACAGGCAAACCCTCGCAGAGGTGTGGGAAGAGCTGCCCGAGATGCTGATGACCTCTTCGGTGACCGGTTTTGGACGCGACAGGGTACTGGCACGCATTGACGAAATCAACCAACAACTCAAACAACATTAAAAAACAGACTATCCAATGAAGTATTGCAAGAAGCTGCTACTAACTATTGCCGTTGTCTTTACTTGCTTTGCCTCTATGGCGCAAAATACCGACCGCGTGGACTTTGTGGTGCGCCACATCACCCGCAGACCTGCCGTGAAACATGCCTCTTTTGCAGTTTGTGTGCATAATATCACCAAGGACAGCACTATCTATTCGCGCAATGAGGACCTCTTTATGATGCCTGCCGCCATCAACAAGCTGTTCACCTCCGCCGCTGCCTACAGCCGGTTGGGGCCCAAATTCACCTTCGAGAACTACCTCTATTATTCTGGCAAGATTGAGGGTGGGACCCTCAATGGAGACCTGATTATGGTAGGTTCGGGCGACCCCTTCTTCTGCTCCGACAGATTTGCCTACACCGACTCTACCTTCAACCGGCTGACTGCAGGTCTGCGCCAAATGGGCATCCACCGCATCAATGGTCACGTCTATGTGGACACCTCCCTCTTTGAGGATGAGATGATGCATCCCTCCTGGCAATGGTCGGACCTGGGCAACTCCTTTGGCAGTGGTGCCTGCGGCCTTAACTATAACGAAAACTCGGTAGATGTGCATTTCCGTGCCGGCAGAAAGACGGGCGACCCTGTGGTCATCACCAGCATTCAGCCCGAGATACCCATCGCCAACCATGTCACCACCGGTGCCCGCGACACCCTTTTCGACGTCATCTTCTACGGCTCACCCTACGAAGGCAGCCGCATCTGCCGCGGCGTCATCCCCCTGGGAACGGCCGACACCCATTTCCGCGCTTCCATGCCCCACCCCGCCTATACCATGGCCAACGAGTTCACCCACTATTTGCGCAAGCACGGCATCCCCGTCTCGGGCGAACCATCGGTGCATTTCACCATGCCCAACAAATACAAGCAGGTGTGTGTGGATACCTCTTTCAACCTGTTGACCATCACGGCCCTGACCATGCAAACCAACAGCAACATAGCCGCCGAAAGCCTTTTCAAACTCATGGGCTACCTGCGCGATGGCCACGGCTGCTACGCTTCGGGTAGGGCTTTCCTATATGATTACTTCAACGAGCTGAATCTCGACAAACGGGAAGTGAAGATGGTGGATGGTAGCGGCCTTTCGCGCGACAACCATGTGACGGCCTATTTCGTCACCCAGTTCTTGGATGCAGTGGCTCGGCAGCCTTTCTTTTGGGACTTTGCCAGTGCCTTGGGCATCAGCCAGAAAATGCCTGAGTATGCTGTCATACCCGAGGTGCCCGGTGGCTGTTCGCTGCGCGTGAAGAGCGGCATCATGGCTGGAGTGCGCAACTTTGTGGGCTACTTCACCAACGACGACGACGAGATGTTCAGTTTCGCCATCATGTGCAACAACTATGACTGCGACGATGCCACCATGGACCGCCTGATTAAAGATATCATAGAAGAGATAGTGAAACTCTAGTTTCTAAGATAGAAAAAATAATAGGGCAGCCATTGCGGTTGCCCTATTTTTCTTTATTGAAGTGGATGCGTTAGAATCGAATGCCTGCTGAGATGGGGATCCATGCTGATTCAAAAGCCAGAGTGGTAATGCCCAGTTCAGTAAATAAGGAACAGTTGTCGAATGCATTGATGTCCAGGCCGATGCCAAACCTGCCTTGAAATCCCTCAAATCCTCCTATGAATGAGCCGCCTGCGTCCAGAATGAAATAGGGCGATAGGGTCTTTTGTGTCGCGAAATCATAGCGCAAGGAGGCCATGGTGGGTAAATAGAAAACACCATTGAAAGGACTGTCTGTCATTATCAAGGTGGAAGGAACGGCAACTATACCAGCAGAGAAGTGGTCGGAGAACTTGTACCTGACAGCAATGTCGCAGGCCAGCACGTCAAAAAGGTTGAATTTGGCCGTCTGGGAGATGGATGCTTCCCATTCAAATTTTTTACTTTTTTGAGTGCTCTCTTGTGCACTGAGGTTGGTGAAACCTCCCATAAAGAGCAGTGCGATTAAGACGCAAATGGTTTTCCTGATAGTGTTACTCATTGTATTATTGTTATTTTTAGATGTTAATAATATTGTTTTTGTTTGCCACAAAGGTACAAAAAATATTGCATATAGAAAAAAAATGCATACGCTTTTCTGTTTTGGGAGGTCGTGTGTATTTGTTCTGGTGTTGGGATACCTTTTCCTATGAACAGCAACGGGATTAATAAGAAAGGAGACAACCACTTTTTAGGGTGATTGTCTCCTGATGGGTGTGTCTGCGGCTCGGAAGCCACAGGGGGATTAGCGAATGAGGAAGGAGAACTTGTTGAAGTTCTTGAGGGCGATGCCGGTGCCACGCGCCACGGCGCGCAGGGGGTCTTCCGCAATGTGCACCTGCAACTTGGTCTTGGAGGAGATGCGCTGATCCAGGCCACGCAACAAAGAGCCGCCACCGGCCAGGTAGATACCCGTGCGGTAGATGTCGGCAGCCAGCTCGGGAGGAGTGGCCGAAAGGGTGTCGAGGATGGCCTGCTCGATGCGGGCAATCGACTTGTCGAGGGCATGGGCAATCTCCTTATAATTGACAGAGATTTCCTTGGGCAGACCCGTCAACAGGTCGCGGCCCAGGGTGGGATAATCCTCTGGGGGCTCATCGAGCTCGCTGATGGCAGCACCCACTTTTATCTTCACCTGCTCGGCAGTACGTTCGCCAATCACCATGTTATGCTGTTTGCGCATATATTCCACCACATTCTCATTAAATTCATCACCAGCCACACGGATAGAGTTGTTGCAGACGATGCCACCCAGAGAAATGACGGCAATCTCGGCCGTGCCGCCTCCAATGTCAACAATCATGTGGCCTTCGGGTTCCAGAACGTCGATGCCAATACCGATGGCTGCCGCCATGGGCTCATGAATCATGCGGATTTCCTTAGCACCAGCCTGCTCGGCCGACTCGCGGACGGCACGCTCCTCGACATTGGTGATGCCGGAGGGGATGCAAATAACCATACGGAGCGACGGGGGCATAAACGAGCGATTGATGCGGGTGATGCCGATGAGCTCACGGATTAAGTGCTGGGCCATCTCGAAATCAGCGATAACACCACCACGCAAGGGGCGGATAGTCTCGATGTTCTTGTTGTCGGTTTTGCCGGCCATCGACTGGGCACGCTTACCAACAGCGATGATGTGTCCTGTGTTGCGGTCGACAGCCACGATGGAGGGCTCATCAACCACAATCTGGTCGTTGTAAATGACAATGGAGTTGGCAGTGCCCAGGTCCATTGCGACCTCTTTGTTAAAAAATGAAAATAGACCCATTATTTATGAATACTTATTATTATATATTTCTGATATTGTTTCTGTTTCTTGCGGGGGCAATCAATGCTTGAAATGGCGGAAACCGGTGATGGCCATACCCATGTGGTTCTTCTCGCAGTAGTCGATAGAGTCCTGGTCGTGAATGGAACCTCCCGGGTGGGCCACGGCGGTGATGCCGGCCTCATGGGCAATCTCAACACAGTCGGGGAAGGGGAAGAAAGCATCGCTGGCCATGACGGCTCCGTGCAGGTCGAAGCCGAAGCTCTGAGCCTTGGCAATGGCCTGGCGCAGGGCATCAACACGCGAGGTCTGGCCAGTACCGCTGGCACAAAGCTGACCGTTCTTTGCCAGCACAATGGCATTGCTCTTGGTGTGCTTGACCAGAATGGTGGCAAATGCCAGGTCGCGGGCCTGCGCCTCGGTGATGGGGGTAGAGGTGACGCTCTTGGCCATGTCGGCAGCGTTAGGCACCACCTGGTCGCGATCCTGCACCAACACGCCGTCGAGCACACTGCGGAACATCTTGTCGTGCATCTTAAAGGCATTGCGTTTCAGTATAATGCGGTTCTTCTTACCCTTGAGGATGTCGAGAGCCTCGGGCTCATAGTCAGGAGCAATGCATACCTCGAAGAAAATCTTGTGCATCTCCTCAGCCACATCCTTGGTGATGGGACGGTTGGCAATGAGGATGCCACCAAAGGCCGAAACGGGGTCGCCGGCAAGGGCATCTTTCCACGCCTCCAACAGGGTGGGACGGCAAGCCAAGCCACAGGCATTGTTGTGCTTGAGGATGGCAAAGGTAGTCTCGCTGAAGTCGTCGATAAGGGCACAGGCAGCATCTATGTCGCCGATATTGTTATAGGAAATCTCTTTGCCGTTGAGCTTGGTAAAGCAGGCATCGAGGTTGCCGAAATAATAACCTTTCTGGTGGGGATTCTCGCCATAGCGCAGCACTTGGGCTTGGGTGCAACTCTGCTTGAAGGCGGGAATCTGCTCCTCGCGGTTGAAATAGTTAAAAATGGCCGTGTCGTAGTTGGAACTGACGTTAAAGGCATAGCCTGCAAAATGACGGCGCTGAGCCAGGGTGGTGCCGCCATCCTGCTCCTGATAGAGTTTCAAAAACTCCTCATAATGATCAACGGCAGGAACAATCACCACGTCCTTGAAATTCTTGGCGGCTGCACGGATAAGGGAAATGCCGCCGATGTCTATCTTTTCAATGATGTCCTGCTCTGGGGCCCCGCTGGCAACGGTGGCCTCAAAGGGATAGAGGTCCACGATGACCAAGTCGATTTCGGGAATCTCATACTGCGCCAGCTGCTCCCCGTCGGAGAACATGTCGCGCCTACTGAGAATGCCGCCAAAGACCTTGGGATGGAGGGTTTTGACACGGCCTCCCAGAATGGAAGGATAGCCCGTGAGGGACTCAACGGCAACGGGCTCTATGCCGAGGTCGTGGATAAACTTATAGGTGCCACCCGTCGAGTAGATGGTCACACCTTGGCGGTCGAGGGCTCTAACGATGTCTTCAAGTCCGTCTTTATAGAAGACCGAAATGAGGGCTGATTTTATCTTTTTTAACTCCATTAATATTATAATTATTCTATTATCTTTATATAACATATTGACAATATATCACTTGGTGATATATCGTCCCCATGCTTGAAAGTGCAAATATACTATTTTTTTCTAAATTGCGCAAAATTCTTTTCTTCCCCCAAAAACCAGAAAACCAAAAATCCGTAGGATTTGTGCAATTCGAATTCAAAAAGTGAAGCAACCATCCAAACGAACGACTGCTTCACTTGCACTATAATCGGTGTAATCTGTGTGACAATAGAGTCTAATACCCCACTCAGCCCTGGCCGAACTCGATGCCAAGGCCCTTGGCCGTGTGGACCAGCTGGCCCTTGGGGTCGACGAGGTTCTGTGCACGCACGGCCTCCTCGAGCGACACATCCACGATTTCGGGATGGCGGTATGCCACCATGCGGCCAAACTTGCCCTCCATCACCAGTTCCATGGCGCGTACGCCAAACTCCGACGCCAGGATGCGGTCGAACGCAATAGGGGTGCCCCCGCGCTGCAGATGGCCTAAAATGGTGCAACGAATGTCCTGTTCCACACCTGCCGCCTTCAGCTCTGCGGCCAGCTGGTTGCCAATACCACCCAGCCTAACATGCTGGTAGCCCACCTCATCGCTCTTGGTACCCACGATGGAGCCGCCTTTGGGCTTGGCCCCTTCGGCCACCACAATGATGCAGAAACCGTGCCGCTTGTTGTAGCGTTGCTCAATCTTTTTCTTCACCTCCTGTATGTCGTAGGGTATCTCGGGAATCAGACACACGTCGGCACCACCGGCTATGGCGCTATGGAGGGCTATCCAACCGGCATCGCGTCCCATCACTTCCATGATAAAGACGCGGTTGTGGCTGGCAGCTGTGGTCACCAGCTTGTCGATGGCCTCGGTGCAGATCTGCACAGCCGTCTGGAACCCGAAAGTATAGTCGGTTGAAGAAAGATCGTTGTCGATGGTTTTAGGCACACCTACGATGTTCAGCCCCTTCTGTGCAAGGCCCAAGGAGATGCGTTGCGACCCGTCGCCACCAATGTTGATGACGGCATCCACCCCTAAGTACTGCAGTTTGCGAATCATCTCGTCGCTGCGGTCCACGGTTGTCCAGCTACCGTCGGGCTGGCGCACAGGCCATTCAAAGGGGCCGCCCTTGTTGGTAGTGCCCAAAATCGTGCCGCCCATCACCAGCAGGCCGTGGACGCTCTTCTCGTCCAGTTCCACAATCTCCGTAGGTTCGCGCAGCACGCCGTTGAACGACTCAATGCAGCCTATCACCTCCCAGTCTTTTTCTTGCGAGGCCCGTTTCACGATACCCCTTATAACGGCATTCAGGCCCGGGCAGTCGCCGCCGCCCGTCAGCACCATAACTCTTTTCAATGCCATGTCTTTACATTTTAACAAATTGATAAATATAGGATTGTAACAATAAGCCAATCCCTAACGAACTACAAAAATACAAATAAAATTTAGTATATGACCAAAAAACTTTCCGTCCGCACCCAGTTTCCACCTCCTCCACTGCCACAAAACCCACTCCCACCCAGGTGTACCGACGAAACAGATGGTAGCGCAAACCCCTCCTGGGAGGAAGCTTGTCTCCAAGGCTCAGAACCGCCCACCTCAATCTTGGGAAAAGCTTGGCCAGACCTTGTTTGTTGATTGAGTAAAAAGCGAGAAGTTCGCGAGGAGAAAGCAAGAAGATAGTGAGAATGGGCTGGAGCCACCGATGAGCTACCCCAAAAAACCAGATTGGATGGAGGAAGCAAAATGGGCGGAATATCCCGAGCATTCAGATTATCTGGTTTTTCCGGAGGGGGCTGAGAAACCGGTTATTCTTGAAGGGGCCGAGAGGTAGTGGCTGGTTGTGTCAGGGGAATTTTCGTTCTGATTTATTATATTTGGCAAAAAAGGTGTATTTTTGCAAAGGGAAAAAAATAACGACAGCATGATTTATTTTGATAGTGACTATATGGAAGGTGCTCATCCCGAAGTGATGAGACGTCTGATGGAGACAAACCTCGAGCATACGGTGGGCTATGGCGAGGACCCCTATTCTGCCCATGCCCGCCAACTAATCCGCCAAGCCTGCCAGGCACCCGATGCGCTGGTGCAGTTTCTCATAGGTGGCACACAGACCAATGCCACGGTGATAGATGCCCTGCTGCGACGGCACGAAGGGGTGCTGGCGGCCGAGACCGGCCATATCAACGTGCATGAGAGTGGTGCTGTGGAGCACAGCGGCCACAAGGTGCTGACACTCCCCTCGCACGGCGGCAAGGTAGATGCCCGAGAGGTGGCTGAATATATCGACACATTCTACAGCGACGACACCTACCCACACATGGTGGCTCCCGGCATGCTGTATATCACCCAACCCACCGAGCTGGGCTCCATTTATAGCCTGGCCGAGTTGGAGGCCCTCAGCCAGGTCTGCCATAAGCATCATATCCCCCTCTACTTAGACGGTGCCCGACTAGGTTACGGCCTGGCGGCCGAGGGGGCAGACTTTACGTTGGCAGACATAGCCCGGCTGTGCGATGTCTTTTACATCGGAGGTACCAAGGTGGGAGCCCTCTTTGGCGAAGCCGTGGTGGCTCCCAACCCCGAGCGGCTGCCTTTCTTCTTCGAACTGGTGAAACAACATGGAGCCCTGCTGGCCAAGGGCCGGCTGCAGGGGGTGCAATTTGAGACACTCTTCACCAATGGGCTCTACCAGCAGATTGCCCGAAGTGCTGTGGAGTTGGCCTTGCACCTGCGCGATGCCTTTGTGGCCCGTGACATTAGGGTGGCCTTCCCCTCCCCTACCAACCAACAATTCTTTGTCCTGCCCAACGAACTGATGGACAAGCTGAGAGAGCACGCCTCGTTTGAGAACTGGGGTCCCCGTGGAGAGCGAGAAACCACGGTGCGCTTTGTCACCAGCTGGGCAACCACCAAGGAAGAGGTGGAGCAGCTTATTGCCCTCCTTGACCGTCTTTAGTCAACAACCTTGCGACACTCTCCACACTCCTCTTTCATGTCAGTATCCGTCGAAAGCCTACTGATAGTCCATCTTAGCTTCGCTCAGCAACGAAGTTATGATGGATTTGGGTTGAATAATTCTATTGTAGGTTAACTGATGAAACAGCTTGACATTCTGAAAAACAAAGGATTAATGCCACCTGTCCTACATTCAAGCAACAATAGACGAGTGTCATCTATACCTTAGCTTTTCAGAATGTACCAACAGAACAATTGGTAATAATAATAATGCCCTATTACAGTAGCGTGGGTTTCGACATAGTATGCACTCCCACTGGCACTATAATCATCGAGAGCAACACAGGCACAGGAATGTGTGCTTCCCAGATAGGTCGCGAATGGGGCAATGCCGACGCCTTCGTCAAGAACTAGCCATTAATCATAGTAACGCCTATAAAGAATGGTTGCTTGTTCACGTGTGCTACCTAATGCACTCAACTGCATAAAACTAGGGGGACAACACCTTTCTTCACTTTATTGACTATTGATGGGTTCTATTAATTCGATTTTGAGAACGCGTGCCTCCGGCACGCTGAGCTATATCTACTTGATATACCCCACACACAAAAAGAGGTAGCTCCCATACGGTCGCGACCCCTTTTTATGCGGGGTTTCTTCGAGACGTTGCTACATCTCGGCATAGCTCGAACAAGTTCGGCTCTGCGCTCGACTTTCGCAACGTTATTGAGAGTTTGCCTCTTCGATGCAATTAATAGAAGTCACCTTAATCGGTTTATTACAACAAAAAAATTATACAAATAACAAAACCCATAACAAGATGCGCTCCAAGCGGAGGAGGGCATGTTTAATGGCGAGGCCGGTGGCATAGCCGGTGTGGGAACCGTCGTAACTGACAACACGGTGGCAGGGGACGATGAGGGAGATGGGATTCTGACCGACCATTCCTCCAACGGCTTGCGCTGACATGCCAGACAAGCCACGACGTACGGCAATTTAATCACGAATGAATCACCCCTCATCTTGTTTATTTTATCACAATGGTGTTCTTGTCGGGAAAAGCTTTCCACCGTTTGCCGTAGGCATCATAGGCATCGGTGACCACCACGAAGGCATTGTCGTCGAACTGACGGATGGCGGTGGTGATGGACTCGACCTGGCGCATGGGCACCACCATGAAGAAGGTGCTGTTGGGCTCGAGGGAGTAGAGGCCCTCGCTGCTGAGGATGGTGGCAGTACGGTCGATATTTTGCAGGATGTATTGGCGCAGAGGCTCATTGCCTTTCTTGGTAATGATGAAGACAATCTTATCGTTCTTAGAGCCCGACACCACATAGGCCAGTGTCTTGGTCATTAGGAAGATGCAGAGTAATGAATAAAGTGAGAGGATGCAGGAGGAACTGCTGGCGGGACCCTGGCCGGTGCCTATGCCGAAACCAATTACCAGCAAACCCAACAGGACGATGATGCCGTCGGTGCAGATGAGTGCGTTGGAGAACTTTACCCGCAGATACTTTTGCAGAATCATGGCGATGATGTCGGTGCCCCCCGTGGTGGCCTTGCGCCCCACGATGAAGGCCGAGCCGGTACCCACCAGCACAGGGCCGATGATGGCGGCCACGATAAGGTGGTCGGAGAGGTCGAGCACCCCGCCCAATAGTTGTGTGGGATCGAGGGCCTGTAGGGCCTCGGTGGAAGGGTATACCAGCGTGGATAGCCCATTCATAATCAGCGGAGTGATAAGGGTGGCAAAGAGGGTTTTGATGCCGATGCCCTTGCCCAAGAAGAAATAGGAAAGGATAAGCAAAGGAATGCTGATCATGTAGCTGAACGTGCCCACCTGCAGGTGGGGGAAAAGATTATGCAAAACGATGCTGGCACCGAAGACTCCTCCTGGCACAAATTTATAGGGATTGATAAAAAGAACAAAGCCGACGCTCACGATGCAGCTGCCAAGGACGATGCTGAGATAGTTGGAAAGTTCTGATTTGACTTTAGTTGATTTCATAGTTTGCATTTTTTCAAGGCTGCAAAGGTACGAAAAAAACGGGAAATAAAGGATTTTGAGCTGTCGGCACACGCTGTGGCAGCCAGATAGTGACGAGCGAATGAGGGGGCTGCGGGGTTCGGAAAGGGGACTAAAAAACCGCACGGCCTCCAGGTCGAAGGCCGTGCGGCATGGGGTTTAGTGTACAAGAAAGATAGTGTTAGAACTTAAACAGCTGCTTGTACTTATACTCGACAACGGGAGTGTTGTCGCCCAAGAGCTTGGCGACTTCCTTGGGGTTGTATTTCTTGGCATTGCCCGAGATAAGCACCACCAAGGGCCGTCCCTGGATATATTTGGCGTGGAAGGCCTTGAGGTCGTCGAGGGTGAGGCGGCTGATTTGCTGGGTAATGTCGGCACGACGGTCGCGCTGCCAGCCGTAGTCCTCGATGCACTGGTGGACGAATTCAGGCAGGTCGCGGAAGGTGTAGTGGTTGCTGTTGCGGGACACTACCTGATGCTCAATGGCCGGAGCCAGCTTGTCGGGACGGTCGGGGAATTGGACCAGCAGGTCGCGCATGGCCTCCACACCGTCGCGGGTCTTGTCGCACTGGGTGCCTAAGAAGGCATACATATAGGTGGGGTTACGATTGTAGCGGTCGTAGGAGAAGTATCCGTAGGTGCTGTAACCCAAAGAGCGGAACTCGCGAATTTCCTGGAAGACCACACTGTTCATGCCACCACCAAAATACTCGTTAAAGAGGTTGAGGACAGGAAGGTCGTTGGTGTCGAAGTGGCTACTGGGCATGAGGAAAGCAATGTCGGATTGGAGGAATTTCTTGTTGGAGACATAGGCCACCTGCGACTGGCTGGGAAGTTGCTGCTTGAAGGCTCGGCGGCCCACCACCTCGACCTGGTTGTTGACCAAGCCATTGCGGCGGATTATCTGACAGAGGACGTCGGGGTCGGTGTTGCCGGAGAAAGTGGCATAGCCGTTGCGGGTGAAGAGCTGCAGCACCTCGGCGTGCAGCTGCTCACCAGTGTGCTTGCCCCATTGCTTGTAGGGAGTTTGGCGCAGGAAAGAGGATTGGCTGCCGTAGCTGACATAGCTTCGGAGGGCCGAGAACCACTGGTTGGAAGCATCCTTAGCGGCTTTTTCATCAGCCTTTATTTCGTCAACGATGAGGTCTATCTGCTTGGCATCGTGGGTGGGGTGGAAGAGCCAACGGGCGGAGAGGCTGAGAATGCTGTCGATATTCTGCTCAAGGCCGCTGATATGGAGGGTGCTCTTCTCGTCGTCGGTGGAGAGCCAGCAGGAACCGCCCAGCTGATTCATAGCCATCGTGGACTCCTGACGGTTGAGACCGTCGGCACCGACGGCATACATGTATTGTATGGCGCGGTCGAGGTCGACATTGTCGAGCTCGCCGTAGCGGTAAGTAATCTCAAGGTCGAAGACCTCATTCTTAGGATTGGGCACGCTGTAGAGCTTGCAGTTGGGTGTGAGCTGGGTGATGGCGACATCTTTTTTGAAGTCAACCACTTGGGGCTGGATGGGGTCGGGTTGGCTTGACTCAATCATGAGGGCGAAGGGGGAATGAGCGTTTTGGTTCTGAGCCTCAAGGTGCTCCCAGTCGGGTTTAACGGCCCCATTGTGGCTGGGGAAGCCCATTTTAGAGCGCACCATGGTACAATGGTCGGGGTTGAAATACTTGTTGGCCACCTCGATGATTTCGTCACGAGTGAGGTTCATCCAGCGCTGCATGTCGAGCTGCCACTGCTGGAAGCTGCTGTTTTCGAGCTCAAGCTGGAGCAAGAGGTTTGCCAGACTTTTGTAGTCTTCGAGCTGACGCTGGCGGTCAACCAAGGTGGAAGTTTTGATGCTCTGCAGCAGCTCGTCGCTGAAGCGGCCCTGCTTGATGCTGTCGATGCAGTCCCAGACAATTTTTTCAGCCGCCTCGTGTTTCTGACCGATGATGTTGGGCACATACATCACGATGTTGGAGCCTGCATCCTGAAGTGAGATGGGCATGAGCTGGGCCATCATGATACGGCCGTCGCTGACAGCCTTGTCGAGCAAGCCGCTGCCACCGCCCAGGATGCTGCCCAGCATCTGCAGGGGCAGGTAGTCGGGGTGGTTGCTGGTGACGCCTGGGAAGAGCATGATACCCATCTTGATGGGGGTCTGCTTGACGTTGACCACTTTGCGGGTGTCGAATTTGGGGAGGTTGTAGGTGGGCTGCTGCGGGAGGGGTGCGCTGCGCCAAATAGAGAATTTGTCCTCCACCCACTTGCGGGCCACAGCGGTGTTGAAATCGCCCACGAGGAGGAGGGTCATGTTGTTGGCCACATAGTAGGTGTTGAAGAACTGCTGCATCTCACTGGGCTGTGGATTTTTTAGGTGGTCGGCCAAGCCGATGACCTCGCGGCTGTAGGGGTGTTCGCCAAAGGCCTCGGTGAAGATGTTGCGGGAGAAGTCGTGTCCCATTTGGTTGTCGTACATGTTCTTCTCCTCATAGATAGCCTCAAGCTCGGATTGGAAGAGGCGGAAGACAGGATTGCGGAAACGCTCGACATAGACATCCATCCAGTTGCTGAGCTGGTTGGAGGGGAGGACGTTGTAATAGACAGTATAGTCGTAGCTGGTGCCGGCATTGAGACCGGTGCAGCCCATTTTCTGCAGGATAGCGTCCACCTCGTTGGGGATGGCATACTTGGAGGCGGCGACATTGAGGCGGTTGATTTCGAGCTGGATGTCGTGGCGCTCTTTGGCATCCTGAGTGGCATGCAGGCGGTCGTAGGCCTGGCTGATGCTGTCGAGATAGAGACGTTCGGTAGCCCAGTCGGTGGTGCCGATGCGGTCGGTGCCTTTGAACATGATGTGCTCGAAATAGTGGGCGACACCTGTGGCGGTGGGTTTCTCGTTTTTGCTTCCTGCATGGACCACTACGCAGCCGTATATCTTCGGCTGGCTGTGTTCTTCGCAGAGGATTACCTTGAGTCCGTTGTCGAGATGGAAAGTCTCAACCTTCACGGGTTGTTGGGCATGGAGGGCTGCAACTAAGAAAAGCAGCATCGAGAGGGAAAAGATTCTTTTCATAACCAAGGGGTGTTATTTCTTTATTATACGCTTAACGATGGTGTCGTGCGCAGTGGTGATGCGCACAAAATAGGCTTGGGCAGGCAGGTTGCCAAGTTGTAGCTGGTGATCGGCGGTGGTGCGAACGATACGGCCGCTCATGTCCATCAGTTCTACTTTTTGCAAGCCGTCGGCACTGATGTTCAGTACTGTGGTAGCCGGATTGGGATAAACCTCCACAGCGGCGTGTGCGGGGGTGTCGGGGGTCCCCACATGGGCACAAGGCCACTGGATGTAGTGGGTGCCACCATTGCGGTAGGCATACGCCACCGACACAAAGTCTTCGCCATACTGGTTGCGGACATAATAATTGACATAGCGGTCGGTGCCGCCTCCGGAGTGCCACACGGAGTAAACCTCGTCGGGGCTCACCAAGATTACCACCGAGTCCTTCTCACCGCCTTGCAGTCGGGCCGTGCCATAGACATAGCCCGAAGCCGACTCCAAGGTCAGATTGGCACCGCCCTGCCAGCCATCGCCGTGTGTGCTCTCCATGACCACCGTCAAGGGACACATCTCTTCGGGGTCGTGGGCTGCCTGAGCTACACGAACGGTGCAGGTCTCGTCTCCTTGGACGAAGGTGAGCGATGCCACACGTTCCTGCCCACTATTGTTCTCTTGGACTATAAATCGAACCCATCCGGCAGGGTCTAAAGTGTCGGCCGTGACCGTTATCCAGTCGGCGTCCACATTCATCGACCATGCGGCATAATTGCTCCTGTTGACAGCTACCAGAAAAGAATCACACTCACCCAAACGGCTGACCGAGAAGGCCGAATCGCTGACTCGCAGGCGATAGTCGGGCACCAAACCCAGGAGGGCTGAGTTGTTCATATTGAAGGTGTAGGTGCCGTTGCCGCCCGCACCGCCCACACCAGGGCTGATGGAGTCGACCGGGAAGTAGCCGTCGCCTACGCCGCTCCAACCAAAGTTGAAGTGCAGGTAGCCGCGATGGTCATAGCCGTCGCAGACAAAGCCGTGGCCGCCTTGGACGGCGGCTCCCGTGTAGACGACGGGACGGCGCTGGTCGAGTTCGGCAATAAGCTGGTCGCGCCAACGCTCGTTGGTGTAGCCGTTGTCTTTGAAAACCACGCGCATGTCGGGGCTGTAGCAGAAATAGTCTTTCAGCGAGTTGTCGATGCTTGCAAATCCCGGCATGCCGGCCAGGCCGGCGGCCATGCTGCCTCCTTGAGCAGCAGTGCCGTAGCCCATTTCGAGACTCACGCCACAATGGTACATCAGCACGGCCACGGCCTCTTTCTGTTCCATGGGTGAGGACGAAAAGGCTTGGTCGGGCATGTTGTTCCAGTCATAGAGGGTATGGGCGAAGTCGGCCTGCTGTAGGCCATAGGTGGCGTGGGTGTAACTGTGGCTGCCCTGACCAAAGGCGGGGTGCTGCCAGTAGTTCATGATTTGGGCCTGAGCGGTGGCTGCACAGCCGGTGACTGTGCCGCGGGGACAATAGCCGTTGTAGGGATAGTCTTGGTCCCAGTGGGTGGTCAGCAGGGGCTCCACACCGCCAGAAACGCTGTCCTTGGGCATAAGGTTGTTCTCAAGGGCATACCATTCGGGAGCATAATCCGCACAGGGCGTACTTTTGGCCTCGCGGAGGGCGGTTATTTCCTGCTGGTAGGCCTGCAGCCACTGCTGCAAGGGGGTGGGAAGATTCTGAGGGTCGAGGGAGCCGCTGGGCGAATAGCCCAGGATGGGGCGGGCTGCATCGTCGGCAGCGACCAGCACAAAGCCCCCTTGGCTGCCCACGAAAAGATATATTCCGTCATAAGGCCACTCTTTGCTGAGGTCTTGCAGGGTGCTTTTGGCCCCGCAGAGGGAGCCGAAGAAATTGTGTGCCACCGCAGCAGCGCGTTTCGGCGACACAGGAGAAGCCATGGCGGCACTGGTGAGCAACACCGCCATGGCTGTCAGGGTTATTGTCCTTATGGTTTTCATCGGGAGTCTCTTTTGTGTCTGTCGTTACTTCTCAATGGCTGCGGCAATCTTGTCCATCAGTTTCTGCCAACGGTTGCGGCTGTTGAGGGTGCCGTTGCCGATGATGCTGTTCTTGGACGCTGCATTTGCACGAGGGGTGAAGACGATGGTGTCGGTCCCCATGATATCGCGCATGTCGGCATCGTCCAACACCAGGGTCAGGGTGTTGGCCACCTTGTCGTGGGTTATGTCGTATTTGTAATCAACGGTGTCGCCGTTCTCCTCATCGACATAGTTGCCATAAAGCACCACTGTGTCGCCAAAGAACTCGTAGGTGAGGCTCTCTGTCTCATTTTCGCCTTGCGAATAGGCAGGGTACTCGGGCAGGTAGACATAGATGTCGTGGAACAGTTCGGCATTGACGGAATCAAGGAAATCCAGTGTCACGTCATAGGTGATGTCTTCTTCAATGCCTTGATAGAAGAACTGGTTCTCCAGATGGGCTTCCCATGTGGTGCCTACGTAGATGTTTTCAATGGGCTCTTCGCCCGGGTTGTCGGGAGTGTTGGGGGTGATGGGGCTGACATCGTCTTTCTTGCAGCCGGACATAGCCAGCGTTGCGGCCACGGCGAGGGTGGCGAGGGCTCTAATTGTTGCGTTCATTGTTGGATATTTTTGGATATTTGTTGTATTTATCAATAACTATGTTTTAATTGTTTTATTGTATAGACCACTCTCCTTGGGCATTTATATGATGCCATTGGGCAGGAGGGCCTTAGAATCTAATGCCGTAGTTCAGCTGGAAGGTACAGCCGGAGAGCATGATTCTGGAATTGGGTGTGAGGCCTTCGGGCAACCCAGCGGGGGCATCCATGAGGGTTCCGAACTGGGGAATCATGGCGCGGATGCCCAGGTAGTGACCCTCTTTGAAGAGGTAATTGAGACCCAAGGTCAGGTGCCCCTCATAGCCGAGGCGCGTGGGAGAATAGTGCTGGTCCATGTAGTCGAAGGAGTTTTTGTGCATCAGCAAGCCTCCGGCCACGCCGACTTCCAGTTCCATCTTGTCGGTTAGCTTGAAGTAGTCGCGGATGTCTAGCAGGAAGCTAAAGTCTGCGAAATTCTCATTGAGGTTCTGAAAGACAGTATTTCCGCTTCTCACTCCTAACGTAAGTCCATAGAACCAGCCGTTGCCATTGTAGTAGCCAGCCGTGATGTGTTCGGCGGGGAGGAAGTCATAGCCCTCGGTGGGGTCGGCAAAGGCCGACATGGCTGAGTAGTTGCCAAACTGGGATTGTCCCAATCCTAATTCAAGGGCGAAACCGCCTTTCTTTTCTTGTGCGGAGGCCGCAAAAGTGGTCAGCAGGGCGACCAAAACAACGATAACTTTTTTCATCTCTTTCATGTTATATGGTGGGTTCTATTTATTCACTTTTGGGTCATCCAAACAGACAGAACCCATTAATCTGCCAGACAACCGTTGTTTAACAATTGGTTTACGGGTGCAAAAATACGACTATTTTTTCATTTGACAATAAATTATTTGTCATATTTCTGAGTGGGTGGTAATCATTTGATATTCTGTCTATTGAATCTCAATTAAATTGGGTTGGTATTTCTTAATCTGCACTAGTCTGCAGTTCTGGGTTATTGCGAAAGGAAACGCAGTATATCCTCTTGGCTGTAAGCGGCCGAGGTAAGACGACGTAGTTCCTTGCCCTCCTCAAAAAGGATGAGAACAGGAATGGTGGCGCAGCCGTACTCTTTGGCAATAGTGGGGCAGCGGTCGATGTCCACCTTAATGAAACGGTAGTTTTTGTCCAATTGTTTTGCAACAGCCTCTATGCGTGGGTACATCAGGCGACAAGGGCCACACCACACAGCGGTGAACATGCAGACAGTTTTGCCATGTGCTATAGCTTTGTGAAAACCTGCCGAGTCGACCTCGTCGAGCAGGTTGGAGTGTACCGGAGCAAAAAGACCTGTGGTGTCGCCTCCCAACAGGGGATTGCCTTCAGCATCGATGCTGAGGGTGACAGCTCCCTCGTTGGAAGGTGGGGTAAAAAATATATCATCCACTTTGCCCTCAACTGCCGACACTAGCTCGGACACAATGTCCATTGTCTGACCCTGCATCTTCATCCGCATCTCGGTGCGCACAGGCAATCCGTAAGGCACCTCTTCATTAAGGGAGTATTCGAAGGGAATGTGATAAGTGGTGTCGAGCCACACGGTGGTCGTTTGGCTGACCATGGCGTTGCTGCTCTCATAGCTCACCTTCAGACAACGGTGGCCGGCCAAGGTCTCTAAACCGTCGTCCACCTCAAGCAAAGGCACCGTCATGGTGTCGGGGTCGATTTCACGAGTGGAGACAATAGGTTTGCCCATCATGCCCATGACGGTGTACAATCTTTTCTCGGCCGACAGGTAGAGTGTCTTGGTTTTAGTTTGGGGCATGTCGGTCATCACGTCAGCCCCCCGATGGTAGGATGTGTAGGTGGTAGGTGCCCCACCTCCCGCCATTTTGTTGCTGTAAGTTGCTACTCCATTCCACAGCTCTTGAGCTGCAAGAGATGTCACGGCCATGGCGAAAACCAATAGGATGAAAATTCTTTTCATGGTGTTATTCTTTTAACTATTTAAGTTTCTTTTCTAATTTATGACGAATGGAGGCTTCGAGGGGGACGAAGTTGTACTGCTGCCAAAAGGTTTCGTCGTAGCTCTTGTTGTCGGCACGGCGATTCATCACCAGCACGCTGCCTGGACCTTGAATGGTGTTGTTCTTCAAGAACGAGGCACCCTCCTTGTGTTCGCTGGTCAGCACACATTGGCAGTGCTTGTCCAGAAGCTGAATCCGCTCACCTAACGGGCTGTTCTTTGCGCAATAGAGGTCGGAGCCTTCATGGCGGGTATAAGAGGTAAGGGTGTATTTGCCCTCCACCATTCCGTAGTTGTATACCACATGAGAGCGGTTTGCAATAGAATCCACTCCAGCTTCTTTAAAAAACTTCTTTATTGGAAAATATGGGTACAACATAAAGTAGTGCCACTCCTCGTAGCGGGTGATGGCCAGACTACCTTTGGCAATGGTGATACGCACCGTGTCGCGCATTTTCATCATCTTCTTCGCCGCGACATCATAGCCTGTCGTAATTACATAGTATTCCTTCCCGTCGGCATCGGTGGTCTCATACATGCGGAGATTCTTAGCCTTTTTCAATTTACTGACGGTGAGCCGAGGCACAGTATTAGGCACCTCCACGGGGTCGTACAGCACTTCGCTCTCCTCGTAGTTTATCTTGTCGCTGGCAACTCCGTTGGTCACGCGGTTGACATACGCCGTGTCGCAGAGCAGCAGGCGGTCGTGACGGATGGCGGTGTAGTTGCTCTCGATGGGACGCAGATAATCCAACTTCACCGATCCGTAAGGGCCCTTCCTGTTATTCAGCTTCTTCACCGCGTGATGCTTGTCATAGCCCACGCGCAGGGCATCAAACACCATCTCGTCAAAGAGGAACGGCTCGTCGTTCAGCATCCTCACATCTCGGTAGAACCATGTGCCTACCACGCTGTCGGTTTGGTAGTTCTGCGGTATGCGGTTCACCGCATCTATCAATAGCTGAGCTGCTGCCTTGGAGGAATACTCTGTCACCTTCACTTCTTTCAGCCAGCGCCCGCCATCTGAGACAAGAGCCACGTCGGACGTCACTTGTGCTTTGACGATTTTGACGGTGTCGCGCAGATAGCCCATCAGGGCATAGACGATGCTGCCGTCGCGGTGTTCGGCAGGCACTTTCAGCACATACTCGCCGTCGTTGTTGGTTTGGGTGTAGATGGCCTGTCCCGCCACACAGACGGTGACGGCAGGCAGCCCCTCGCGGGTGTCACGGTCGGTGACACGTCCGCGAAGGGTCAGGTAGTTCTCTTGAGCCTGTGCAAAACTAAAAACTAAAAGGTAAAAACTAAAAGCTAATGCTATCTTTCTCATAATATGCAGATCTAGTTTAGTGTACTAACGAATTCAAATCTGCGGGGTTCCCATACTTTCGGTGGCACCTTGGCGGGCTTTGCTTTCCAGCTCCATCTTGCCCATACGCCAGGTGAGGCCGAGGCTGACAAAGCGCGAGTCGTAACGCTGGCTGCCGGTGGTCTGATAGCTGGGAGCCGTGGTGTTGTTACCCCACTGTGCCATGCCGAAAATGTCGCGGACGTTGAGGTTCACGCTCAGCTGGCGGTTGAAGAAGTCGCTGCTCACACCAAAGTCCACACCTTTGTTGGCAACACTCATGCTGTAGAGACCCAGACGGGGGGAGCTGTAATGGGCGTTGGCAAACACCTCGAGCCAGCCCCACAGCTTGGCCCACACATTGAGGCGGGCGCTCCAGCTCACCTTGCTGTCGGAGAAGTCTTTGTAGTTGTAGCCATAGTTGAACACCGAGGCATTCAGGCGCACATTGAAGAAACCCGTGGGGCGGTAGGTGATGTTAGCCTCCAAGCCCTCGGTGTGGCTGCTGCCGATATTCTCCGGCATGGTGTAGTTGACCAGCACCGGGCCGAAATACTCAGGCGCATAGCCAGCGTATGCCATGGTGCCAATCTCGTCGGTGTTGGCGCGGTAATAGGCGTTGAGGCCGATGTTGCCGAAGCCCATGATGTACTTGTTAAAAGCCGCCTCCAGGTTGTGGGTATAGCTGATAAGCAGGTTGGGGTTGCCCGTCTCGTAGCTGTAGTCGTCAAAACGGCGGAAGGGGGACAGCTGCGTCATGCCGGGCGTTGTGTGACGGCGGGTGTAGCTGAGGCTGTAGCTGGTAAAAGTCTTGGTTTGATAGCTCAGGTGCAGGCTGGGAACAAGGCCGAAGAAGGCGGTGTCCACCACGGTGGTGCCGGTGCCGTCGAGATAGTTCCATGTACTCTTTTTCCACTCCTGCTCGCCACGCAAACCCACCTTGGCGGTGAAGCCTCCCCAGCGTTTCTGCAACGTGACATAGCCGCTGAGACCCGTGCCACGTTCCACGCCTTCGCGAGAGCGCAGCAGCACCTGCTCATAGACGGAACCATTGAGGATGTCAAGACATACATACTCTGTGCCGCCACCAAACTCCGCCTCCGCACCCACCTGCAGCTCGAACTGGTTCTTCAGCGGGTGAGTATAATCCAGCGACAGGCTGCCCGAAGGATTGCTGCTATGGTCATCTGTGCGGCGCCTTAGGGTGTCGCGTGTGGGGTCATAGTAGGCAAAGGTTTCGCTGCCAGTGCCACGGTTACTCCAGGTGTTGCCATTGAAACTAAAGGAAAGCTTGCGGCCTGTGGTGTCGAAACGATGCTCCAGCCATGCACCTGCATAGCCGCCCCAGCCAAAGCCATCGCCGTTGTTCATCGTGTAGTGATAGCCCAAGTTGCGCGGTGTGGGGAAATACTCGCGATACTGGAGGTCAAGGTCGGTGTGGTTGCGACCCCAATAGGGATACACGCCCATCCAGGTGGAGAGGTTTGTCTTATCTGAGATGTTCCAGTTGAGGTTGAGTCCGGTGTAGCCACCGAGATTGTTAGCCTCGGTCTTCCGGTTACTGCTTTGGAAGCGGCTGGTGTCGCCATTGTCGTTGTACAGGGTGTTTGTGCCGTCGCCCTCCATGCGGTGGCGAGAATAGTCGGCATTGATGTAGAAGTTGAAATCCACCTTCTCGTTGGCCCACACATACGAAGCCCACGGCGACACACTGGGCGATGTCCTTGCCCGCACACCCACGCAGAGCAACTCGTTGCGGGTCACCTTCTGGTTGGTGACGATGTTGATAACACCACCCGAGGTGGAGTAGCGTGCCGAGGGATTGGTGATGACCTCGATGCGCTCGATGGCATTGGCGGGCAGCTGCTTGATGTACTGTTTCAACGCCTCCTCGTTCATGTGCGACGGGCGGTCGTTGACCCATATCTCCACGCTGCTCACACCGCGCAGGGTGATGTTGCCCTCGGCGTCCACCTCCACTCCGGGCGCATTCTGCAGGGCGTCGCTGGCGGTACCCGTCTGGATGGAGGCATCCTCCTTGGTGTTGTACATGTTCTTCTCGCCGTCCATCACATAGAGGGGCTTTTCGGCCACCACCTGCACAGTTTCCAGGGTAGTGGCCCCAGGCTTGAGCGCGACTGCCAGGTTGCTGACATTCTTTTTCACCTCCACCAGCTGGGTATATCTCTCATAGCCCACATAACTGGCCTGGAGCAGATAGCTGCCGGGTTTCACATCCTTAATTTCGAAAGTGCCGTCGAAGTCGGTGGCGGCTCCGCGCATAAACACGGTGTCGGTCGTGCGCATCAGGCCCACGTTGACCAAGGGCAGCGGCTCGCCACTCTTGGCGTCTTGCACCTTGCCCTTAACGGTTAAATTCTGAGCCTCGGCCGAGGCTATCATGACCACAAAAGCCAACAGCAATAGAAACAACCTTTTCATTTTATATTTACTCCTATTTGGTTACTTGCATCAGGTCTTCCCAGGTGAGGCCCAGCATATTCATGCGCTGCACAAATTCGGGCAGTTCCTCCTCAATGAAGTACTGGCGGTTTTGTTTGACAATATGTTCTTTCGCCTTGGGGGCAACAAAGTAGCCCACGCCGCGGCGGTTGTAGATGATTTCTGCATTCTGCAGGTAATCGAAGGTGCGCATGGCGGTGTTAGGGTTCACGCCCAACGTGGCTGCCAACTCGCGCACCGATGGGATACGCTCGTCGTCGTCCCATTCGCCCGCCATGATGCGCTCGCAGAGGCGGTCGGCCATCTGCAGATATATGGGTTTTTGTTTCTTGAAGTCCATGGTCAATTATTTTTTTACTTTAATATAAAGTTTTCCGCTCACAGAGTTGCATTCAATCGCGCAGGCACCGTTGCCGATAACCTTTTTCTTACCCTTTTTGGCAACAGGCAATTCACTATGAAAGTCGGAAATCAGTCCATTCCATTCCAGAGTGACGCCGGCATCCTCGGGCACATAGAGCAATGTATTACCCGAAACGTTATTCAATTCTATATTCTCTGGCATTTTGCTGAACGTGGCCTCTACATTGGTACTGACACTATTAACTTCGATGTCGTCAATCTCACATTCGTTTAAGGTTATTTGCCGCGACACGCTATTCAACTCCAAGGTGCTGCAATGCATACTGTCCATTTGGATGCTCTGACCGAGGCCATTCATCTCCACTTCGTCCAACCGCAACGTACGCGGTACACGCACTAAGAGATTCTTGTCGGGAAGATTCTCCCCTTGCGACTTCATGCCGGGTATGCCAAACTTGATATTCAGCGTTCCATCGGACTCCAGAAAGTAATGCATCGTGGTAGAGTCGGTCAGAGCATCTTCAGAGGTCTCGCTGATGACCACCTCCGAGCCATCGTAGGCTTCGATGGTGACAGTTCCGCTAACCCAGTCGATTGTCAGCTCTGTCACATCGGCATTGGCGAACGAGGCCCCACCCATGGTGTAATGGTTGGCATCTTTACTTTCACCCAACGTCACATCGCCGTACTTATTCGTATAGCTCTCCACTAATTTTTCATAATCATTGGTGTTATGAAGCTTGCAGCCGCTCATAGCCATCATGCCTATTAGCGCAACACCAACTGCATATATTGTTCTCTTGTGTGTCATATCTTCTAAATGTTAAAACTTCTTAGTATTTCATGTTTTTCAAACGATAACTTGCCCACCAGAAGAACACCGTGGTCAACACAAAGCTCCATACAACTGCGGCCCAATAGGCAATATTGAAACTCCTCACAGGGTTGGCAGTTTCGAAGAATTCCTCTATCCAGTTGCCATCAATCATCATAGCACCCATGATGGGGGTGAGAATGATGTTCAGCACAAAGCTAATCAGCCATGTCCACAGCAGCGTCTGCAAAACCTTGTGTTTTTTGAAGATGGTGTTGGTAAACAGGAAGAGTGCCACGTAGTTCAAATGGCACAACAAAGCGTACAGGACCACCTTCCAGGGCGTGAACACCTGAACCAGCATCAACGTGTTCTCGTTGACATTGGGGAAAGCACCTGACACCAATCCACGATAGCCATCCAATGCATCTGCCAGATAGTCAGTCTGCCACAGCCATTTGTTATAAGGGCCAAAGGGAAGCAGCGTCAGGAAATAGTCAAGCACCATACCGCCCAAGAAGCACAGCAGCGGGCACACCACGATGGTGAAGAGCAGCATGCTCAAATATTTCTCAAGTTTAGATGCGGGCAACATGGCGAAATAAATACCCTCCTTCTGTAGGTTGGCGGTGCGATACATGCGCGACGGCGACACCATAGCGGCCAGAAGCACCGACCCGGCAATGAAGCACCAGCGCACCTCGGGCACAATAGCGGGCATGTCCTCTATGCCGCTCAACGCCCACCACAGCAGCCATGCCAATATAGGCAAGAGAGTAATAATCAAAAGCGACGTGCCGGCATTCTGCCAAATATTGCTAAAATCCTTACGAACCACTTTACAAAAACGGGTCCAATCGAATGTATTATTCATGGTATTTTTATTTGATTGTTTTATAGTTATTGTTTACTTGAAGTTCTCTGATTCTTCTAAGCCTTTTATTTAAAACAGTTTCTTCATCTCCTCTTTATTTCTTAGCACCGCGTTGAAAAGTCCTTCGATGTTCAGCTGGCTCTCTGTGCCGTCGTGGTTGACGCACACGTTCAGGCAGCCGCCTGGCATCTGCTCTGAGTAGAGGGCATCGGGGGCAGGAGCCATATCGTAGCTGAACACCAACTTGCGGGTGATGGTTTCCACCGAGGCGTTGAGCAGTACCTCGTCGTGGTTGAGAATGATGATGGGGTCGATCAGATTCTCCACATCTTTCACCTGATGGGTGGAGATGATGATGGTGGTGTCCTCTTTAATCCGCTTGGAGAGCAAGGTGCGGAAGTCGGTCTTCGACGGAATGTCCAAACCATTGGTGGGCTCATCCAGCAGCACATACTCGGTACCCAATGAGAGGGTGCTGGCAATCATCGATTTCTTCTGCTGACCGTAGCTCATCTCCTTAAACTGGCGCATGGGGTCGACATTCATCTCACGCATCAACTCAACAAAAGTGTCGTAAGAATATTTGGGATAGAAAGGAGCCAATGCCTGCACATACTTGTAGGGGGTAGTATCTTCTGGCACCACCACCTCGTCGGGCAGGAAGATTATCTTCTCCAGCAACTGGGGGTCGCGGTCGAAACTCTTAAAGCCGTCCACCTCACAGCTGCCCTGCTGAGGGTCCTGCAACCCGCTGATGATTTTCAAGAGGGTGGTCTTTCCCACACCATTTTCGCCCAAGAGGCCATAGATGTTACCCGGCTCCATCGTGAGACTGATGTTATGGAAAACCGGTGTTTTTTTGTAGCTAAAATCTAAATTTTTAATCTCTATCATGGCTAAGTGTTTTAATGTTTTATTATCTAACTATTTGTTTTTGTGTTTATAATCCGTTCTATTGTATCGGTGTATTAGCCAACTAATACACTACAAAAGTACAACACTTTTTCGAATCAGCAAGAACAAAAATACAATTTAGGAATATTTAACTCTTATTTAACATTTCACAAATAAGACTATAAAAACCTATCAATTTGATTATTAATAGGATAATCACATAAAACACAAAGTATACCGCTTAGAGAATCCTGTGCATGCCTCTCGCGACGAGTGGAAAAAGGGGAAATGTATACATTAAAAAATAGCACCCTCTAAAAATCGCCCTGTCAGGCCGTTCGGGCACAACGTCCCACGCTTGCCCCGACGGCAACGTCACGGGGCGAAAGAGACAAAAATAACGTTTTTTTCATCCTACGGGCAATAATAAGAACACAATGGCGTTAAATAAAAATTAACGGCCGGCAGCAGAGCCGACGCATCGACACGGGCAATTGCCCACGCCATTGCATGTGGAGATGACAAGACTTATACAAAAGGCACCGTTAAATACAGATTGATAATTAATTAAATAGATATTATGGCTGACAAATCTTTTGGTAACGACTACGACCACAACACAACAATACGATTCTTCCGTCGCTGGTGGAAATTGCTCACAGGCGTTTTCATCGTGGCCCTGATCGCCTCGGTGGTGGTGTCATTGCTCATCACCCCGCGCTTCAAATCCACCGCAACGCTGTTCCCCACCAACTCCAACCGCCTGAGCAAGGCAATCATGGATTACCACTACAGCTTGGACTTTATGGACTACGGCATCGAGCGCGACTGCGAATACTGCATACAGATTCTCCTCTCGGAGTCGATGGAACGCGACGTGTGCAAACGTTTCAACCTCATGGAGCACTACGGCATCAACCCCGACGACCCACACAAGTTCTTTAAACTGCATGAACAATACCGCGGCAATGTGAACGTGAAACGCACCGAATACCTGGGCGTAGAGGTCTCGGTTCTCGACGTCGACCCCCAATGGGCTGCCGACATGGCCAACTACATTGCCACCAACTACGACACGGTCTGCCACCGCATCCATCACGACCGTGCCGTCGATGCTGCCGACATCATGAGCGGGGTATGCCAAAAACTGGGACAAGAAATACAGCTGTTGCAGGACAGCCTCAAACGCAATCCGCAATATGCCCTCGGCCTGACCAAGCTCATCGACGAGAAATGTGCCCAGCTGGCCGACCTACAGACACGGGCTGCCCAAACCGAAGTGGATATGAACGAGAACGTCAGCTACAAGTTCATGCTCGACCAGGCCGTGGCCTCCGACAAGAAGGCCTATCCCAAGCGCAGCATCATCGTGCTCTTGGGTGCTTTCGGCACCCTCGTCATGTGCATCCTCGTGCTGCTCCTGCTGGATGCCACCAAAAAGGATGAGGAAAACAAACAGGCATAATGAAAGCATGGCTCAAACAGAACAGACAGGCCGTCATAGCAGTAGCTGTGACGCTGCTGTTTGCTGTGGCCAACTTCCTCCTGCTGCTAAAAGATTTTTACTACCTCTCCCTCCTACCCTTGGCAGGTTTGGTGGTGCTGCTTTTCGTCACTCGGTTCGAAACGGCCCTGCTGTGCATGGCGTTGCTCACCCCCTTCGCGGTCGACTTTGCCTTCTTCCCCAAGATGGAGTTGTCCATGCCGGTGGAGCCGATGATGATCCTCTTCACGCTGATGTTCTTCTTCCGCGTGCTGGCCAGCCGCAGCTATGACGTGCGGCTGCTGAAACACCCCGTCAGCATCAGCCTGATGGCCTCCCTGGCATGGATGCTCATCACCTCCTGCACCTCGGCCCTGCCCATGGTGTCGTTCAAATACCTGCTGGCACGAATCTGGTTTGTGGTACCCTTTTTCTTTGCCGCCTCACAGATCTTTCGCGAGAAAAAACGTATCCGCCAGTTCTTCTGGTGCTACGCCATCGGCCTCATCGCCGTCATAGCCATCGCCACAGCCAAGACCCTGGGCAATTTCAGCGACCTGCAGACGCTCCACCGCGTGATGAAACCGTTCTACAACGACCATACCGCCTACGGCTGCGTCATCGCACTCTTCCTCCCCGCTGCCTTCTATTTCATCTTCAGCCGCAACAGCAAGGGCTGGGCGCGGCTGCTCTTCCTGGCCCTGTTTGCGCTACTGGTGGTGGGGCTCTTTTTCTCCTACTGCCGTGCGGCATGGCTGAGCGTGTTGGGTGCCATAGGCGTTTACGTCCTTATCCGCATGGGCATGAAGGTCAAATGGATGGTGCTGCTCTTTGGCCTGGGGGTAGGCGTATTCTTTACCTACCAGAGCGACGTCCTTTACAAGCTGGGCAAAAACCACCAAGACAGCTCCTACGACCTCTCGGGACAAATCAAGTCCATCTCCAATATCTCCACCGATGCCAGCAACCTGGAACGTCTCAACCGATGGGCATCGGCCATCCGCATGTGGAGAGAGAACCCCCTCCTCGGCTGTGGCCCCGGCACCTATCAGTTCCTCTATGCCAGCTACCAGCGCAGCTATCAGCTCTCCACCATCAGCACCAATGCAGGCAATCTGGGCAACGCCCACAGCGAATATATCGGTCCCATGACAGAGCAGGGTATTCCCGGAGTGGCGCTCATCGTATGCATTTTCATGACCACCTTCGCCACCGGCGTGCGCGTATACCGTACCGCCAAAGACAAACAAGTGGCCAACATGGCCCTGGCCTTTACCCTCAGCCTCCTCACCTACTACATACACGGTGTCTTCAACAACTTCCTCGACACCGACAAACTCTCCGTACCCTTCTGGGCCTTTACCGCCGTCATCGTAGCCTTGGATGTCTACAGCGAGAAAAAGAGCACCCAAGCCTGCATCGAGGACTGAGAGCAAAATAACAAAACAACACCATCATATCATAGAGCCGTGTCCTACAAAACCATCATAGCAATAGCAGCGTTTGTGATGCTCGGCAACCTGTTGTGGGGACAGGAGGAGTCGTCCTATCGCGCCCCTTGGAACCGCAATGCATGGACCGGCGAGGACATCCTCATACCCCCATTGCGCAACAAGGTGCGGGAGGCCAACAGCCAACCCGACACCGCCGACCTCATTCTCCAAGAGGCCAAGAAGCACCTCGGCAAGCCCTACCGCTATGGTGCCAAGGGGCCCAAGGCCTTCGACTGTGCCGGATTTGCGCGCTACGTTTATTTGCAGTTCGGCATCGAACTGCCCGGCGGCAGCCGCCCCCAGTACGCCAAAGGCCGCCGCATAACCAACCCCAAGAAACTGCAACGCGGCGACCTGGTCTTCTGGCAGGGACGCGAAGCCAACGGCCATGTGGGCCACACAGGCATTGTGGCAGATGTCGACACCAACACGGGCCGATTCCGTTTCATCCATGCCGCCACCTCCTCAGGCGTGATCTTCTCCTACTCCAACGAGCCCTACTACGCACAGCGCTTTGTGGGCGGCTGCCGCCTCATTGGCGACCGCAGCAAGCCCGAAGAACCTATCCCTCCCAAAAAAAGAAAAAGACACTAACGCAGCAAAACACAGAAAGTCATTCGATTAAGAACCGAGTCTTACAAAAAGAATAAAAAAAAATCGGTCAGCGTGTAAGATTTCGACACTTTTTACGACTACTAAGCATGAAAAGTGAAACAAAACAATTCGAAAACGACTATCTGCCTCTGCAACCTGCCATGCAACGCATGGCCGAGAGCCTATTAGGCAACGAGGATGATGCCGCAGACGTTGTGCAAGATTGCTTTGTGACCCTGTGGAACGACCGCAAGAAGTTGCGCCTTGTTGCTAATCGCGAGGCCTGGTGCATCACACTTGTCAAACGCCGCTGTGTCGACCTGCTGCGTAGCCGCCGTCCCACCGTCGATATCGACACGCTGATTGCCCTCTCCGAAGAAACCTCCACCGAAGTGGATGACCGACTAAAGCTGGCCTTCGAATTCATCGACCGGCTCCCCGAGCAACAGGCACGGGTTGTGAGGCTGCGCCATTTCGACGATGCCGACACCCACACCATTGCCAACACCCTTCAAACTACCGAAGGGAACGTCTACACCCTCCTTTCACGAGCCTACAAGTCGCTAAAACAAATGATTTTGGATTATGAAAAAAGACAATAACACCCCAACCCTACAGGAACTCCTGGGTTCGGTAGAACATGCCGGACGCGATGCCCGCCGCCAGCAACAACTGGCCGAGATGATAGAGCGCATGGCCGCCGAAGAGACTGCCCAAAAGGCTGCCCACCGCCATACCGTCAGGATGTGGAGCACCCGCATTGCCGTGGCCGCCACAATAACCCTCTTTCTGACCACCTCTATATGGCGTTGGAGCAATCTGGGTGGCAGCACCGAAGCCCCGCTGGTAGCACAAAACCCCATCGTGCGACCCACGGAGATGCCCCTCCCCCCAACGGCCCCCACCACGCACATCCGCAAGGCCACGCCTGCAAATGATAGGCACTACCCCACTCCCAAAGTCATCGCTACGCCTGCCCTCAACATTCCCGAGAAGATGGAATCCCTCTCCTATGAAGAGATATTCGAAAGCCTGCGACCCGAAACCAGCGTTCCTGAACTGCGCGACCAACTGGCCGACCTCATGCCCGAGGCGGAAATCGAAAGCCTTCATCAAACTCCAGTCAAACCCATGCCACAAAACCTTGCACAAAGCAAACCTGCTCCCCAATCCAATACCAGCAAAAGAGGCATCCTCAGCTTTCTGCAAGCCGAGCCCAGCCTGATGGAGGGGACCACCCTGGCAATAAATCTATTGTAAAGAAACAAAAAACAACAACAAAATGAAACGAACAATAATCATACTCAGCATCCTAAGCCTGGCACTCTTCGGCCACGCTCAGAACACCCCCGAAGCCGACAGCAATGCCACGTCGAACTTCAAAATCATCCTAGGCCTCTCGGCCGGAGCCACCCAATTCAACAACGGAAACGAAGGCTCGCCCTATTACAGCAAATATGGTTTCTTCGTACAGATACCCCTGCGGTTGCACTTGCAGTTGGCCCCCAAATGGGAGTTGGCTACCGGCCTGCGCTATGACTTCAACATCGACCCCATGTACTACACTATCGAGAGTACCCCCGACGACGGCATCGCCTTCCCCACCGAACCCAGCATCAGAACCCAACATGCCTTTCATGCCAGCAGCTATGTGGGAATTCCCCTTTCGGTTACTTTCCACCCCTGGCCAAAGCGCAAAAACCAACTGGGCCTCTCACTCGACCTCTTTGCCGGCTATGCCGTAACCAATACCGTTTACATCAAAGACCTCTTTACCACCAGACGTTTGCAACCCGACGGGTCTGAGAGGATTACAAGTGGCTGGGAGGAAGGTGGCAGCTGGGCAGGCACTCAACCTTGGAAAATAGAGCTGGGCATGACCCTCTCCACCAGCGTGATAGGACTAGTGCACGGGGTACGGCTCTTCGCCAACCTGTTGCCCACCTACGTAGACCCCACCACGGGCGAACGCATCTACACCTCCGGCATATCACTTTTCCTATAACAAAAACAACAAACAGCAAAAACAAACAAAAAATGAAACACATACGTATACACATCAGTAAGTCATCTTTCCTTGCCATTCTCTTTTTCGGCATCATGACTGCCATTGGCTGCAATGCCGCCAACGCACAAGACACCATCAATCCCCTGATTTCCACCACCGGTCCCAACGTGCTGGGTTCTGGCCACATACAATGGAACAGCAACATAGAATGGTTTCATTTCGACCTTCAAACAGAAAACTCTAGTATGCGTTCCAATATTCTGGGTGCCAATACAGAAGTGCGCTTCGGCGTAGGCAGCAAGGCCGAACTCACCGTTGGCTTGGGGGGCAACCATGCACTCCACCACATCACATACATCCACATGGACGGTGAAGAGCCCATCGAAGCCGACCCGAACAACATGAGCTTTGCCCCTTCGGTGGGAGCCAAACTGCTCCTCTTCGAAGGCAAGGGCTGGCTGCCTCAAGTGGCCTTCAGTACAAACATCGCGCTGGCCAGCACTTCAAACCAAACCCTCCAGCCTCACAACTATACCGCCGTGCAACCCACCATCGGACTCAGCTTCCGCAATTCCCTGGGCAAGCGCTGGATGCTTGACTACTCCTTAGGCATGACATGGAACAAGTGCTACCCCATCAATACCTCACAGGTATTGAGCGGGTCACTCTATGCCCGCTGGCTGGCCACCGACCGGCTGATGCTGGGTGCAGGCTTCAGCAGCGGCAACTGGGGCGAACCCTTCTGCGGCGACTTCGAAGTGCGTTACCTTGCCAACCCCAACCTGCAACTCACCCTGCAAGGCGGCTTCTCGGGCGGCATAGAGACCGAAAGCAGCCTCGGCACCACCCAAGCCCATCTCCTCACCGGCGTCAGTTGGACCATCCGATAAAACATACCCACCACAAACACCAGAAAAAAGCCAAACGGTTTCTGGAAAACACAAACAATCTCTTGAGAACCCATGGTCAATGGTAGATCCTCCTCATTCTTGTTATCTCCTTGCTAACTCCTTGCAAACTTCTCACTATTGTATCTTTCAACAAACATGATCTTGCCAAGCATCTGCCAAGAAAACAGCAGCTTGTCCTCGTGGTTGAGGACAAGCTGCCTTTGATTAACCCAAATCGGTCATTAGGCCGACTCTTGTCATTTTACCCTCATATTTATGTCTCTTTAGGCCATTTCGGCTTTCCTTCCGGCATCTTGACCACAACCCAGTCTCGTCGTAGCTTTGTTCTCAGCCCAGCTATCGCAAGCATCCTTTGGATGCTTGCTTCACTTGGAAGAAATACTAATCTGGCATAAACCCTAATGCCCGATTTGGGATGAAGGGCTCTGGATGCTTGCTTCACCCTTTGGATGGTATCCTCGACAGGGGTGCGCTACTCCACCAATTTCATCACCTCCTTGAGTTTGGGGGTGAGGATGATTTCGGTGCGGCGGTTCTTGGCCTTGTTGGCGGCGCTTGTATTCTTGACTTTGGGGGAATATTCGGCATGGCCGGCAGCCACGACACGGGCGGGGTTGATGGAGGGGCCTTGCTTCAGCAGGAGCTTGACAATGGAAGTGGCACGCATCACGCTCAAGTCCCAGTTATCCTTAACGGCTGTGGTGCCGCGGAACTCATCGTTGTCGGTATGGCCCTCAACCATGATGTTGAGGTCGTGGTTGTCTTCCAAAATTTTGGCCAAGCTCTTGAGGGCCTCGACGCCCTGCTGAGAGACCGTCCAGCTTCCCGAGGCAAACAACAGCTTATCCTCCATCGAGACATATACCTTGCCGTCTTTGGATTCGACATTCAGACCCTTGTCCTTGAAGCCCACCAGGGCGCTGGTGACGGCAGCTTTGAGCTGCTCCAGCTCGCGCTGCTTGGCCTCGAGGGCCTCGCCGATGGCACGCTCGTTTTGGAGCATCTGCTCCTGACGTTCCTGCAGGTCGCGTTGCTGAGCCAGCATCTGCTCCTCCTTCTCCTTGAAGGCACGCTCCTTGGCCGTGATTTCGCGATTGCGTTCCTGCAGGGCTTGGTTGGCCTTGGAGAGGTCGCGGTTCTTGCCAGTAAGCTGCTGCATGTAATTCTCCACCGTGGTGTCGTAGCGGAGCTGCAGGGCAGCATAGGAGCGATTGATGGAGGTGACGGTGGCCTCGCACTCTTGGCGGGCAGCGGTCATGTCGCTTAGCGCCACGGTCATTGCCTGTCCCTGACGAACCAGTTCGGCATTTTCTTCGCGGAGCTCTTGCAGCTCTTGCTTGGCGAGGTTGAGACTTTTGGTGTTTTGAGAATACTGATGTTGCAGGGCCTCGTATTCCTTCATGGAAACACAGGACGACAACGACAGGACCGTTGCGCAAAGGAGTGAGGCGGATAGGATGAGCTTGTGTTTCATAATGTGCGTTGTTTTTTGTTGCAAGGGCGACCGTAAGAGCTGCCGCCGGTGTTGTGTCCTATGACGGGAGTTGAAATAAATAACGCAAATAAGAAAAATTTCGTATCTTTGCCGTTCGAGTTTTTTGCACAATGACTGCCGTAGATTTATATAAGAAACTGCATATTTGGCGTTTGCGACACTTCTCGGAACAGAGTTATTTGCTGTTTCTGAGTGTGATTGTAGGCGTGCTGAGCGGCACGGCAGCAGTACTTTTAAAGACCATTGTGCATGTGGTGGGACGCTATGTGCAAGCCGTGGGCAACCGCTATTGCGCCCCTGGGGGTGCCAACATACTGATGTTTGTCACCCCGCTTATTGGCATCCTGATTACGGTGGTGTTTGTGCGCTATATCATCAAAGGGCATATCGGCCATGGCATACCCAATGTGCTGCTGGCCATCTCGCGCAAAGACGGCCGCCTGCCGCCCGGCAACATGTACACCTCGCTGGTGGCCTCCACCCTCACGGTGGCATTGGGTGGCAGCGTGGGACTTGAGGCCCCCATTGCCTCCACGGGTTCTGCCATCGGCTCTAATGTGGGACGCTTTTTCCATGTGAGCAAACGAGGGGTGAAGCTGCTGTTGGGCTGCGGCGCCGCAGGAGCCATTGCGGGCATCTTCCTGGCCCCGTTGGCGGGGGTGCTGTTCACGGTGGAGGTGCTGATGTTTGACATGACCATGACCACCGCCGTGCCGTTGCTGATCTCGGCCTTGTGCTCTGCCACCGTGGCCTCCTTTTTTATGGGTTCGGACGTGCAGTTTGCCTTCCAAGTTTCGCAGGATTTCACCCTCAGCCAGATACCCTTCCTCATTGTGTTAGGCGGTTTTTGTGCCTTCAGCTCCATCTATTTCCTGCGCTGCACCGACAAAGTGGAGAGCTGGTTTGCCAAGAGCAAAAAATGGTTTGGGAAACTGCTGATAGGCGGCCTTGCCTTGGGCGTGATGATATTCCTCTTTCCCCCGCTCTACGGCGAAGGCTACTGGTCGCTGACGGCTTTGCTCAACGGCAGCAACACCGACCCGCTGTTTGAGAACAGTCTTTTCAATACGTTTCACGACAACCATTGGATAGCGCTGGTCATCCTGCTGGTCCTGATACTATTAAAACCTGTTGCCACCGCCACCACCATTGGGAGTGGAGGCGTGGGCGGTACCTTTGGCCCTGCCTTGGTAGTGGGCGGTTTGACGGGCTATTTCGTTGCCGCCTTGGGCAACCAGCTGGGGCTGCCGCCCCAATCCACAGCCAACTTTGCTTTGGTGGGTATGGCCGGCGTGATGACTGGCGTGATGCACGCGCCCTTCATGGGGGTGTTCCTCATTGCCGAAATTACGGGAGGCTATGCGCTGATGCTGCCCCTACTCATCACCTCCACAGTCACCTACATCTGTGTGCAGCCTTTTGAAAAGCACTCCATCTACGCCCGCCATCTTGCCCAAAAGGGCGACCTGATGACCCACAACAAAGATGCCTCGGCATGGCACCTGATGGACCTGACCAAACTGATTGAGACCAACTTTGTGACCATTCGCGAGGATGGCACCCTGCGCGACATAGTGGAAGCCATCAAGCAGAGTCGCCGCAACCTATTCCCCGTGGTTGATAGCGAGGGCAAATTTCTGGGCCTCATCGTGATGGACGAAATACGCGACATTATCTTCAGTCCCGAAAAGTATGACCAGGTGACCGTTAAAGAACTGATGATGACCTTTGCCGACGAAGACATTGTGCACATGAGCGACTCGCCCTTCGACGTGGTCAACAAATTCAAACTGGGCAACCGATACAACTTGGTGGTGGTAGAGGACGACGGCCGGTATGTGGGCTTCCTGTCGCGGGCCAACACCTTCTCTGCCTATAGGCGGTTCATTTCGCAGCGTTCGGAAGAATAGGCAAGTTTTTTCTTGTTGTATCAGCTTTTTTTTGTATCTTTGCTTGTTTGTATAGTGCTTGCGCTATGCACCAAATTATTTATTATCAGAAAAATAAAAATAATATATAATATAAATAAGCTAATGAAAATGAAGAAGCTCATTGCTATGTTCGCCATTATGGCTGCACTACTGCCCGCCGTGGCCGGTGCACAAGAACAAGTTGTTAAAGACACGCTGCTCCGCGCCAACACCGACACGCTGATGAAGCACATCCGCGTGCTCTCCAACAGCCAGTATGAAGGGCGCATGGCCGGGTCGCAGGCCTACCTCGAGGCCGCCGACTATGTGGCCGAAGTACTTTCCTCTTACGGGGTAAAGCCTTGGGAAGGCGAGTGGGCACAATGGTTTGAGGTTGAATATAACGAAATAGAGAATTGTAATTTCTACACCTACGTCAACGACAATGACACGCGCATGCGCTACGTGCTGGGCCGCGACTATGTTTGTTCCAGCATGACTGGCCGTGGCTACACCAACGCCCCGGTGGTCTTTTGCGGTTGGGGCATAGACAACCGCGTCTTTAACGAGTATGCCCAGGTGGACGCACAGGGCAAGATAGTACTCTGCCTGAGTGGCGTGCCCGAGTTCCTGCCCGGCAACGTCACCAGCCAATACGCCACCCTGCGCCAAAAGGCCGAAGTGGCCAAGAAGCACGGGGCCGTGGGACTTGTCTGCATCAACCTCTCGGAGACCTGCCGCTCCTACGAGGTGCAGCACCAGGCCTATTGTGGCGAAGGGTCGCACCAAGCCACCTTCCCCGTGGTGCAGCCCACGATGGACATGGGCCGTGCCCTGCTGGAGAATGAGCAGATGACCCTCGACTCGGTCATCGACGAGCTGCAGAACAAGCTGACCCCCCAGTCTTTCCACCTGCGCAAGAAATTCGAAATCAATATCAACGCCAAGTACAGACCTGATGCGCCAACCGCCAACGTGATTGGCTATCTGCCCGGCCACGACGACCGCATGAAGCATGAACTGGTGGTTGTGGGTGCCCATCTGGACCATGTGGGCATGCAGGGCAGCACCTGCCTCTTCCCCGGGGCCGACTGCAATGCCAGCGGTGTTGCCGCCGTGCTGGAGACCGCCCGCCTGCTGACCACTTACGCACCCAAAGACATCGAGTATAACAAACGCTCGGTGGTCTTCGTGCTCTTCTCAGGTGGCGAGTTGGAGAACTTGGGTTCCAGCATCTTCGTCTCTAATTTCTCCAAACTGAAAAATATCGAGTGCTTCATCAACGCCCAATGCATAGGCTCGGGCGACAGCATCAACGTCATGGGCAACAAACGCTTCCCCAGCCTGTGGGAGATTGCCTACCACAACGACACCGTCTCCACCAAATCGTTGGCCAAAGGACTGCACACCTATCCCCGCGGCGATGCCGCTCCCTTTGCCCAGATTGGCATTCCCTCGTTGGTTTTCACCAACTACATGGGCAACAACTACGACCATGTGCCCAGCGACATCTCGGAGAACATCAACCGCGACATGCTCACCAAGAACGCCAGCCTGATGGCCGAAGTCATTTATGAGCTCTCGCTGGGCGACTACCAAGGACGCTCGTTCCGTTCCAAACGCTTCAAATTCGAATAAAAAAACTACACCTAACTACCTTTTCGCAATAACAGAATGTTCACACTCTACAAAAAAGAACTATCCAGTTTCTTCTCCTCGCTCATCGGTTACCTGACCATCATCGTGTTCTTGGTCTTGACTGGGCTCATGCTGTGGGTTTTCAAAGGCGACTTCAACATCCTTGACTATGGATTTGCCGGCATGGATGGTCTTTTCATCATCGGACCGTTTCTTTATCTCTTCCTCATTCCGGCCATCACCATGCGCATGTTTGCCGAAGAAAAGAAAAACGGCACCATTGAGTTGCTCCTCACCAAACCGCTGAGCGAGATGACCCTCATCTGGGCCAAATTCCTGGCCGGACTTACGCTGGTGCTGATCAGCTTGCTGCCCACGCTGGTATGTTATTTCAGCGTCTATGCCCTAGGCGACCCTGTGGGCAATATCGACACAGGAAGCGTGGCAGGTTCCTACATCGGCTTGCTGATGTTGGGCGCAGCCTTTGTGGCCATTGGCATCTTTGCCAGCTCCATCACCAACAACCAGATTGTGGCTTTCATCCTGGCCGCCCTGATGAGCGCTTTCATGCACCTGGGCTTTGAAGCCATCTACCACATGGGATTTCTGGGCAAGGCAGACCTCTTTGTGCGTTCGCTGGGCATGAGCTACCACTACGAGTCCATCAGCCGTGGCGTGATAGACACACGCGATGTCATCTACTTTGCCTCTGTCATCGCCCTCTTCATGCTGGCCACCCGCATCGTGTTGCAAAGCCGCAAATGGCACGGCTGGCGCAAGAAGAAAGACCTGCGCCGCAGCCATTGGATTGAACTGGGCGCCGGCATCTTCATCATCATCGCCCTGAACGTCATCAGCTATTATTTCTTCACCCGCCTGGACCTCACCTCGGAGAAACGTTACACCCTCTCCAAGTCCACCAAAAACCTGCTGAAGAAAGTGGATGAGCCGGTGCTCTACCGCGTCTACCTGGAAGGCGAGTTCCCCGCCGACTTCAAACGCCTGCAGAATGAGACCAAGGAAATGCTCAACCAGTTCCGCGCCTACAACAAAAACATCCAATACGAATTTGTCAACCCCAACAATTTCGACAGTCAGGAAGAGCGTCAAGTGTTCTACCAGAAACTGGCACAGAAAGGCATTATGCCCACCCAGATTCAGGTGAGCAGCGGCAACGGAGTCACCACCCAGGTGTTGATACCGGCTGCCGATGTCATCTACAAAGGCAACGAGACCTCCATCCAGCTTTTGCAGAGTCAGAAATATGTGGACCAAACCCAGTTGCTCAACAACTCTATCCAGAGCCTTGAGTATGTGCTTTCGAACCCCATCCGCGCCCTTGCTCGTGGACAGAAACCCTTGGTGGCCTTCCTGCGCGGCCATGGCGAGCTGCCTTTGCCCAACATGGGCGACCTCATCACCACCCTTTACGACTACTACAACCTGGATACCGCACGCTTAGATGGCAATATCAACGCCCTCACGGCCCGCACACAAGACCACGACGACTCCACCCAATTCCATTTCCGCAACAAGTACGACCTCATCATCATTGCCAAACCCACGAAACCTTTCACCGACCAAGACCTTTTCATCCTTGACCAATATGTGATGTACGGTGGCAAGCTGCTTTGGCTTATCGACCCGCTGGATGCCGACCTCGACAGCCTGCAGAATGCTGGACAGGCCATCGCCACCCGATTCCCGGTCAATCTGGACGAGATGCTCTTCACCTATGGTGTGCGCGTCAACTCCAACCTGGTGATGGACGTGCGCTGCCGTCCCATTCCCATGACCGTTGGCATGGTGGGCGACCAGCCGCAGATACAGTTCCAGCCGTGGCTCTACTTCCCCGAAATCGTGCCCATGTCGCCCCACCCCATCGTGCGCAACCTCGACCTCATCAAGACCGACTTCGTGAGCAGTATGGACCTCATCGACAACGGCATCGACAAGACCGTCCTGTTGGCCACCTCCGAATACACCCGCATTAAAACCGCGCCGGCCATTTACGACCTCAACGAAGCCAAGACCGAACCCGACGAGAGACTTTTCACCCACAAGAACGTACCGGTGGCTGTTCTGCTGGAAGGCAAATTCCCCTCGATGTTCCGCAACCGGCTCACCCCAGAGTTTATGGAAATCCCATCCATGGGTTACCGTCCTGAAGGCGACAGTACCAAAATGATTGTGTTCTCCGACGGCGACATCATCAAAAACCGTTTCAACTACAACGATGGCACCACCTATCCGCTGGGTTACGATTTCTACACCGAGACCATGTATGCCAACAAAGAGCTGCTGCTCAACTGTATTGACTATCTGGTAGGCGAAGAGGGTTCCATCGCCAGCCGTTCGCGCAACATCAAAATCCGCAAACTGGATGTCATGAAGGTCAAAGAAGACCGTACCGGCTACCAGCTGCTCAACCTCTTACTTCCCTCCGGCATCATCATTCTGGCCGGCATCGTCATCATCATTATCCGTCGCAAACAATATCGCAAAAAATGAAAAGAAAAAAGAACTTACTCATCCTCCTCATAGCCGTTGTGCTCATCGGCATCATTGCCCTGCTGGTTGCCCTGAAAGGCTCCAAGAAAGCCACTTTCGAGCAAGATTTCCATGTGGCTGATACTGAAACCATCACCAAAATTTTTCTGGCCGACAAACAGAACAACCAAGTGTTGCTGGAGCGCGTGGCCGATGCCGACAGCACCGCAGACACCACTTGGACCGTTGATGGAATCTATCCGGTCAACAAAGGTATGATGAGACTGCTGCTTGAGACGCTGCACGACATGCGTATCCGTCAGCAGGTGAACAAGAACGCTGTGCCCCAAGCCATCAAACGACTCTCGGCCAACGCCATCAAATGTGAAGTATACCAAACCCGCTACTTCATCAACTGGTTTGGAGGTAGAATCCGCCTCTTCCCCCACGAAAAGCAAACGGTTACCTATTTTGTGGGACAGGAGACTCAGGACATGATGGCCTGCTACATGTACCGCGAGGGCGACAAAGTGCCTTATATCATCCACATCCCTGGCTTCCGCGGCTATCTCACCCCGCGCTTTGTCACCGACCCCATGTCGTGGCGCAGCCATAATATCGTCCATTGGGATGTCACCAAACTGCAGCGTGTCAACTTAGACATTCCCGCCACTCCCGAGGAGTCCTATACCGTGCTACGCGACGACAACGGATTTATCTTCCAACAGAATGGCCAAACCGTCAACAACTTCGACACAGCCCGTGTGGCTCAGATGCTCTCCTGCTTCCATAACCTCAATTTCGACGAGTTTGCCAGCCAAGTGCCCAACAGCAACATGGACACCTCTTTCAACGCGGGTCCTCGTGCCATCCTCAGCATCACCAACACCGAAGGCGTTACCCGCGAGGTGAAGACCTACATCAAGTACAACAACCCCACCGACTCATTGGTGATGCGCGACGACAAGTTGTATGAGACATTTGACCTCAACCGCCTCTACGCAATCATCGACAATAAAGACACGGTACTCATACAATACTTTGTCTTCGACAACATCCTACAGCCCGCCAGTTTCTATCTGGGACAACAATCCAGCACGTTCGCCAAAGAATAACAACATGAAACCCCTCATCCTTATCACCAACGACGACGGCATTGCCTCCCGCGGTCTCCGACATCTGGCCCATCTGGCTCAAGAGTTCGGCGACGTGGTTGTCATGGCACCCGACCGCAACGCCTCCGGACTCAGCACCTCCATCACTTGCCTGCGTCCCCTGCACGCCTATTTGGCCGATAAGGAAGAGGGCATTGAATATTATGCCTGCGACGGCACCCCTGCCGACTGTGTTAAGATGGGATACGAACATTTCTGTCCGCGCCGTCCCGACCTTCTCCTTTCGGGCATCAACTATGGGAGCAACTCTTCCATCAACATCATCTATAGCGGCACGATGGGAGCTGTGTTGGAGGGATGTCTGAACGGCCTGCCGTCGATAGGGTTCTCTCTGCTCAGCCATAAACCCGAGGCCGACTTCAACGCCTGCTCACCCACCATCCGCCACATCCTACGCCAAGTATTACAGAAACCGCTGCCCGACTTTACGGCACTCAACGTGAATATCCCCCACCTGCCAGCCGAACAGATTAAAGGCATCCGCATTTGTCGACAGGCTCGTGCAGCATGGGAAGACAGCTTGGAGAAACACCTCGATGCCCACGGCAAACCTTTTTGGACCATGACTGGACGTTTTGTTTGCAACAATCCCGAACACGACACCGACGAATATTGCCTCAGCAATGGCTACGTCTCGGTAGTGCCCGTAAGCCCCGACTTCACCAATAGGCAGCAAATCCCCCAAATCAAGAATCTCGAACTATGAAGAAACTCCTCCATCACAACAGCATCGCTACAGGCATCATCGGTGTTCTCGTCACAGAATTATTGTGCGCGGTACTGGTCTTTTTGGTCCTAGTGCTGTTGCACCTTCCTCTGGCTGAAAATGCCCGCTGGTTTGCCATCGCATTGGTGCCGCCCATCCTGCTGCTTCGCCACTATGCCAAAGAGCAGGACTATCCCGACACCCTTAAAGCGGTTATTACCACCCTCTTCGTTACAGCCATTGCCTACTTTTGGTTTATGCTAAAGAACCACTATATCTCATTTAACTAATCTTCCATCTCCCCATTCCCAATATGAAATACTATATCATAGCAGGCGAAGCCTCGGGCGACCTCCACGGTGCCAATCTCATGCGGGCCATTCTACGCAAAGACCCTTCTGCTGAGATACGCTTTTGGGGTGGTGACGACATGAAGTCGGTTACGGGTAGCCCTGTCCGCCATATCCGCGATTTGGCCTATATGGGCTTTGTCGAAGTGGCTTTGCACCTGAAGACGGTGTTGGGCAACATCAGTTTCTGCAAAAAGGACATCCTGGAATTCCAACCCGACGTCATCGTCTATATCGACTACCCCGGATTCAATCTCAAGATTGCCAAATTTGCCCATGAGCACGGGTTCAAGAACGTCCACTACATCTCCCCCCAGCTATGGGCTTGGAAGCAAGGACGCATCAAACCCATGCGTCGCGACTTAGACAAACTGTGCTACATCCTGCCTTTCGAGCAGGATTTCTATGCCCGCAACCACTTCCCCCAAGCCGTCTATGTGGGTCACCCGCTGCTTGATGCGGTGGCACGGTTTAAAACCACCTCCACGATTCCCAACCCTCAAGGCAAACCCATCATCGCGTTGCTGCCAGGCAGCCGAAGGATGGAATTGGGCAAGACGCTCTCCCCGATGATGATGCTGGCCAAAAAACATCCCGAATACCATTTTGTGGTTGCTGGCATGACCCTGTTGGGCGACAAATACTACCAGCCGATCATTGGCAAGGCCGAGAATGTAACCGTAGTATATGACAAGACCTACGACCTCCTCTCGCATGCCTTTGCCGCAGTTGTCTGCTCCGGTACAGCCACGCTGGAAACCGCGCTCTTCAACGTTCCTCAGGTTGTGTGCTACCGTGCCAATGCCATCTCAGCAGCCATTGCCAGACCGCTTATTGGAAATAAAATCAAATACATCTCACTTCCCAACCTAATTGCCGATGCCCCCATCGTCACCGAACTAATCCAAGAGGGATTCACCTTCGACCAGTTGGAGCGAGAATTTGACAAAATAACCAAAGACCCACAATCCCGCCAACAAATCCTCGACGGCTACGCCCACCTGCATACCCTTCTTGGCAACGCCGGTGCCTCCGACCGTACTGCCGAGGAGATCCTAAAAGTATTGAAACAATAAATATATAATACTACCTCTTTACCTCTCGATTCACTTACGCTAAACTCACAAATAGAAGTCCGTTGAAGAACATAACTGCCATACTCTGCCTCCTTCTGCTCACTCTGAGTGCCTCCGCCGACCGAGTGAAGGTGCGCCTGTTCACCAACAACAGCATCGACCTAATCAACATCTCCTTTGACCTTGGCACCTATAACCTTTATGGCGGCGACACCACCCTGATTGCTGCCGAAGTGGGCAACGACAAATCGGTCGAGCTCACGCCCAAAGGCAAGCTGGTTCACGTAGCCATTGATGGTTACGAATACGGCAACTATCCTCACGTAACCTTCTCGGCCACCGACACCGCCTGCATTCTCTGCCTCAACCCTCGCAACGTCAAGCAACGCACCTACGAGGGCAACCTCATCGTTTCGGTAGGCAAGAATGGCAAGCTTTTCATCATCAACGACGTTGAGTTTGAAACCTACATAGCCGGCGTTGTCCAGTCGGAGATTTATGGCACACAGAGCGATATTTTTCGCGTGCAGGCCATCATCTCACGCACTTGGGCCATGAAGAACATTCACAAACACAAAAACGAAGGCTACAACTTCTGCGACCAGGTCCATTGTCAGGCCTACCTCAACCGTTGTGTGCGACCCGACATCATGTTAGGCACTATGCAGAGCAGCGGTATGACCATCGTCGATGCCAACGACAAGCTCATCGAAACCCCTTTCCACTCCAATAGTGGCGGCCAGACAGCCAATTCCGAAGACGTGTGGCGGGAAGCAGTACCCTACCTGCGTTCTGTTCCTGACACCTTCTCTTACCACATGCGCCAAAGCGAATGGGTGAAGGTAGTGGATGAGTCCAAATGGCTCAACTACTTTGCCAACAAACACAAACTCGACATCACCAACGACAGCATCCTCAATGAACTGCTCACCTTCAGCCAGTCACAACGCAAGGTGCGTCTATGCGGTGTTCCGCTGACACGTATCAGAACGGATTTCCAATTGAAGTCAACCTTTTTCTCCGTATTGTACGACAGTACTGCCCACCGTGTGACCCTTTCTGGCCATGGCTTCGGACACGGGGTCGGCCTCTCACAGGAGGGCACCATCCGAATGGTTGGACTCGGCATTGCCTACGACAGCATCATCCACCACTACTACACAGGCTCCCACATTCATCATGATGAGACGCACCCCCACTCCTACGTCGAGAATTACATCAAGCAGATTGCCCGAATCATCGAAGAAGATAAAAATCTTTCCACCCAAACCAAGTCGAAAAAGGACGACTGGCTGGGCAGGCTCTTCCGCGTGCGCGACCGCGAGGAACGCGAAGAGGTCTACGACCCAACAACCGAGGAGCTCGACTCCGACTGGAAGTACGATTGGTAGAACAACATAATAGTCACAATATTTGAAAACTAAACAACATGTAATATGGCAAAAAAATTATTCATATTCCTAACTCTTGGATGCCTGATGGCCGGCATGTCCCACGCGCAGACTGTTGAATGGAAAACCATCGAGCAAGCTGCCAAAACCGACACCAAAAGCAATGCCAAGCTCTATTTCGTCGATTTCTACACCTCTTGGTGCGGCTGGTGCAAGAAGATGGACAAAGAAACCTTCAGCAACCCCACCGTGGCCTTAATACTCAACACCTACTATATCCCTGTGAAATTCGATGCCGAGGGAAGCACCGAATTCACTTGGAACGGTGAGAAATACAACAACACCGCCGTTGCACCTGGTGCCAAACGCAGCACCCACAATTTTGCCAAGAAAGTGCTGGGAGCGAGAATGGGATTCCCCTCCTTCGGTATCTTCAAGTCAAACCAACAGCAACTCACCGTCATTCAGGGCTACTATGCTCCCGAAGATTTTATCATGGCGCTCTGGTATTTTGCATCCGGCGACAATGCCCGCTACAGTTGGGAGAGATACCAAAAAATCTTCAACAAAGAGATTCGTCCTGTAATGAATGAAAAACTGGGCATCAAGTAATTGCAACAACAATAAGTTTACTACTAAAATATAAGAACCATGGGCCTATTTAGTAAGAAAGAAAAGAAAGAGACCCTTGACCAAGGTCTCAACAAGACCAAAGAAAGCTTCTTCTCGAAACTGTCAAAGGCTATTTTGGGAAAGTCAACCGTCGATGAGAATGTACTTGACAATCTCGAGGAAACCCTCATCACCTCCGATGTAGGGGTGGAGACCACCCTGAAAATCATCGAGAGGCTGGAAGAACGTATCAAACGCGATAAATATATCAGCACTTCTGAGCTGAACTCCATCCTGCGGGCCGAGATTGCCGCCTTGCTGAAAAAACATGATGGCAAGTTCCCCGAAGATTTCGACGCTCCCCTACCCCACCATCCCTATGTGGTGCTGGTGGTGGGTGTGAATGGCGTGGGAAAGACCACCACCATCGCCAAACTTGCCTACCAATACAAACAAGCCGGCAAGAAGGTGATGCTCGGTGCCGCCGACACCTTCCGAGCTGCAGCCGTTGAGCAACTACAGCTTTGGGCCGAACGTGTGGACGTGCCCATTGTGCAGCAAGGCATGAACGCAGACCCCGCATCGGTGGCATACGACACCTTGCAATCGGCCATTTCCAAAGACATGGACGTGGTGCTGATCGACACGGCCGGACGCCTCCACAACAAGGTTGGCCTGATGAACGAGTTAGGCAAAATACGCAAGGTCATGCAGAAATTGATGCCCGATGCCCCCCACGAGGTGCTGCTGGTACTCGATGCCAGCACCGGCCAGAATGCCATCGAGCAGGCCAAACAATTCACCGCAGCCACCGATGTCAACGCCTTGGCCCTTACCAAACTTGACGGCACGGCCAAAGGCGGCGTGATTATTGGCATCAGCGACCAGTTCCAAATCCCCGTCCGCTACATCGGCCTTGGCGAGAAAATGACCGACCTGCAGGTATTCAATGCCGACGAATTTGTAGACAGCCTTTTTGACACTCAGAAATAATGAAAGTCAACATCGTCACTCTAGGTTGCAGCAAGAATACCGTCGACTCTGAAAACATCGCGGGTCACCTCGCTGCCGCAAACCACCAAGTCTATTTCGACCGCCAACAAAACGACTGTGACCTGGTCATCGTCAACACCTGCGGTTTCATCGGAGATGCCAAAGAGGAATCCATAAACACCCTTCTAGAGCAAATCCAAGACAAGCAGAACTACAATCGCCGCCATACCAAAGACGACAAAGAGCGGAAACTGTTTGCCGTGGGTTGTCTGGTGGAGCGCTATCGGCAAGAGTTGCAGCAAGAAATGCCCGAGGTGGATGGCTGGTATGGTGTGCACCAATGGGAGACCATCGTGAAGGATTCCCTGCATTTGAGCAGCAAAAAAGCCACTTCTATCGAACCCTTCACAGCCGAACGTACCATCAGCACGCCTCGACACTATGCCTACTTGAAGATTGCCGAAGGCTGCAACCGTTCCTGCTCCTACTGTGCCATCCCCCTCATCAGGGGCAGGCACGTCTCCCGCCCCATCGAAGAAATCGTCGAGGAGGCCAAAGAACTGGTTAAAAGTGGTGTGAAAGAGCTTATCATCATCTCACAAGACACCACCTATTACGGCCTTGACATCTACGGGAAACGTCGTTTAGGCGACCTGCTGGAAAAACTGGCCACGGAGAGTGGTGCCCAATGGATTCGACTCCACTACACCTACCCCACCTCATTCCCTGTCGATGCCATCGATGTCATCAAACGCTACGACAACATCTGCAATTATATCGACATACCCCTCCAACACATCAACAGCCGTATCCTGGGTTCTATGCAGCGTGGCATTGACCGCCAGGGAACGCTCAACCTCCTGCAGATGTTTCGTAACAAACTACCCGATGTCAGCATCCGCACTACGCTCATTGTCGGCTACCCGGGAGAAACCGAGCAGGACTTTGAAGAGCTGAAGCAATTCGTAAAAGAGGCGCATTTTGACCGGATGGGATGCTTTGCCTATTCGCCCGAAGAGGGAACCCCTGCCGAGAAGCTGGGCGACCCCATCCCTCAAGAAGAAAAGGAGCGGCGTGTGAGTGAGCTCATGGCCATACAGGAAGCCATCTCTATGGAGAAGAACCAAGCCCGTGTAGGCCGCACCTTCCGTGTCCTCATCGACCGCCACGAAGGCGACTACTACATCGGCCGCACCGAATACGACAGCCCCGAAATCGACGACGAAGTGCTTATCTCCTCCCCTACCCCCCTCCGCATCGGCCATTTCTACACCGTCCGCATCACCCAAGCCCTCGAACACGACCTCATGGCCAGCCTCATCTGAAACTCAAAAAGGTCGATTTTCTGGAATATAATCCAAAAATTATATATATTTTTTGGATTATATTCCAGAAAATTCATATATTTACATTCTAAATAGATGAAATATGATAGAGCTCACACGTATCCGTCGCAGCGGATACACCAGTCGTGGATTGTTGCGCTTGATTTCAAATCAGCCGCAACTGAGAACTTCCACCGCGACAGGATACATCTATTTTTTGTCAATAATAAAATATTGGTCGCGTTTAAAGAGTAGCTAATTATTTGTGGCCATCATCATGACATTATTGCCCATAGGTTTAATTGTTTTTTCTATATAATTTATTTCCTCGTCGGAAAGGTTGTATTTCCGATAGAGCTGCCTGTCAATATCCTCGATTGATGCCGACCAGTCAATATCACTTGATGAGGTGAGGTCTTGAAGGGGAACAAAACGATACGCTCCACTTAATGCATCTTGGGTTATTTTGACAGATGACACAATCACTCTTAAAAAACGGGTTGCAATATATTTTGCAAAACTAAAAGATTCTTCATAAGTTTCAAACGCTGCATAGATAAAAGTCTGAGAGCAAACGGATTTCCCTTTAGACACAATGGGGTTACCCAAAACAATAGGATCATTACCACTACCACCTGCCTTAGGAACAAACACCTTGTACTTATCAATATCTTGGGCATTTTTTTTAATGTCTGTTCTCCTACAGAAAGCTGTTTTTCGTTGATTTTCTTCAAGATAATAGACCAGAATATCGTGGTTCTTGTTTTTTGTTGAAAACATTTCAAAAGGAGTCTTTATACTCTTTCCCGGATTAGTAGGAATTCCAAAAGGTGTATCAGCCGACATAATAGAATCAACACATTTCTGACCATTTGCTTTTCGTATAGCATCTACTTTCTGAACAATAGTATTGAGATTGGGATCACGAATCAAGATGTCAAATGCATTCAAGTCGATTTGGGAAGTTCTTACTTCGCCATTTGCCATCAATGAGTAATTGCAAAATCCCTTATATTTCTCTTCTATTAAGAAATAACTTACACCTCCCTTTATTTCAACTGTAGGAAAAACACTATGACTATCAGCAAATGCAAACAACTTTTTCACATGACCACTTGTAAGCATCCGCTTTCTAAAGTCGCCAAGGAGGGAGTCTCTACCTCCTGAAAACCATCGGCCAGGAGTGATAAGACTGATAAAATTCGGCTTAAGACGTATTGCCGTATCGCAAAAAAACTGATATATGGGAGCATCGTTTGTACCGCCAGAACCGCCCATCAACTGATACGGCGGATTGCCTACTATAGCATTAAATTTCATAAGTTCGTCTGAATTATATTTCCAAAAGTAAGGTGATGACAACTTTGTGATGAGCTGACCGTTTTTATGTTGTATCTGCATTATAAGGTCATCGAAAGCATGTGCGTTGACTTTAACATTGGGGCGAAAGCCAGCGAGTGTACGGATGGTGATGTAACGCGCCATAGGTGTCTTGCAAACGATAAAAATGTTCTGCCGCAACACCTCGTCCCACACACGTTGATGATGTTTCAGGCGAGACTCGTCGTCGGCCTCCGTTGTCATCCAGTCTAATCGCTCAGCTTCGATGCGGTTGCGATATATGCTGTAAGCCATGTAAAGTGGGTAGAGTCCACTCTTACTGTTTATCTCCAGAATCTTGGTATCAGGCCTAAATACGCTATCGGTGACATCAGAGTAACGTACCTCACGCGGCATCATCTGCCGTTCCTTGTATTCTCCATCATAGAATACCCAACCACCGAGAGTGTCGCCAAGTTGCATATTCACCACACGCCACGGGGTGAGTACGGTTTCTTTGTCTGGGTTGCGGAAAGTACCGAATATGGTGGCAATCTGGTCGATGCGAGCTTCTATGTCAAGGCTGTCAGCATAACGGGCCTGTTCGCGGATACGCTTGCCTGAAGCGGCAAAAATGTCGGGGTCATAGTACCGTTTGAAATCGTCGAACAATTCCTTAGTAACGCCTCGGGGCATAAACTCGTCCCACGAGATATCATCTACTAGCGAAGTGAAGTTGTCTATGGTAATCTCCTTATCTTCATCCTCGATGTTGGCTCCGTATAGCAGCATTGGCATACGGATAGATATGCCCCGGAGAATGTTGATGGCAATATTGCGCTGTTTCTTCTTCTTTTCCTCCTGCACCAGCAAGTCGGCTTCCTCTGGAGTGAGTGCGTGATTGTTTTGTCTTTTCTTTTTCTTTATGCATTCTAATTTTTCGTATTCCTCATCGGTGAAACCCTGATTGTTAACATCCACCTCATTGGAACGCTTCATGGCCTTTGTTTGACCTATGATGCCTCGCAGGTGTGAGAACTTCTCAAGTTCAAACTGATCAAGTTTCATCAATTGGTCATTATAAAGGTATTTGTCCTCGAAGCCGTTGCTTACAACGCGTTCCACATAGACTCGCTTTAATTGTTGCATCATGTGCGGCGTGTCGATCGCGTGCATCTTCGACCCCTCGAACGAAATGACGGGACAGAAATTAAGGAACTCACCGAGCAACTGACGATCACTCTCGGATGTACGTCCTGCCTTTGAAGAAATCTTTGCTGTCTCTGCTAACACCTTCAGCGTACGGTCGGGTGCGAAGTCGAAAACATAGCATTCACGCTTTTGGCGACCACCGATAATGGCAGGTGTCTGTGCACGGAAGATGGTTTGCATATAGCTACTGGCACTCGTACTGTATGAGCCATGGAGCATAAATACAGCGGTCCAGGCCTTGACAGTTACACCCGTGGTGAGTCGGCCACGTGTGAGGGTGATAGTCATTGTCTCTTCAGGCCGATCTCCTATAGCCTCGCGCACCTGTTCCAGGGCATTGTTGCTTTCGTAATCAGCATCGCTGTCCCCGTCGCCCGCAACATTAACAACTTGGAATTTGCCGAGAATGGGATGGTTCCGTAATTTAATACTCATACACCGCGCCGCTGCTACGCTTGGCAGCGTCCATAGCGAATGACGAAAATAGCCACGCCACTCCTGCCTACTGAACGGATAATCCTTGGCACTAGTGAGCAAGTTCAGAAAACGGTTAACATCCTCGTCGTGACGGAAATGCTCGTCGCTACCTTTTCCTTCTACACGGAAAAACTCGGAGAAATTAAAAGCATGGTCACCATCCTGATAGTGCTTCAGTTCTAAACTGAGGTCATAGGTATATATGTTCAGTCGCGGAAGGCCTGCATAGGGGTTAGTATCACCGTCATGGGTTTGTTCCCATTCTTGCTTAGCTCGCTGTTCCATCACATAGTCCCAAGTAAAGATGTCGGCATCATTGTATTCATCGAGCAAGCTAAAAGGAGTTCCTGAGAGGTCCAGTTTCTTGGTGTTATCGTGGAAGAGAGCTGCGACTACTGCCTTCCCTAAGCTGGTTTGTGTACCCTCGTGTGCTTCGTCAACTACCAGCAGATCCCACTCTGTGGAGAAAATCGCGTCATTTTTGTCATAGTTGCCACCCACAAGTTCGCTGCCCCGCAGATCCTGCATCGATGCAAAGTATACATAATGTTGTCTACGCTTTTGGAATTGTCGTTCAAGACTCTCGAATGTCTCTCCTTTGCCATTTTTTGAACCATACTGGAAATGGTCGCTATCATAGAATATCTTTTGGAAATCGTCGAACCATCCATCGTTTACTACAGGCCGATGGGTAAGTATAAGGGTGCGACGGAAATCCATACGTTTCACCACTTCGAGTGCGCAGAGCGTCTTGCCGAAACGCATCTTGGCGTTCCATAGATACTGGTTGTTGGTGCGAAAACGGCGTATGGTCTTTTCTATGGCATCACGTTGCTCATCACGGAATTGGATAGGACTGAAACCTGTCGTCATCTCGTTTGCATATAGTGAACACCTACCTTCTTTAGCAGCCTTAATGGCACGTTTGACCGTTTCCAGGTCGGTGAGGAACCATTCTTTAGATTTAGTGCCGCCCTCTGTTTTAAAGATCTTGACTTTAACACCTGACCGTTTCAGCACAGAGTGCACCTCCCCGTCGTTGAAAGAAAAGATGTAACCGCTACGCAGACAGAAGTTCAATTCTGTATAAAGCAGTTCGTAGGCGATTCCAGCCGTTGCTGTATATTGGTCAATACGTTCACGTGCTGCCTTGTTCAGCGGTTTGCTGTTAGGAACAAGTTGCATTGGGTCTGAAGAATCTTCACTAAGGTAAGTGTCGCCCACTTTCAGGCATCCACGATGTGCTTCGTCATTGATGCGAAACACATATACAAGCTTTAGTTTGAATGGAGCCTCGTTTATTGCCATGTTTATTGTATGATTGATTTCACAAATTTCTCTATTGCGTCTTCGCCATTCTTTTTCCAGTTGCGTATCACGCTGAAAGGTATCTGCTTTTCGAAGAGGTTATCATCCTGCTCTTCAACCGCCCCACTAAAGAGGTTGTATTGTCCGAGGCTAGCCTCTTTGCGCCGTCTCCGTTCTTCCTGCTGATACTTTTCTAACAGCGAATCATCAATGTTTGAGACTGGAATGGTGTATTTGAGTCCATCCATTTGCCAGAGATTCCAACTTATGATGTAGGCCGCATGCTCGAGCGAACCGTTCAAAGGTTCCTTGCCAAACTTGTCTACATAATAATCGAAGAAATCGAAGAGTAAGTTCTCGCGTGCCAGTAGAAGATTGTCACCCTGCCACTCGTAGCCATAGATGCTTTTTAGCGCAAACTTGGCCCATACAATCCACTCTTTGCTAGTATCCGTATTTTCGGAAACGACACGAAGTTTGCGGTCGAGTAGTCCAATACGCTGTGCAACGGGTATAGGCATCCCCGTGGTAGCATCATAGCGACTAGTTAGGTAAGGAGCCTCGCCACAAGTAATTTCCAACCGTGGGTCGTGAATATAGTCGCGCCAAGTTTTGCCTTCGGGAAATTCAATTTTGTCCTTGCGGGCCTCCCAAGTATGGTCTGTCCGCTCTATATTGAAAACATCTCTACGTCCAAACCAGGCCTCGTCAATTAGATTGTTCTGCATATTGCATACCCAAGCAGGAGTAAAGACTTCGGCCATCTGGCGTACACGAGCAGCCTGCATTGTTCGGTTTTTTACCACACGGGGCATAATGACACGATTATTCTCTCCCGTAATCAGTTCGGGAGTAATCTGTCGCTCGAAGTAGTAAGACTCACCTCTTTCGCGATAATCGTGTGTGGCCCAGATTATGCGGAAAAAATCAGGATCTTCCTCATGTCCACTCTTTTGTTCTGCGTAATACTTTGAAGAATGATCACGAAGAAGGATATTCAGCAGATTCGGGGTTAATTGTTGGATATAATCCTCATTGATGTCGACTGACGACATCAACGGTTTCACAGTATTATTGAATAGGCTTTTTGCCACTTGAGTCATTTTTTTGTAGCTGCTTAGCTCCATGAACTCGGGCAAACAAAAAAGGCGGAACCGCTTCACGTTTGTCGCTTATATTCGGATTGTGGCTCGCCAAAGCCTTACAGGTATATAAGCACGCAAAACAGTCCACGCCATGCGTGAACTTTCTGGCAGCTTATTCTCAACCTGTATAAAATTTGGCGATTTCAATCCGATGAGAATAAGAGCTTTCAGCTCGTTTATCTATATATTTTTTCTAATATACTATTTCTTTGATTCTATACTGTTCTGTTTTTATTATTATTTATCATTCCGTTTTCACGCTGCAAAAATACACTTTTTTTCTTAATCAGTCAAAACTATTTGTCATGAAACTATATCTATGCTTAACTTATGATACACTATTGCGAAAATATTTGGATAGTGTCATTCATTATAATTCCGTAAAAGGAGTCTGTCGCGGTGGATGTTCCCGTCGTGGTTTGTTGTGTCAGATTTGCAATCTGACACTTATTATTATCAAGATTTGTAATCTGCTTTGTTTTATCATTCTTAACTGGGTTGCCATAAGTGGGGTTACTGGGTGTATGACCACATGTCCCTGACATTATCACTTCCGTATGCAGCTGAGAGAGGTGCTGCCCTAACTCAGGCACCACCAGACACCGCCGTCGGCAACGAAGTCCTCTGGGCGCACACAAGCCTTGTAGGGAAGTAGGGCAAGTAAGATGACCCGTTCTTCCAATAGACAGTTCTTCCAATTAAAAAATGGCATGCCAAATCCCCTTTATATTATATATAAATATTTAATATATAATTAATTATATATATAATTAGAGAAGTGGGAATACCCAAAAAACGAATTGTCCAAACTGTCTTTTGGAAGATAATGTTAAAATTTATGTTTCATTCTTCTCCTAAAAAGCAAAAACACAATGAAATACGGTATTAACAATAAGACCGCTCCCAAGATGCCGACACTCGGCAAAGGGACAGAATGTATCCGTTTACTCCTCTCCCAGGCCTCAAAAGACATGCACGAGTCCTTAGTTCCGATGCTTTTCCCCTCCCTTGGCGCGCATATCAGCGGCACAGAATTTCAGTACCCCGACCTCAGTTGGAAGGAACCAGGCGGCATGATGGCCAACTTGGTGGCCGATTCTGGGGGGTAACAAGGGCCAATTGACCAATCTTGTAGAGTCCATCTGCCGCAAATTTAGCAAGCACGACGATGAGGAACTGCAGAAACTCGTCGAGTGGCAACGAAATCCTCTTGGCTCTCACGAGCCTCATAGGGAAAGGGAACGTAAATTACCACGAATTAGCAACGAACTCCTCTGGGCGCTCACAGGCCTTGTAGAGGAGAACGCCCAAGGGGGTAATCTTACCCTGGTCAAGCAAGAGAAGAGCGTAGGCATACCAACCGGTGTGACAGTAACAGTTGTGACAGTTAAAAATAAGGGGTATCAAAAACGCCTCTTATAATATATAACTAATTAATAATTAATAATATATATAAGAAAATTGAAAAAACATACCCCTCTAAAAATCAACTGTCACAACTGTAACTGTCACAAAAAGGCAAAAAAAAGAATCTTATTATTCTCCTAAAAAGCAATAAAACAATGAAATACGATACGGTTAGGAACACGACGTTCTAACTCCCAACGTCCGACGAGTGACAATAGTCGTCCAAAATCCCACCCCAAATGGACTCCAAAACCCTCCGATGACCCCACTTTATGATGCTTTTTCCCCTACGAGGTACCCATCTGAGCGTATTTGTATCTCAAC
>JAEEHQ010000017.1 GCA_016280915.1 Bacteroidales bacterium
AGCGCTTTTGCCCTTATTTCGGCATCTTTCCGATTGTCAGTCGGTTACAATGCACCGCATTGCTCCCTCCTTCCGCACGGAAATCTGCTCGAAATAAGAACAAAATCGATTGAAAGCAATTTATAGAACCCACCTAAATAACATATAGAAAAATGTATAGATTGCGATTTGTGGTTTTGTTGATGGAGTTGCTGCTAAGCGTGGTTGCCGTTGCCCAACGCAGGCCACCGGAGCCTTATGGGCCTTGTCCCACCGAGGCACAGGTCCGCTGGCAGCGGATGGAGATGAATATGTTCTGCCATTTCGGTCCAAACACTTTTTCTGGTAGGGAATGGGGTGGCGGCAACGAGTCAGCAGACCTGTTCAACCCGTCTCAGCTGGATTGCGACCAATGGGTCGCTGTGGCACGAGGGGGTGGCTTCAGGGGCATTATTATTACTGCCAAGCACCACGACGGCTTCTGCCTTTGGCCTAACCCCGCCAGCAGCCATACTGTGCGCGAGAGCGGTTGGCGCAATGGAGAGGGCGACGTGTTGTTAGAGCTTTCACAAGCTTGCAGCAGGGGCGGAGTGAAGTTTGGCGTGTATATCTCGCCATGGGACCGCCATGACCCCACTTATGGAACGCCTTGGTATAACGAGACTTTCCGCCGCACTTTGGAACATGCGCTAACGCGCTACGGTGAGGTATTTGAGCAATGGTTTGATGGTGCCAATGGTGAAGGGCCTCGCGGCAAGAAACAAGAATATGACTGGGGACTCTTCAACCACACCGTGGCAAGGCTGCAGCCCCAGGCAGTTATCTTCAGCGATGTAGGTCCTGGTTGCCACTGGGTGGGCAATGAGCAAGGTGTGTGTGGCGAGACCTGTTGGTCGCGCTTGAATACAGACGGCTTCCAACCCGGTGCGTTAGCTCCGTCTCTGGAGGTGCTCAACCAGGGAGAGCGCGACGGAAAATACTATATGCCTGCCGAAGTGGATGTGTCGATACGTCCTGGCTGGTTCCACCACAGCGGCGAGCACCCCAAGACGGTACAGGAACTGTTGGGCATCTATTACACCAGCGTGGGACGCAACAGCGTGCTATTGCTGAATGTGCCGCCCGACCGTCGTGGTCTGATTGACGCCGAAGACTCGGCAAGGGTGATGGGGTTGCGAGCTGCTTTGGATGCCATCTTTGGCAACGACTTGGCCAAGCAGGCACACGTCTATGCCTCTAACGTACGCGGTGAGGGACTGTGGACCTACCGAGCTGCCAACGTCATCGATACCAACTACCACCGCTATTGGGCAGTAGACAACGGGTGCTTACACCCCACCCTGACGCTGGCCTTCGATAAGCAGGTCAGCTTCAACCGTGTGATGCTACAGGAGTATATCCCATTGGGGCAGCGTGTGGAGAACTATGAGGTGCAGGTACTGCAAAAGGGGAAATGGGTAACGATTGCAACCCCTACAACTATTGGTTATAAACGTATTCTTCTCACCGACACCTATACCACCAAAGAAGTACGCATCCGTTTTACGGGCTGCCGTGCTTGTCCGGTGATTAGCCGTGTGGGGCTGTTTAGGGACACTATCTATCAAGGGGAAGGGACTCGATAGAGCCGAACCCATAAAACACTACGCAACTTGAAACATCGTCAACTTATCGGCCATCTGGCCTGTTTTGGGGCCTATGCCATCTTTGGGCTCAACATCATTTTTTGCAAGGATATTGCCAACCACGGAGAGCTTTCGCCTGTGGTTCTGTTCACCTATCGCGCCCTTTGTGCCGGGGCGTTGTTTTGGCTGCTCAGTCTCTTCACCAAGAAGGAACGGGTGCCGTGGAAGGACCTCTTGGGCATGTTGGGTGCCTCGGTGATAGGGTTGGTGATGCCGCAGTTGACTTTCCTTTATGCTATTGCCATGACGGCTCCTATTGACCTCTCGGTAGTCAATTCTATCACACCTATCATGACCATGTTTGTGGCTGCCATATTTCTGAAAGAGCCTATCACCTGGCAGAAAGCCGGAGGCGTGGCGCTGAGCTTTGTGGGCGTGGTGTGGCTGATATTGCAATCGAACCACACCGGAGGGGTGGCCCATTCGAGTCCGACAGGCATTGCCTTGGTGGTACTTAATGCGCTCTGTTTTGCCCTTTATCTGGGCATTTGCCGTCCCATCATCCAGCGCTATCATGTGGTCACGCTGATGAAATGGATGTTCCTTTTCGCCTTAGTTATTATCCTGCCTTTTTCCTTCAAAGGGGTGGTGGGCCTCGACTATGCTGCTATTCCTGAAAAGGTGTGGTGGGAGGTGGCATACTTGATATTCTTTGCCACCTTTGTGGCTTATTTCCTCATACCCATCGGACAGCAGCGCATCCGTCCCACCTTGGTGAGCATGTACAACTACTTGCAGCCTATTATTGCCTGTGTGGTAGGGGTCTGGTTGGGGATGGACCGCCTCACCTGGATGAAGGTGTTGGCGGCGGTGCTGGTGTTTGTTGGCGTGGCGGTCGTCAACCGCAGCCGAGCCCGACAAGAATAAAAAAACCGGAGATGATATGTTAAGAATGATTTGGTTTATATTGGCTTTTTTCAGCATTGTGCTGGCTTTGGTACCTCATTTGCTTTGGCTGCTGGGTTGGTTAGTAGGCAAGTTCTTCCATTACGCCCTGCCATATGCTCCTTTTGGCTGGACGGCGTTGGCGTTGGTGCTGCTGACATGGGTGGTGCTGGCTTATGGCTATTTTTTTGGCCGTTGGCAACAGAAGACTGTTTGTGTGGAAATAGAGCGAGAGAACATTCCTACGGCTTTCGAAGGCTATCGGATTGTGCATATCAGCGACCTGCATCTGGGCACCTACGACGATAGGCCTGAGCAGCTACAACGTGTGGTTGACAGCATTAATGAATTGAAACCTGATTTGATTTGCTTTACGGGCGATTTGGTGTCGTTGAGTGTCGACGAGGCTATGCCCTACACCCAGATTCTGAAGTCTCTGCACGCCAAAGATGGAGTGATGAGTATTTTGGGCAACCACGATTTTTTCATCTATAGTTTTCGGGACCATCCCCAAAGGCGGCAAGAGGAGGTGGAAAGGCTGATTGGGTATGAGCGACAAACCCTCGGCTGGCAGTTGCTACGCAACGAGCATTGCGTCATACACCGTGGCGCTGACAGCATTACCCTCATTGGTGTGGACAATACCCACGGTGCGGGGCAGGGCTTTAACACCGTCGACCATGGCGACCTAGCCAAGGCGATGGCTGGCACCAAGGGCTTGCGCATTCTGCTCAGCCACGACCCCAGCCACTGGGCTGCCGAGGTGGTGGGCAAGACCGATATTGCCCTCACCTTGAGTGGACACACCCATGCTGCACAGTTTAAGATCTTGGGCTGGACACCAGCCTCCTGGATGTTCCGTCAGTCAGCAGGCCGCTATGATGTGGGAAGTCAGACGCTCTATGTAACTGCCGGAATTGGCTGCACGGTTCCATTCCGCGTCAACTGCCCTTCTGAAATTACGCTTATTACTTTGCATAAAAGCACGAATCAATAATATAGTTTTATGAAAAAGATATTTTATATAGTATTCTTCTTATCGTTGGGGATGGAACCGCTGTTGGCTTGCACCAACTTGATTGTGGGCAAGAAAGCCTCTAAGGACGGTAGCGTGATGTGTACTTACAATTGCGACGGATTTGGTTTTTCGGGTTCACTTTTCTATACTTCTGGTGGTCGCCACGAGGCAGGAGAGAAAATTGCTATCCACGGGTGGGGTCCTCACCACCAAGGCCGCTTTGTGGACCAGGTGGAGTATACCTATCAAGTGGTGGGACTGATGAATGAGAAGCAGGTGACGATTGTAGAAACTACCTTCGATGGCCGTCTGGAGCTGGTCAACAACGACGGGTTGCTCGACTATTTCAGTCTCATGAGGCTGGCACTCCAGCGTTCGGCTAATGCCCGCGATGCCATTAGGTGTATGGCGGAGCTGGTGGCTGAATATGGCTATAACAGCAGCGGCGAGAGTATCACGGTGTGCGACCCCGATGAGGCCTGGATTATGGAAATCATAGGCAAAGGGCCCGAGAGGAAAGGCGCCGTGTGGGTGGCACTAAGGGTTCCAGACGATTGTATCTGTGCCCACGCCAATCTTAGTCGCATCCGCCAGTTCCCGTTGGAGCGGAAGCGCAGCTATAGGAGTCTCAGTAGTGGCAGTTTCAAGCATCTGCATCGACCCGAGGTGGAATGTCTCTATGCCGAGGATGTAATCTCTTTTGCCCGAGAGAAAGGTTTTTTCAATGGCAAGGACGAGGAGTTTTCTTTCCGCGATGCCTACTGTCCCATCGATTTTGAGAATGTGCGCTATGCCGATGCCCGCGTGTGGAGTTTCTTCCGCCACCATACTTCCCATGACATGATGGACAAGTACTTGCCCTACCTCAATGGCGATTTTTCTCAGTACGACCATCTACCTCTTTGGGTTAAGCCCGACCAGCCCCTCACGTTGCGCGACCTCCAACAGGATATGCGCGACCATTTTGAGGGAACACCGCTGGACATGACTGCCGACATGACAGCGGGTCCTTGGGGAATGCCCATCCGTCCGCTGCCCATGCATTTCAAGGCAAGCGATGGTACTGACTTTTTCCGCGAGCGCCCCATCGCCACGCAGCAGTCGGGATTCACCATGACGTGCCAGATGCGTTCTTGGTTGCCCAATGATGTGGGTGGCGTTACTTGGTTCAACTGCGACGATGCCAACATGGTGGCCTATGTGCCACTTTACTGCTGCATCCGTCAGGTGCCCGACTGTTTCCGCCCTGAGAACAATCCTCGTCGTGAGTTTTCTTTTGAGTCGGCGTTCTGGATGAACAATTGGGTGGCCAATATGGTTTATCCGCGTTATTCGATGATGATTGGCGACCTGCGAGATGCGCAACGCGAGCTGGAGGACTACTACTTTGCCGACCAAGACAGCGTGCTTCAGGCCATTCAAGACCTCACTCCTGCCGACCGCATGAGCTACCTCAACAACAAGAGCATCGCATATGCCGACCGTATGATGAAGCGTTGGGACCGACTGGCAAAGCTGCTTATCGTAAAGTATAACGACCAGGTGGCCCACCCCACCGAAAACGGCCAGTTTGTGCGCGGCCGCTATGCCACCCCTGGCTACGACCAGCAGTTTATTGATGCCATCGGACCTGCCACGGGCGACCGCTACCGGCTGAAACAGGTGATAGAGCGCAGGGAAAGATAAGGATATATTGGTAAAGCTCACTCTGATATACCTTCTGGTGCTGAAGGCGGCTACGGTCTTCGCCTTTGACATAGACAAGCCTAAGGTGCACCCCATGGGGTGGCAAGTACTAACGACCTTGGCAGCCGTCTTTATTTCGTCTTTTTGCCCAATTTTTTTTCAAAAATTCGGCACCATTGGCGATTATTTATAAAAATATAGTCCTTAATATCTGATACTTAGAGAAAATTTTACAAGATAATCTTGTTTATTTTATAAAGTTGTTTATCTTTGCATCGTGATTCTTGATAGTTGCGCAACCCTAAAAGACATCACAAGAAAAACAACGTGTAAACTAAATAAACATTTAATCAAATGGAACAGAACAAAGAAATGACGGCTGAAGAAAGCCTGTCGCTCATTACCGAGACACTTAACAGCAATCGCAAAGAGATTACGCGCCGAAGCGGGAAGTATTACATGCTGTGGGGCATTTTGCTTATGGTTTTCTCTCTGATAGTCTACTTCCTATGGAAATACACAGACAATGCAACATGGAACTGCCTGTGGTTTGCCATGCCCGTGATAGGATTCTTGGCGGCACGGCTTGGACTGGACAAAAAGCAAGAGGGGAAGGTGAGCAACGATGTGAGCCGTATTACTGGCGGCATTTGGTCGACCTTTGGCATCTTCGCTTGCGCTGTGGCGGCCTTTACGCTCATTTATGGTCAATTGAATGAAGGCGCCGACGGTCTTGGTAGAATCATAAGCACCTTGGTGGCGCTTGGAAGTCTCACAGCAGAAATCGTCCTTTTATTTGGGTTGGCGGAAAGCATCTGTGGAGTGGCCCTCAAAAGCTGGGTTATCAAGATTGCAGGGTTTGTGACCGGCATTGGTGGCTTGGCCATCTATTACATAACCAGAGCCAATGAAGAACAGATGTTCATCTTTACCTTCGCTGGTTTGGTGCTGGTGGCTACGGGTTTGATTATCAAACATCAATACAAATAAGCCATGCTACCGAAATTAGATCCACTACTGCACTCTGAGCTGCGGCTGGCCATCATGTCAATTTTAGCCGGCGTTGACGAGACCGACTTCAACTACCTCAAGGAGCAAACGGGTGCCACCTCGGGCAACTTGAGCGTGCAGATAGACAAGCTGGCCGAAGTTGGGTACATTGCTGTCGAGAAAGGCTTTAAAGGCAAAATGCCACGTACCACCTGCCATATAACTCATGAAGGGACAGAGGCTTTCCGCAGCTATGTCAAAGCACTGAAGAAATATATTGCTGCCGGTAAATGACGGCTTGAGCTTCAGTAAGGAATTGATTACTCGTCAACCATTTTGTTTTTTTCAGAAAAACGAGGGGCCCCCTTGGGGGTGCCCCTTGTGCCCTATTGGCTTTTCTTCATGTTCGGTGAGGGCACTTTGGCTCGACATAACAAACAAACTTGCTCTGCTCTCGCCTTGAGTGACGACTAGGAACATAACGGTTGGACGTTTATAGGTTGGCGTAGCGATAGGAGAGCTGGTTGGCGCAGGTGACGATGAGATAGGAGGGTGTGTCTTCCGCTTCGTTGAGGTTGTCGGTCATGACGTAGGGGGTGTTGCCCAGCAGGTGCTGCTCTTGGTGATGGAAATGGCCCATGAGGAAAAGGCTGACATGGTGGCGGCTCATGAGGTCGATGAGCTCGTAGTATTCCTCTTCGGGCAGGTTGGCGGCCGGGGTGGTGCTGTAGTTATAACTGGTGCGGAAGAGGCAGGTGTGGGTGCTGACCACTACGTGGCGGTAGTCGTGGCGGTGCTGAAGCACTTCACGCAGCCATTGCAATTGCCGTTTCCCATGAGTGGCATTGCCGCTGTCGAGGAAGATGAAGAGGTCTTTGGCTCCACTAACGGTCTGCACAGTGACGGTGTAGGTGGATGTGTGGAAGTATTGCTGGAAATGTTGTTGGCAGTCGAAGTAGATGTCGTGGTTGCCAATGGTGACGAAGCAGGTGTCTGTGGCAGAGGATAAATGGAAAAGACTGTCGAGCAGGCGGTAGGGCTTAGGTCCGCTCTCGTTGGAGAGGTCGCCATTGATGATACTGAACAGGCCGTCGGGGTCGGCATACTCATGTTGCAAGAATCGTTCTACGCGGCTGAGGTCGCCTTCTATGTGGATGTCGGAGCAGACGTAGATGTTGTATTGGTCGGGGGCGTCGGCGATGACAACGGCTGGATGCTGGTCGTTCCATTCGAGCCATTGGGCCACGCGGTCTTCGGTGTGGGAGCCGCTGGAGTAGAACATGCCGGCTACGTCGAGACGGTTGCAAGAGGTGAGTGCCAGCGCGGCGGCAAGAATGAGGAGGTATGGTGTTTTCATCTTATGTTTTTTTTGTTCTATCACCGCACTACGCTACGCTTGTACGGTGTTATTAATATTCAACCTCTTCGAGGTTGTAAATAATCAGTCCGTTACAAAATTAGAGCCAAGTGTTTTTATTGCTCCTAAATGGAGAAACCAGCCGTCGTAAGAGGCGGTGAGGTTGAGCGAGCCGACAGGGTGGATGCCCACTTCGGCGTAGAGTTGTGTGTTGTCAGGCAGCCGATACAGGGCTTTGGCGCTGAAGAACCAGTTGGCTACTCGCTCGATGATAAAGTCGCTGTAGTTGCTCCAACGTAGGCCTATGTTCCATTGTTGCGGAGTGAGGTGGTTGTTCCACCAGCCTTCGGCAGCAAACATGACGTTCATGGGTTCAAAGACGGTGCCCATGCCGCCATGGCTGCGTTGGATCAGCTCGGCCATGTAGCGGTTGCAAAGGCCGAGGTGGAGGTTGATGTGGCGGGCATACCATCCCAGCTGTAGGGCACCGGTGAATTCTTGCAGGTTGAGTGATGGAAAGTGGCGCCAGAGATAGCTGTTCTCCAACGTGAGGCGTTGCCGATTGACGGTGGTGAGGAGGGTGGCCTGACCGGTGAGACGGGCGGAGATGCGGTTGCTGCTGGCATATTCGGCGCCAATGCCGAGCTTGAAAGCAGGGGCTACCTGCCAGTCGAGTATCAGGGCGCCGCCCCCGTTGTCGCCTGTGGCGTAGTGGGTGTCGTAAAAGCCGTAGCCGGTGAGGGTGAGGGGACAGCTTTCGGCGGGTTGCTCCTGGCTGTTGGCCGACGGGATGGCAATGAGTAGCAACAGGAGAGGAAGGAGGTGTTTCATTGGATAAAGGGCTTTTTTGTCAGAAAGGGTTATTCGCGGGTTGGCAACAACTGGTTGGCAAGGGTCCGCATTCGCTGGGCAAGGTGGGTGTTGTCCTCGAGGAGGTTCCAGATTCCGTCTTCGCTGAGCACGCCGCGCTTGAGGTTGGGAGGCAGGACACCGCGCTCGTCGTCAGCGAGGTCTTGGTGCCTTTCGTCGCTGTTGAGGTAGGCGGCAAGGATGGTGATGTCGGCTTGTGCCGCCTCGTAGCGGTCGAGGGCTTCTTCCATTTGGCGGACGGTTTCGAGGGAGGCCGTGAGGCGTTGCTCCATTTCGCGTATGCGTATCATTTGTCCCATGTCGGTTATTGTTTGTTAGAGGATGCAAAGGTACGCTTTTTTTGCGATATGGCGCAGAAGTTTTTCGTTTGGAGAGCAGAATTAAGAATTGGCTCCTTTTACCGATTGGGTATGGTACATGCCGAATATGCCGCGACGGAGGGTGAGGCTGACGGTGTCGCCGATGCGAAGGTGGCCGTCGCCATGCATGCGGAAGTAGATGGTGCCTTTGACGGGGGCGGTGACGTCGATGTAGTAGCTGTTAGAGCCTTTGTTCTCAATATGCCGAGTGACTACGCCTTGCCCCACGACGGGGTCGGCGGCGGGTATGAGGCGGTTGGTGGAAAAAACGGCGACCATCAGCAGCCCCGTCACAATGGCTGTGGCGATGGTGCTGTAGACGAAACGTCCCCAGAAGTTCCATTTTTTGAACGTCACATTGAGCAGGGCAAGAATCAGACCGACAGCGGCGAAGCAGACGAACGGCGCAAGGGCGGGGATGGAGAGGGGGAGCACGGTTTCAGAAAAATCCCAGGCACCCAAGATGGCAACGATGATGAGGGCGAAGAAGGCGACGATGGAAAGGATCGATACGAGGCCCACTATCCACTCGGAGTCACTTTCCCACATCTTCTCGTATAGGCGGCGGAGG
>JAEEHQ010000109.1 GCA_016280915.1 Bacteroidales bacterium
CGTGTGGTCTTTTTTACCCAACTGCAAAAATACGAATTATTTTCAGATAAGTGCTTTTTTTTGCACTAATTTGTTTTTTTTCTCATTAGGTCATTTTTTTTTAGTATCTTTGCAGCGAAGAAAAGTGTTGAGAATAGAGGACTTTACAAAACATTTAAGATTAGTTTATATGATGTTCCGCAGAATTATCTCTTGGTGCCTGCTTCCCCTTACTATGTGGTATGCAGTTGGTGTTTGGTTTCGTAATCTTTTGTTCAACATAGGTCTCAAGCATCAGGAAACACTACCGGTGACCACTATTGGCGTGGGCAACCTCCGTGCAGGTGGTGCCGGCAAGACTCCTCATGTGGAATATCTGCTTCGGCTGCTGGCTGACCAATGCAATACGGCCATGCTCAGCCGTGGCTATCGTCGCAAGTCGCGCGGCTATGTCGTCGACGAAGGCGACCACAGCGTTGATCGGTTGGGCGACGAGCCGGCCATGATTGCACGCAAATTTCCCAATGTCACGGTGGCTGTATGCGAGAAACGCTTGGAGGGGGTGGAACACTTGCTGAAACGTGAAAACCCACCCCAGCTGGTGATTCTGGATGATGCCTATCAGCACCGATATATCAAACCCACCATCAATATTCTTCTTACTGAGTATGGCAACCCCTATTTTCAAGACCGCATACTTCCCTTCGGCAACCTACGTGAGTCTCGCAGGGCACGCTTCCGCGCCAATATTGTGGTGGTGACCAAGGCCCCTCAGGTCCTCAACCCCATCGAACGCCATAATATCATCACCCGACTCGATTTGGAGCCCTATCAGAAGGTCTTCTTCAGCAGCATATACTACATGGAACCATTGCCCCTGATGGGAGGTCATCCGCTGCCCCTCAATACTCTTGACGGTGTTTTGGTGTTGACAGGCATCTCAAATCCTGATCCTTTACTGCAATATGTGTCAAGTCAGTGTCCCGCCACATTGCTCAAGTATTCCGATCATCACCGCTATACCGTGTCGGACCTCAAGCATATCCGCAAGGTATTCGAGCTACAGGTCAAGGGCGACCGCCGCATCATTCTCACCACCGAAAAAGATGCTGTCCGCCTGCGTCAATTGGCTGACAAAGAGGCCATTGCTGGCCTGCCTATCTACTACTTGCCCATCGAGGTGCGCATCCATCCCAACAAGGAATACGACTTCGACGAGACGGTGCAGAAGATTGTTCTCGACAACAACCTCTTCCAAGATAAAATGAAGTCAACTCCTTTGATGAATAAGAGTAAGTATGAAAGTAGAGATTTGTTCTAATTCGCGCCGCTCTGCCCAACATGCCAAGGCAGGGGGTGCCGACCGTATTGAATTGTGTAGCCGACTGGAGGTGGGCGGTACCACCCCCCAGGCAGAAGATATAACCTATTGCGTTCAGCAACTTCAACTGCGCACTCATGTGCTGGTGCGGCCCCGCGAGGGCAATTTCACATATAGCGATGCCGAGTTTGCCCTCATCTGTGAGCAGGTGGAGATGTGCAAAAGAGCCGGTGCCCATGCCGTCGTGGTGGGATTCCTCACCCCTGATGGCCGCATTGACGTGGCCAAAACTCGGCATGTGGTCGAGCTGGCTGCCCCCATGGAGGTTACTTTTCACCGTGCTTTTGATGAGATGACCGAAGACCCGTTGGAGGCATTGGAAAAAATCATCGGTTGCGGTTGTCACCGCATTCTCACCTCGGGCTGTCGACCCAGTGCCGAGGAGGGCATTGACACCCTTCGACAACTGGTTCAGCAGGCAGCTGGCCGCATCGTCATTCTGGCAGGAGCCGGTGTGACTCCAAAGAATGCCGCCCGCATTGCACGCGAAACAGGAGTTACCGAACTCCACGGCTCCTGCAAGCATACTTTATCTGACGGCACCATCGAAACCGATACTGATACCGTGAAAGCGCTACTCAAAGCCTTGTCGTAAAGAAGTTGAGAACGCAGTCCTTTGCATTAGACCATCCGCCTGACAACAGGCATTAAAAATAACTACTTAATCAATGAAATACAGAATCCTGACCATTGTGGTCGCCCTTTTGGTGTTCGCAGGATGTAACCGCGACCCCCATTTTATCACCAACAAACAATACCGCAATCAGGTGCATGCCGACTTTCTCCAGCGCCAGCAGCTCGCCCGAGGGAGGGCAGATGCGCTCTTTGGCGGCATGGACACGCTCAGCAATCGCTACCGTGAGGCATTGGAGTTCCTTTATGCTTACATGCCTTATAGCGATTTGGCCGACTACGGCTATCCGTTCTTCCTCGACCAGGTGCGTACTGCCTTTGCTGCTCGCGACACCTTTAGTTGGGGCAAAGAGGTTCCTGAGGACATTTTCCGCCACTTTGTGCTGGTATACCGTGTGAACAATGAAAACCTCGACACCGCGCGTCAGTTTATGTTCCGCCAACTGAAGGACCGAGTCAAAGACCTTCCCATGGACAAAGCAGCTCTGGAGGTCAACCACTGGTGCCACGAGTATGTGGCTTACCGTGCTGCCGATGCGCGCACTTCGGCACCATTGGCCACTATGCGCACCTCGCTGGGCCGCTGCGGTGAGGAGAGTACTTTCGCTGTCACTGCCCTGAGGGCAGTGGGCATCCCTGCCCGCCAGTGCTATACCCCTCGTTGGGCACACTGCGACGACAACCACGCCTGGGTTGAGGTGTGGGTTGCCAACCCAGAGGGTAAGGGTGGCGAATGGAAGTTCCTCGGTGCCTGCGAGCCTGACCCTGAGTTGAACATGGGCTGGTTTGCCATCCCCTCTACCCGCTGCTTGATGGTGCATAGCAAAGCCTTCGGCCGCTACCACGGCGATGAGGAGGTTGTCAAGCAGACCGCCCTCTACAGCGAGCTGAACCTCCTCAGCCACTATGCCCCCACACGCCGCGTCACTGCCACCGTCTGCGGACCCGACGGCAAGCCCCTCCCCGGTGCTACCATCAAGTTCAAGATGTACAACTACGCCGAGTACTACACCCTGGCCACCTACACTGCCGATGCCCAAGGACAGGCATCCCTCACCACAGGTCTTGGCGATATCCTCGTCTGGGCAACCGATGGCACCCGTTACGCCTTCAGCAAACTCGACGTCCGCCAAGACAGCACCCTTACTTTGACCCTGTCCGACCATTCTGACGCGTCCGACCAGTCCGACATTCTCCTCTTAGACATTGTGCCTCCTGTGCCCGGCACCGCCAAAGTCACCCCCTCCGACGAGGCCGTGGCCCGCAACGCCCGCCGTCTCGCCTACGAGGACTCCCTGCGCAACGCCTACACCGCCACCTTCCCCACCAAGGACAACTTCAAAAGCTACCTACCCAAAGACTGGATCTGGAATCAGGACTTGTTCTCTGATGCCCAAGTGTGGGAAATCGTCCACAAGTCCGAAGGCAACTATGCTGAAATCTTCAAATACTTCGAAACATGGCGTGGGCAGTACCGCTCAGGCGAACATATCTACGACTATCTCAAATCTTATTCCGACAAAGACCTGCGCGACATCACCGCCGATGTGCTACAAGCTCAAGAGACTGGCTTCGACTGGCTGAACCGCATCCAAGGCACCTGCACCAATGCCCTCTATACCTACGAGGTGTATAAGAAGGGCATCCTCCCTGCCCGCATCAGCAACGAGCTGGTGCGCGACTGGCGGCAGCCGTTGTTAAAAGAAATGACAGATTTTGCAAACTGGGTTGATTTGTCCGATAATGGGAGGACGTATATAAAGCAGAGAATGCAGCCAGAGGCGTATAAGCAAGATTATGAGGCATTGAGAGATTGGACGATTGAGAATATAGCGGTGGACGACACAGGCAACTACTACAATTGCCCCATCTCCCCTATGGGTGTGTTCCGTCTGCGCCACGCCGATGCCCACAGCCGCGACATCTTCTTTGTGGCCGCCTGCCGTGCATTCGACATCCCTGCCTATCTCGACAATGCTACTAACACTATCTACGTATGGGACGGCACCACCTGGCAACTCCAATCCTTCGCTATTGAATCAACCAAGTCTATCCAATCTGCCTCCGCTACCCTCACCCTCACCTACCACGGCAAAGACCCCGCCACCCCCATCTACTATCCCCACTTTACCCTTCAAAAGTTAGAGGACGGTGATTTTCGCACCTTTGATTTCGAGGACGACCCTCGCATGGCCTCATTCCCTGCCACCCTTGCCCTTGAGCCAGGCACCTACTGCCTCAGTACAGGCAACCGCTACCCTGACGGCGAGGTGCTCAGTCGTCTTGAAATTTTCACCATCGCTGAGGGTGAGCATCTCACCAAAGAAATCATCATTCGTCCGTTGGTGGAGAAAACCTCACAGGCCGAAGCAACCATCTCCACGACTACGGAGATTATGCCTGGTGTCACCTTGTCCGACTATGCTGGTCACACTGGAACAATCCTTGCCTTCATGGGTCCCCACCGTGAGCCGGCCAAGCACCTTGTTAAAGAAATGCTGCAGCACGCTGCCGATTTTGAGCGCTGGGACGGCATGACATTTTGTACCACAACCGACCCCGACAATGTCGAGCTGCGGCAGTTGCGCAATGTCGACATCGTGTCTCTCCATTCGGGTGAGAAAGATGTGTTGGAGACCAAGGTGGCATCAGCATTGCGCCTCACCGAATATGAATACCCCCTTGTTGCCTTTGTCGACAACAAAGGCTCCATTCTTTTCCACAGCACGGGTTATAAGATAGGCCTTGCCGAGCTGCTGCTCAAGTATTGTAAATAAGTGGCTTTTTCTGTGGTTGCTTTGGTGTCACGAGGACCATTCAACCCATTTATGCCAACTTCCCCTTGGCATCTAACCTCTTATAATGGCACTTATAATATCATATGATCCATAACACCGTTGTACCGTCTTTCAAGGGCGTATAGGGTATGATTCATTCTCAAACAAGGCCGAACCAGATGGGTGCTAAAATATTGATATTCCGTGTTGTTGTTTGTTTCTTGGGGAATTTGGGTGTTTATATCAATTATTATTAGTATATTTGCAATCTCAAAAAAGGCAGCTGGACATTTGTGGGGCTTTGCTCAGAGGCCTATGATAAACAAATAGCCCTATGAAGACCTAAACACTTATATAAAATGAAAAAAGTAATTTCCCTCTTTGTTGTGTTGGCATTCTTTGCGATGCCCTCTAGGGCTCAATCGGCCTTATCAGTGCCTTACGGCAGTTTTGAACAATGGGACACACAGTCAGGTTACAACGTATCTTTCTTTGGTACCTCACTGCCCATTTTTGGCAGTTATTTCACCCCTACGGGTTGGTATTATCCTGCTTATCCGGTTAACGAGACTTTCTCATTCTTTGGCATGACTGTTTCCGTCAACACCTCCATTCCGATGATTTTGACTGAGGAGTCTACCGTGGGAGTGCCCTCTGGCAGCAAGGCGGCCAAACTGGAGTCCTTTATGTTGGAGGATATTATCGAGGCCACGGCCTACACCTTGATGTCCCCCAGCATCGATACTATTCTCACCCAGACGGTCTTTCCCAGCATTCTCTGCAATGGAACCGTCAACCTCGAAAACTTTCTGCCCATCATCAGCACCTTGGTTTCCAATATGGACAGCGTGGCATCGTTGCTCAACCAGTTGGATACAGTGGATGTGAACCACCTCATCACGGGAGGCATGGCCTTGGGGTCTTTCGTGCCCAGTCGCCTGACTGGTAGCTATAAATACACTGCTGCGGGCAGTGGTGACAACGCAGGTGTGGTCCTGCTGGGTACACGTTACAACACTTCTACCCACAAACGCGACGTGGTAGGTGGCGGTGTCAACATTGGCCTCACTAATGCCTCGGGCTACACCCCCTTTACAGTAAGCTATCAATCGCTTCATGAGTTGATGCCCACCTTTGCTGAGCAGAGTGCTGATTCGCTCATTATCCTCATTCTCTCTTCTGCCAGTACTACCATGCAACAGGGCTCCACACTCTATATAGACAATTTGGTGCTTTGGGATGACTCCTCTGTGGGTCCAGATACCTGTTCCTCTATTGAGGGTTTGACAGCTACCCCTGACAACCATGAGGCCCAACTTAACTGGAGTACCTCAGGCATTGTTAGTGGATATGAGATGGAATATGGTGTTGCAGGCTTTGTCCATGGTACAGGTATCTCAGTTTCACTGACTAATAACACCTATGAGTTGACCGGCCTGGATGCCAATACTTCCTATGATGTTTACGTGCGTACCGTTTGCAACGACAGCATCTATGGCGACTGGAGTTCGCTGCAATTCACCACGCTGTCCGACACTTGTGCCCGTGTGATGAACTTGGAAATTAGTAGCATAGTTTTTGATGCTCCGCCACAGTATGTAATGACATGGTGGAGTGATTCAGAGCCCGACCACTGGGAGGTGGCATACGGCGTGCAAGGCACTGATTTGGAGCAAGGCACTATCGTGACTACGAGTGAGCTCCATTTTGACATTTATGAGTTGGAAGAAACAGGTGTACTGGCACCTAATACATCCTATTACTTTGGTGTGCGGTCGGTATGTGAGAATGATGTCTATGGTGATTGGGAGTTTGTTGAGTACCTTACCTCCTGTGCTCAAGTGGGGGCTATAGTAGTGTGGGACGACAGTGTCACCATCAACTCGGCCAATCTCTTAGAGGGCTATAGGGTAACATGGACCGATACGAACAACACACGTTGGTATGTCTCCGTAGGCGAACCGTCCAACCCTATTCCCGATCACTGGAATCCAGGAGAGTATGTCGATGAGCCAATATGGCATCTACCTAACCTCCAACCTAATAAGCAGTATTATGTTGAAGTAGTCCCCTTCTGCGGAGAGGAAAATGAGGGAGAGATGAAGTGGGTCATTTTCACCACGCCCACACTGGGGATTCAACAAGCCGAGGAGTTGAATCTTTTTGTCACTCCCAATCCTGCTTACGGCAGCTGTCAGGTAAGTATCGCTTCGGGCGAGCCTGCTGAACTGAAGCTCTATTCCCTTGACGGTCGTCTCTTACAGACCCTCCACACCATGGGTGACAGCATTGTGTTGCAACTGCCCTCTCAAGGGCTCTTCTTGCTCCAAGCCACTACGCCTTCTGGCACCACATGCCGTAGGGTTATCAGTAAATAGCCTTGTCGTCAAGGCGTTGCAATAAGCCACTGGGCAAGCTCTTGCTCAGTGGCTTATCTATATGGAAGTGGAGATTTATATGCATCCGCCTATTGACGGACCCCTCTCAAGAGGGATGGCTGGCGCGGTGGGAATTGATAGGTGAAAATTGAAAAAATTATTCGTCGCGTAACACTTCAATAACACCTTTGTGCTGGGTGTGGATGTTCACCCCATGAGCCTTGAAGTAGTAGAAGTAGGTGCCTGCCGGTATGCGGTCAATAGCGGGGTCCCACCAGTCGGCTTGGGTGGCTATGTTGGCCTTGTGGTAAACGCGACGCCCTGTGCGGTCGTAGATGGAGAGGTCGCTGTATTTGAAGCAATTATTTTCCAGCAGTCCACCGATGACAAAGCGGTCGTTGGTACCGTCGCCATTGGGTGTGACGAAGTTGGGGTAGGTGAGAGTGGTGTCACAATGGTCACCATTCCAATAGATGTAGAGGTTGTAGTGGATGGTGCTGTCGCAGCCCGCCTCGTTGATGGTGTTGTAGACATAGTTTGCTATAGTGTCGTTGAAGAGGGTGTCGAAAACAAACCAGGGCAATAGGTCGTCGGTGATGGTGTCGTAGATGGTCGTGTCGCTACTTGGGATGACATGAAGGATGAAGGTGACGATGCTGTCCTCGCCATGGCTGCCAGTGAAGTGGAAGTTTCCTTGCCCCTCATGAAAGAACCATGCGGTGTCGTACTGTATGGGTAGATTACTCTCGCATGCGTAGTAAAGCACAGTGTCGTTCACATTGTAAAACACCTTCAGGTGATAGTCCACAATGCTGTCACACACCAAGGTGGAGCTGGGTATCACGAAAGTGGTGTCTGCATCCTCACTGAAGAGGATGTCGTAGCGCATCCAGGGCAGCTGGCTCTCGACGATGGTGTCATATACTTGAGAATAGTAGTTGTCGATTATGCGGATATAGAGGCTGTCCGCTATTGTCATCGGGCAGTCGCCCGTATCCCTCCCCTCTATCCAGTAGAGTCCGCTCAACGAAGTGTCTGCTCCGGATAGGATTAAGGGTAGCGATTCCATCACTATCCCGTTAGGGCCATGTAGTCTCACGTCTACAACGTCAGGAGAAGCGGTGTAGTTGAGCAGGATGCTGTCGCCAATGCAGAAGAGCGTGTCCGTCAGGAGGTGAAGTTGCCCACCCTTCACCACAATATCAATTGAGTCGATACGCAACTGGTGACAACAGGCGGTGTCAAAACCTTCTAAGTAGTATCGACCTGAAGCGTTGCTGTCGATATTGTGCAACACAAAGGGCGGTTGGGTGAGGTGCAGCCCGTTGGGTCCCTTGAGTTCCAGACCGTCAATATAAGGGGCATTATAGGTGAAGACAATGCTGTCGCCCCTGCAATAGGCGGTGTCGAGGGTGAGATGGATGTGCGACGACTGTTTGTAGTCGTAGAAATAGCCAAATACACAATCGTAGTAATAGCTCCTCTCGCCTTCTGTTATAGCGTAGCCACCTCGGTGTTCAAGAACCCCCAAATGAAATATCCCAGAGGGATTCTCTATGGTTATCAGGCTGTCGATCGAATAGTATTGGGTGTCTATTGGGGTGACTATCTCTTTGCAGCACCACGCCAGCGAGGTGTCGGCTGGAAGAACGTGGAAGTCGCTGGCAGTAATTAAAGTAGAGTCACCGTTAAACAAGAAGTTCGACACAAAGGCTCTTTTGGTCAAGATGTGCAGAGTTGTGTTCTCAGAATAACGCACGTACGAGGCCTTGTGTGTTCCCGTGCAGTCGATGGGTGGCAACATGGTCATCCCTACTCCGCCAAAAGCAGATGCCAGTGTTGTCATTTGGAGCACTACTGCTGCCTTGTCGAGAGTAATCAGTGTGGCACTGTCTTCTAGGATAAGAGGACCGTTGTGCTGTCGGTAAACCAAATCCTGCAAGATGCCATTGAAATATACTTCCACCGTGTCGTCGGGGTGGTTGGGAAAGATCCACACCTGCTCAAAGTATTCGGAATCGGCATCTTGCGAGCGAACTGCCACATATCGTGTACCCGTCTTGTCGATGGGCAGAATCTGGTCGCCCACCACATTGCGTATTTGTTGGATAGAGCTGCCGGTGGCTGTGAGTGTCAGGTCGTAGTCGGCAAAACTAACGGCAATCGGTCGTGACGCATGAATGGTAGTCCCCCCTAACCGGTCTTGGGCTGTGATGCCGGCACTTTCACGACAATAACTCTGGCCTCTGTTTAACGTCACTGTTACTGGCTCATCTATATCAAGCCCGTTGAATGCCCGCCCAAGTGGGGGAGCCATCTGCACCACCGTGCTATCCTGCGTGGCCACAACCTGTATATGTCCTCTGTCATACCCGTTAGGATAACAGTCTAAAGAGTTTTGCATGGGTACCACAAAGTCGGTGCCTAGTGCATGGCTCCCCTTCAATGAAGTGATATCTCCTGTCATATGGCTGTAGTCCAAATAGCATGAAACGGGAGCTGTGGAAGTAATAAGGATTCCTAAATTGTTGATTACGTCAGGAACAGTTCCGATATTGCGTCCCACCCACTCATACCGTAAATGGTGTTTGGAAGAGCTATTGGCTGCGATGGTGTCGGTGATAGGGGGATACAATAGGGATGAGGCAGCAGGGATGCTAATAGTTACTATTGCCGCCTGGTCGGATGTGAAGATATGTAAGTATGAAGAATGTGCATTACTGAACTCATGTGGCACGGTAAACCAGAAAGTCGTGTCGATCTGTGCATGACAGACTGATGAAAGTAACAATAAGGCTATCAATAATAACCGCTTCATCTATTCGTTAATCATAATATCCATGATTATAACGTGCTGGGATAAAAATTATTGTAAGGAATAGCGATTATTTGTCGCGGAGGACTTCGATGACACCGCGGTGTTGGGTCCAGATGTTGACGCCGTGGGCTTTAAAATAGAAGAAATAGGTGCCTGCTGGGGTGTGCCGGTCGGCAGGGTCCCACCAGTCGGTGTCGTTGCTGATATTCTTCTTGTGATAGACTAGATGACCTGTGCGGTCGTAGATGGATAGATCGCTGTATTTAAAGCAATTATTTTCCAGCAGTCCACCGATGACAAAGCGGTCGTTGGTACCGTCGCCATTGGGTGTGACGAAGTTGGGGTAGGTGAGAGTGGTGTCACAGTGGTCACCATTCCAAAAGACATACAGGTTGTAGTGGACGAGGCTGTCGCAGCCTGCCTCGTTGTTGGTGTGGTAGATATAGTCGGCAACGGAGTCGTTGAATACGGTATCCAAAATGAACCAAGGCAACTGGTCTTCGGTGATGGTGTCGTAGATGGTGGTGTCGCTGTTGGGAATGATATGGAGAATGAAGGTGACGATGCTGTCCTCGCCGTGGCTACCGGAGAAGTGGAATGTGCCTGCTCCCTCATGATAGAACAGGGAGTCTCCGTATTGTACAGGCAGGTCGTTCTCGCAGGTGTAGTAGAGGACTGTGTCGGAGACATCGGGCAGGACAAAAAGGTGGTAGTGCAGGACGCTGTCGCAGGGTGCTGCGGAGTTGGGACGCAGGATGACAGTGTCGGTTGTGTGGAAGAAGAGCGTACCGAAGCGGCTCAATGGCAGGACACTGGAGGTGGCGGTGTCATAGATGTGGGCTTGGGGGACATCGAAGATGTGGATGTTGATGGTGTCGGATACGATGGGGTGGCAGTCGTTGTGGGTGATGCCTTCGACGATGTAGGCTCCGCTCATGGAGGTGTCGGCATTGGAGAGGATGTAGGGAGGGGCGGACAGAACGCTGCCGTCGGGGCAGAGGATGCGAAGGCTGTCGATGTTGAAATTGTCGAAAGAGAAGGTTATGTCGTCGCCAGCACAGTAATCGGTGTCCATGTTGAAGAACAGCTTAGGGGAGGGGGCGTAGTCGGTGAGGTAGGTGTAGGAGGTGCCGCGGGTGCTGTCGGATTCAATGACGGCTAGGAGGAATTTGGCCGAGTCGCAGCGGACGTTCATCACACTGGCAGAGGTGAGGGAGCCCAAGGGGGTGAGGAAAGGGGTGACCTCTTTGACGCAGAAGGAGAGCTGGGGGTTGCGTGGGGCTGGGCTGAAGTCTGCTGCGGTGATAATAGTGGAGTCACCGTTGAAGAGGATGTGGCCGGTGGCAGCGGTGGGGATGACCATGTGGATGGTGAGGGAGGTGCTGTCGGATCTGCGATAGGAGATTTGATGGGAGCCGGAACAATCTAACTGAGGGAGGATGGTGGCCCCCATGCGTAGATTGGGGTCAATCTGATGGAGGAAGCCGGTGCCGTTGAACGACCAGCGGTCGTCGATGAAGTAATAGACGTCGTTGAAGATGATGTTGAACCACCCATGGAAGGATGGGTAAGTGTAGCTGCGGAAGAGTTCCTTGAAGACCTCGGAATGGGAATGGGTGTTGAAGAGGAGGTATTCATTACCCCAATATTCAATAGGCACCAGCTGCTCACCGGCTAAGTCGGAATGCCGCGTGGTGTCGCCCTCGACGGCGCGGGACATGCAGTCGATAGAGGTGGTGTTGACGGCGATGGGGTGTGAGGCCTGGATGATGGTGCGGATGATTTCGGTGTCGTGGTGCTTGGCACGCAAACAGTAGCTCTGGCCACGGTGGAGCATGATACTGATGGTGCTGTCGGGCAGCACGTCATCTTCGAACACGGCGGTGCCATGGTTGTAGTGCCACCATATATTGTCGTAGCCAAAGGTGTCGACGTAGTTGGGTGCGGTGATGTGGACAAGGGTGCTGTCCTCGGTGGCGACAATTTCGATGCTTTGCCCATTTTCAAACCAAGGGGTGTCCTGGTAAGGCAAAGGCGTGAGCAGATAGAAGGTCGTCCCCAAGGCATGGCGACCTTTGAGGGTGTAGGTTTCGCGGTTGGAGGAGGTGATTTGGAAGTAACAGGTGATGGGGGCGGAGGAAGAGATGCGCAGACCGCGGTCTAGGATGGTGTTGGAGGGGGAGGTGGCAAGAAAGCCGTTGTAGTAGAGAGGCATGAAGTCGTCGATGGTCTGTCCGTTGGCAGGCAGGGTGATGGTATGGGTGGGGAAGAGGCTGTTGGCTGGCTGCTCGATAGTGATGATGGCTGGCTGGTCGTAGGTGTGGAAGACGAGTCGGGCCGCCGGCTCCGACGGATTGCTGTTGAGTCTGGAGAGGTCGGGTGCGGCAAACCAAAATACTGTGTCGGTCTGTGCTTGGCAGACTAAAGAAAGAAACACGAAAACTATTAGCAATAACCGCTTCATTTAACCATTACGTTTATTATGTGTTCTAGATATAACGTGCGGAGAAGTATATTATTGCATGGGATTTCAATTATTTGTCGTGTAGTACTTCTATGACTCCCGTGTGTTGGGTGTGGATGGTGACGCCGTGGGCCTTGAAGTAGTAGAAATAGGTGCCGGCGGGGATGCGCTGAGCGGCGGGGTCCCACCAGTCGCCTTCATCGGCGATGTTGACTTTGTGGTAGACACGGCGGCCCGTGCGGTCATAGATGGAGAGCTCGCTGTACTTGAAGCAGTTGTTTTCCAACAATCCCACGATGACAAAGCGGTCGTTGGAGCCGTCGCCGTTGGGCGTGACCATGTTGGGATAGGAGAGGGTGGTGTCGCAGTGGTCGCCGTTCCAGTAGACATGCAGGTAGTAGTGTATGGTGCTGTCACACCCTGCCTCGTTGAAGGTGTGGTAAATATAGTCGGCCACCGAGTCGGTGAACACGGTGTCGAAGGCGAACCATGGCAGCTGGTCTTCGGTGATGGTGTCGCGGATGGTGGTGTCGCTGTTGGGGATGATGTGGAGGATGAAGGTGACAAGGCTGTCCTCGCCGTGGCTGCCGTAGAAGTGGAAAGTGCCCGATCCTTCATGATAGAACAGGGAGTCGCCGTATTGTACAGGCAGGTCGTTCTCGCAAGTGTAGTAAAGGACGGTGTCGAAGATGGTGTCATAGATGTGCAGGTGGTAGTTTATCAGACTGTCGCACATCGAAGCGGGGTCGGGCCGGTATATTGCCGTGTCGGTCTCGGCAAAAAATATTAAGCCAAAGCGGCTCCATGGCAGTTGCTCCTGAAGGATGGTGTCGTGCAGTTCGGCAGTATTGCGCGGGTTGATGGTGATGTCAATGTAGTCCATGGCTATGGGGACGGTGCCTAAGGTGTCGTATCCATAGAGCCAATACCGTCCGCTCTTGGAGGTGTCGGCGTTGGGGATGGAATAGGGCATTTCGTGCATGGCTCCGTCGGGGCTTTGCAGTCGGGTGTCGGCAACATTGTGTGAGGTAAACGAGAAGTATATGCTGTCGCCTTGGCAGAAGGTGTCGTTCATGTTGAATCGAACCGTAGCGGGTGTGGCATAGTCGGTCAGGATGGTATATGAAGCGCCCGTATTGGTGTCGTATTCTATCACGCCTAATATGAACAGGCTGCTGTCGCACTGTATGTGCATCACACCTCCGGCCGAGAGGTATTGCCCCACCTCCTTGCTGCACCACGACAGGGAGGGATAGCCTGCAAGTGGTTGGAAGTCGGCGGCTGTGAGCACTGTGGGGTCCCAATTAAAAAGTATATGGTTTACTGCCCGGCTGTTCACCACCATCTGTATTTTAATGGACAAACTGTCGGTGCGCAGATAGGATATTTGATGAGATCCGGAGTGCTCAACGTCGGGCAGCACGGTGCAACCCACTCCGCAAACGGGCTTGTTCGACTCCTGTATCAGCCCAACGGGACGGTCAAATTCAAGAAAAAGGGCAGTGTCGCACGACATGAGGCTGGCGGAGGGGAGGAGCAATGCAAACCACCATTTCGACCATACTGAGCCGCCGTTGATGCTGTCGGCCCTTATGCCCGAGACAGAATAATGATAGGTCCCTGTGTCTATATAGTCCAATGCTCCATAGCTATAACCAATGCCCGTAGGAAATTCCAAAAATGGCACGTAGCGTGTCCCCCAAAAGGAGGTAGGGAGAATCTGGTCACCCACGTTCAGGTATCGGTAGGGAGCAGTGGAGGGTTGTGAGTGGGTGGTGCCCACCGCGATGGGCTTGGAGGAACGGATAATGGTTTTCATTAAGTCGGTAGAGGCACTATTTGCCCGCATAGAGTAGCTCTGCCCTCGATTCAAGGTGATAGAAACGGTGTCGTTAGCCGTGATGCCCCCTTCGAATACGACGGTGCCGCCACCCAAGTGCGCGGGCGGCATTATCCAGACATGCGTGCTGTCCTCGGTGGCAATCATTTCGAAACTTTCGCCTTCGTTTGGAATACCCCATTCCACATGCCATTTGGGAATCAGCACTTGGAAGTCGGTGCCGAGTGCATTCCGCCCTTTAAGGGTGTAGGTCTCGCGATTGGCAGAGGTGCATTGGTAATAGCAGGTGATTGGGGCAGAGGAATGGATGTAGAAACCCCGGTTCAGGACGGTGTTGACGGGTTTGGTCTCAATACTATCGACCCATGACGACAGTCCTAGGGTGTCGACATCATAGGGATGCAGCATGATGCGCGTGGTGGGGAAGTAGGGGTTGGCGGGTTGCTCCACAGTGACGGTGGCGGGCTGTCCGTAAGAGTGGAAGACCAAACGGACAGGGGTTTCCCCGTAGTTGGTGTAGGCAAAATTGGAGAGGTCGGGGGGCGCAAACCAGAAGGCTGTGTCGGTCTGTGCGTGGCACACCGACGACAGCAACAATGTTATGACCAGTATTACTCGCTTCACCCTATTTAATTAAGTAATTGCTTAAATATATTTTACATATAATTTCCATCTAATTGACCATTAATGATAATTAATGGATAATTCATGATAATTCGTGTTAAAAGATATGCATATTAATTTGGTTGTTCACTTATCATCGGTGGCTAGCCGGTTCTTGGCAGTCCGTCGGCTAATATAATAGCCCACCGCCAAAAGGGCGACTATTATTATCAGTGTACGGAATAGGCCTGTTATTTTTCCTGTCGATGAGGTAAACCCTACAATAACTATAGATAATACAATCTCCC
>JAEEHQ010000110.1 GCA_016280915.1 Bacteroidales bacterium
AAACTCTGCAAGTATGTGGAAACTGGCGACAAAGAGGCAGCGGAGAATCTTATTGGAGAAATTGTCAGGGTTACAAATCTTTTTAGGCAATATTATCCTGCTGGTTATAGGCACGAGAAAACATTCTGCATATAATTTCCCCATTAGATAATACTCATCAGCAATAATAACAGAAATTATGGAACAAGAACCCATTCTAAACGAACACAACAAGCAGGAGTATCCGCCGATGCATACGGCGGAGCATATTTTGAACCAGACCATGGTGCGCATGTTCGGATGCCCGCGGTCGAGAAACGCACACATCGAGCGTAAGAAAAGCAAATGCGATTATCAACTGCCAGAGGTACCCACAGAGGAGCAGATACAGGCCATTGAGGACAAAGTAAATGAAGTCATCAACAGCCACTTGAATGTTACGGTTGAATATGTGAACCGTGACAACATCCCCCCTGAGGTAGACCTGAGCAAGCTGCCCACAGATGCCAGCGAAACCCTGCGACTGGTGCGCATAGGCGACTATGACGTGTGTGCCTGCGCGGGAACCCATGTGAACAACACATCGGAGATTGCCCCTTTCAAAATCATCAGCCACGACTACAATCCAGAGAGCCACACCTGGCGGATGCGCTTCAAGTTGATGGAAAAATAGTTTTTTTTCAAAAATAAATTGTATCTTTGTAAAAGTGAATTATTATTGAAATTCCTATAAACAACATGAAGAACAAACGATTACAAATATTCAGAAGCCTATTTCTGCTCCTGACGGCTGTGGGGATGCTGGCCGTGACCTCCTGCAACAATAATCCCACCGAAGAGCTTCCTGCCACCGTGGCAGCATATACCAATCTGGAAGACCTCGACGGACACACGGTTGGAGTGGTTACCGGCAGCACTATGGACATGATGATGGGCGACACGGTAAACTTTCCCAACATCACCTTGGTGCGCTTTGACACTCCCTCAAAGCTGATTAACTCGGTAGAAAAAGGCGAAACCGACTGCGGTATCGTCGACACCATCCAGCTGTTGGCCCACAAACTGCCAAAGCACGGCTTGGCAATAGACTTCACCCTCTCGGGTGGATTTGATGTGGCTGCTGCCTTCAATCTCAACGACAAGAAGTTGTGCGAGCAGTTCAACGACTTTATCATACAGGTGAAGTCCGACGGCACCCTCGACAGCATGCTTGCCCACTGGACCAGCGAACGCATCGACACCGTCAACCTCCCCGCATTCCCCGAACTGGAAGACCTGAAAGGTCACCCCTTGGAGGTAGCTACGTTGTCGGACAATATGCCTTTCAGCTTCTATCGCAAAAATGGCTGGATAGGATTTGAGATTGAGTTGATTACCCAATTTGGCGTATTCATCAACCGTCCAGTACACTTCAGCGGCTACAACTTCGATGAGGTGTTACCGGCTCTCCTGTCCCACAAGGCCGACATGGTTGCCGCCAACCTGTTCATCACCCCCGACAGGTCCAAACGGGTGCTTTATTCCAATCCCTATTATTTCTGCAAGACAAGCTGTTTCTCTAAGGCAAGAGAATAATCCAAAAAATAAAAAAAGAGGGTGCTATGCGTACCCTCTTTTTTTTATATACCCATGTATTACACGAGGAGACCTGAAGACATAACGGCCTCAGCAATCATAGCATGACCACGTTTGTTGGGGTGCATGCCGTCGGCACTATAGCAATCGCCAAGGCTGCGGCGATCAAGGAAGATGGTGCTGATATCTACCACAGGGACATCCAGTTCATCGCCTAACTTGAAGAGTTCGCGATTGTACAGTTCGTGCATGTCGCTGAGCTTATTGATATCGCCTCCGAGCCATCTTAGGATATTCTCCTTACTATGCCCCTGACTAATGTAGTCGAAATAGCGTTGTGGCAGCAACACAGGAAGCGAGAGCAAGACAGGCTTGGCACCCAATGTGCGGAACTGAGAGATAAGTTCCCTATAGAGCTGACGGAAATCAGAAAGGCTCAACAGCGGTGCATGTATGGCACTGGGAGCCTCAGAAATAGCCCTCCAGTCGAAATCGCAATTGTTGCCACCAAATTCAAGCACCACCGTGTCGCCCGGATTGATATCCTTTAGATGACGGTCGCGGCCAACCGCGTTTTTCTTATTTTTGGCGCCGAAACGGAAAAGATGGCGTGCATTTCTTCCCTTAACTTTTTCATGACGGTTCTGTGAACCATCTTGACTGATGATATACTTGGTTGTGCCTTCGCAGAGCTGAGTCGGCTTGACGACAACACTATTCATTAAAGAATCACCTGATGCGAAAAACATATTCATTGCCTTTTGAAATTTGATGCAAAAGTACAACTATCCTTAAATGTGACCAACAAAACGTGACATCCACACAAAAATGGGACAAAACAACATTTTTAGGTGTCAAATGGGATGAAAATAAGCGTTAAAATGTTAAAATAGTCGTTTTATCCCAAATTATTGGTGGCGTTTGGGATGATTTTACGCCCACTTTTCAAGATAAAGTGCATAATTGAGACAGAGGGAGAAGGGTGGTAGGACATACTCCACTTGATGCAGGGAGAAGAAAAAGAAATTCAGGACAAAATAATGGTGACAATGTTGCGTTATAGAAATGAACGTTTTGGCGAGAGTGAAAAGCATATACTTATATTTGAACCGAAAACTAACTTATTATGGCAGACAATTATTTGGAGAAGAGATACGAGGAGGTGTTTGGTAGTGGCAAAACCAAGGTGAAACGCATCGGCCATACCCTGGACGAACTCCTCCTGAAGAACAGGAGCCAACGTGGCTATCTAAAGGACTATGTGGTGAAACGAGAGGAGCTCGAACGAATTGTGGGTGTGTGTAGCAAGATACCCTCTGCCAGGAACCAGCAGGTGCTGCGTTTTCGATTAGTAACACGAGAAACTGGGGCGGAAAAGGTGCTGGAGAACATCAAGCTGGGTGCCGCCTTACCTGAGCTACATCTCCCCTTCCCTGGAACCGAACCGGAGGCTTTTATTATAGTAATGAGCACCGTAGCTGAGAATAAATTTGTAGATGTGGACTTAGGCATGGCCTTGCAGAGCATGCTGCTGAAAGCGGTGGAGATGGGACTCAACGGCCTGGCAATAGGCTCTTTCCACAAAGGCAACATCTTGCGGGAATTAGAATTACCTTATGAGCCGCTGATGGTGGTGGCCATAGGCAAAGGCATTGAGAAGATAGAGCTGACACCCATAGCACCCGAAGAAAACCATGCCTACTACAGGGAAAACGGGGTTCATTATGTACCCAAGATTGCCCTGAAAGATTTGATTGTTTGAGTGGGGCAAGCGGGACAACAATAGCGTGCTGTGTGCACGAGGAGTATTGGTCCTATTTGGCAATTACCTCCAAGACATCGGGCTCAATCGTTATGATGAGGCTGAAATTCAAATTGGAGATATGGATGGCAAAATTGCCTTCCGCACAATTGTTGATGATGGTGCCTTCCATACCGGCAAACTCACCTGCTATCACCCTGACGTTGGCCCCTTTTTGCAACGATAGTGTGTTCTGCACATAAACCGCCTCCATCGACTCTACCAAACGACGCATGGCATCCATCTCCTGCTGAGGTATGACCGCAATGCCCGTGCTGGGGAAACTGACAAAGCCACTCACACCCCACACCTGTCGCACGTAGTGGATATCACGTTCTGTCATTTTGACAAAAGTATAGGACCGAATTAGAGGAACCTCTACCTGTTTCATCCTGTCGGACCACTTGCGAAGCACACGGTGCAACGGGAGGTAGGTCTCGAGGTGAAGGTCTTTAGCAATACGTTCGGTTACAGCTTTCTCAGCACGTGCGGCTGTATATACGGCAACCCATTGGGGGATATTAGATAGAGACATTTATATTTATCAAAAAAAATGCGAATGCGGTGTTAATAATAAAATGCAAAAGTACAAATAAAAAATGATTCAAAACATATTTGGCCTATTTTCCTAATTACATCCATCTATATTAAGCGAGACTTAACAAGGTATAACTATTTCTCCCACACGGCGGGGATTCTTGCATGCGAAGAAGAAAGTGTTGGCTGCCATAAACCCATTTCGGTCATTCTGTCGACCTTTATAGCCTTTCTTGCTTTTTCGAGTCTCGTTATCTCATATCTGCATTTCTATCGACATCTCCCTTGAAGAAGACTCCGCGAACCTAAATTCCAGTTACAAGTGCAACACTAAGTAGAAAAAAAGAGTACCAAAATTTGGTACTCTCAGGTAAAATGACTACTTTTGTGTTGTCAAATGAAAAGATATAATCACCTTACCAAAGAGCAAAGATACACAATT
>JAEEHQ010000111.1 GCA_016280915.1 Bacteroidales bacterium
CTGGGGTAGCAACCCCATCAGCAACGGCGGAAATACTGCCAACCGATGGCGCACTCTCACCCAAGCCGAATGGGAGTACCTGCTAAATACCCGCCCTGGTGCCTCATCCAAACTTGGTTCTGGCAACATTAACGGTGTGAGTGGGCTGATTATACTTCCCGACAATTGGACACAGCCTTCGGAGTGTTCGTTCACTTCTGGCAATGCATCGAGTCACAATGACTGGACACGTAACAGCTACACTCTTTCCCAGTGGGCGCAGATGGAGACTGCTGGTGCGGTTTTCCTGCCTGCGGCGGGCGACCGCTTCGGCACGAATGTCGGCAATGTGGGCTATATCGGCAGCTATTGGTCGTCCTCGCCCAACGATGAGAACGAAGCGTACTACATGTACTTCTACAGCAACTATCTCAACGCGTCGAACAACTACTATCGCTACTACGGGTTCTCTGTACGCCCCGTTCAGGATAATTAATTTATTAAAACGTTAAACCTTGTTGCGGGCAGTCTCCGCTGCCCGCAACTTTTATTGTTGCGTGGCGAAGTAGGCGATGATGGCTTTGGCTTTGGCGGGGCCGACGACTTTGGCGAGGTCGCCTTCGGTTTGGAGTTTGATTTCTTTTACGCTGCCGAATTTCAGGAGTAGGTCGCGGGCGGTCTTGTCGCCAATGCCTGGGATGTCGGTGAGCTGGGTGCGGAAGGTGCCTTTGCTGCGTTTGTCCTTGTGGAAGGTGATGGCGAAACGGTGAACCTCGTTTTGTATCTGTTCCAAGAGGTGGAAGAGCGGGTCGGTGGGTTTGAGGCCTACCACTTGGGGCGGGAAACCATAGAGTAGTTCGGAGGTGTGGTGACGGTCGTCTTTGGCAAGGCCGGCAATGGGAATCTCCAATTGCAGTTGGTCTTGTATGACCTCGCGTGCTACCTCCATCTGTCCCCTGCCTCCATCGACAACAAGCAGCTGTGGAAGTGGTTTGCCTTCTTCGGAGAGACGTTTATAGCGACGGTAGATGACTTCAGCCATAGAGGCGTAGTCGTCGGGACCTTCGACGGTTTTGATATTGAATTTGCGGTATTCTTTGCGGTTGGGTTTACCATTGGAGAAGCGCACCATGGCAGCTACGGGGAAGGCACCTTGGATGTTGGAGTTGTCGAAACACTCGATGTTGACGGGTAGTTCGGGCAGTTGGAGAGCCTTTTGAATGCGTTCGAGAAGGTGTTCGTTTCGGTGGGTCATGCCGCCTTCGTTGGGGTCGACCAAGGCGCGTTGATGGCGACATTGTATTTGGTAGGCCTTGACATTGCGAAGAGAAAGCTCGAGGAGCTGGAGTCGGTCACCACGCGAAGGGATGGTTTGCTTGAGGTATTCCTCGGGCAAGTCGTGTACTTTGAAGGGCAACACGGCCTCTTTGGCGGTGCTGGCGGTGCGTTCGTGGAGGTCGGGGATAATGGTGGAGAGAATCTCCTCATCGGTTTCGTCGAGTTGTTTTTTGATTTCGTTGGAAAAGCTATAGATGATGCTGCCTTCTTTGATACGCATCATATTCACGTATGCATATTTCTCGTCGGAGAGGATGCTGTAGACATCTACATCGTGCACACTGGTATTGACTACCGTGGAGCGGCTTTGGTACTCTTCGAGTCGGTGGATGCGCCGTTTCATCACTTCGGCTTCTTCAAAGCGTAGTTGCTCGGCCAGAGAGAGCATCTCCTGTTTCATCTCTTTGAGTATGTCGTTGAAATCGCCCTTGAGGATGCGTCGGATATTGGCAATAGTGGCCAGATATTCCTCATGTGTTTCAAGACCAGCGCAAGGGGCTTTGCAGAGGCCAATCTGGTGGTTCATGCAGGGCCGTTTTTGCATGGTGTTGCAACGGCGATAGGAGAATAATTGGATGATGATATCCTGCAACTCACGCAGGATGCGCTGGTTGGGGTAAGGGCCGAAATATTGCCCCTTGACATGGTGACCTCGTACAAAGAGCAGTCTTGGATATTCCTCATCGGTGATGACGAGATATGGGTAGGACTTGTCGTCCTTAAGCATGCTGTTGTAGCGTGGCTGGTAGCGTTTGATGAGATTGTTTTCAAGCAATAGAGCATCCACCTCGGTGGCTACGACGGTGACTCGGATGTCGTAGATGTTGCGCACCAGCATCTTTATCTTGGCACTCTTGTCGTCGTAGTGGGAAAAATAGGAACTGACACGACGTTGTAGGTTGCGGGCTTTGCCTACATAGATAACTGTTCCCGACTGGTCGAGGTGCTGATAGACACCAGGATTCTCAGGAATGGTCTTGAGCTTGAGCGCAATGCGGTCGATGTTTTTATTAATGGACTTGTCGATCAATGGGAGGGACAGGTTAAGCGGTGTTAATCAGGTGTGGTTATTGGAGATACCAAAACAAACACATCTTATTCAGGATAGTCAATAATGGCCTCTTCGATTTTGAGATGGATGCCGTTGATGCCTTCAATCTCATACTTGTTGGTGCGTTGTGATATTTTAATGCTGTATTCTCCAACAGCGTTGAAAGCATAGTACTGGCGTATCTGTTGGGAGACATGCAGTATGCCGTGTTCATCGAACTCGCCAAGCCAGTTGCCTTGATAGTTGCGGAGGACGATGTCGCTGAACATGGTGCGGACCTCGCCATTAGGACTGCATAGTTCTACGGTGATGGGAAGACCGTTTTGGTGATAGAGATTGGTGTCGATAGATACTGAGAAGATAAAATTGTAGAAATCTTCGGTGTTGTCGTTGTTGAAAGAGAACTGGACAGGCTCGTCAAAGCGCATCCATTTGTTGTTAACGAAGGTGCTTTCCTCGTCAAGAAGAACCTTTTGACCGCAGGAGCAAAACAGGATTGCGGTAAGAAGAAGTGGGAAGAGGTGTTTCATGCAACTATTATTGTATAATAAATAAGTTAAGCTTTTTTGACTAATCTTTCGAGTATTTGCACAGCATTAGTAGCCGCACCTTTGCGAAGGTTGTCGCCAACACACCAGAGGTTGAGGGTGCAGGGCTGTGTGTTGTCGCGACGGACGCGTCCCACAAAGACCTCCGGACGGTTGTGTGCTGTGATGGGCATGGGGTAGAGATTGTGGGCAGGGTCGTCGGCTAAGATGACACCAGGAGTATCGGTGATGAGCTGTCGCACTTCGTTGATGTCGTATTCGTTGTAGAATTCGATGTTGACAGCCTCGCTGTGTCCGCCCACTACGGGGACACGTGCCACAGTGGCGGTCACTTGGATGTTGGGGTCGCCGAGAATCTTGCGGGTCTCGTCCACCAGTTTCTGCTCTTCAGTGGTGTAGCCGTCGGGATTGAAGTCGCCTCCGTGAGGAAAGAGGTTGCGGAAAATCTGATAGGGATAGGCGGGCTGGTATTGGTCGCCGAGTTCCTGCATCATAGTTTCGCCTAGCTGAGAACTGAGCACTTCATGGTGGGCAAAATAGTCCTCTTCGGCCTCTAGCTGACGAACTGCTTTGATGCCTGTGCCGGTGATGCTTTGGTAGGTGGAAATGACAAGACGTTTGATTTGATAACGCCAGTGGAGGCGAGAAACTGCCAGCACCATCTGTATGGTAGAGCAGTTGGGGTTGGCAATGATGCGGTGGTTGGGACCCACGGCGTTCATATTGATTTCGGGTACTACTAGAGGCACATCGTCGTGCATACGCCAGCAAGAGGAATTATCCACCACGGTGCAACCCACCTCGGCAAAAAGTGGCGCATATTTGCGGGAAGTGGAGGCTCCTGCAGAGAAAATGGCGTATTGGGGTTTTTGAGCGATGGCTTCTTCGGGGCTTACAACGGTAAGTTTGCGTCCAGCAAAGTCGATGGTTTTGCCTACTGATTTTGGTGAGGCCGCAGGAATAATCTCATGATTGGCAAAGCCTCTCAGCGAAAGTTCTTCCAGCATTACGCTTCCAACAAGGCCGGTGGCACCAACTACTGCTATTTTCATTTCTTTAGATGTTTTTTATTAATGGCGGCGGACAATAGTCCGCCGCCCAGTATTAGTATTATTAATATGTCGGCGGATTCTGCTCCGTCGCACTTTTTTTGAGTAGTTATTATCGGATGAGGGTGATGGTTCCTTTCAGCACCTGTGTGACGCCGGGATTGAGGGCAGTGCGGTATCGCATCACATAAACATAGGCTCCCTGGGGGCAGGGTTGACCATTCATGTTGGTGCCGTCCCAGTAACCGTCGGGACCTTGGAAGTAGCAAACCTGTTCGCCAAAACGGTTGTAGATGTATACGCGCACATCGTTGATATTGCCTTGGATGGCTGGGGTGAAGCGGTTGTTGGTACTCAGGTCGGGGGTAAAGGCGTTGGGAATGAAATGAGATACCTTGATAAGAGGGATGCGCGACAAGGCGGTGTCGTCGCAGCCATAGTCGTTGTGTACGGCCAAACGTACATCCATTGTGTCAATACCTTCGAGAGGGAAGATAATGCTGGTTTGCGGGAGGGTGCTGGTCTCGTTGTTGGGCAGCAACCATTTGCGGGAGTCGTGACCGTAGCTCATATCGGTCAATTCGATGGTCAGCTCGTCGATGGTGGCTACTTCGGGAGTATGGGAGATAATGGCCTTCATGGGGATGAAGGTGAAGTCGAGGGTGACAATGCTGTCACATCCCCATTCGTTAACCAGATGAACTGTATCTTGGTTTTGGGTGGCATCGTTGTCCTCGGAATAGGTCTTGCCGTTGATCCATGTAAAGGGCTTACAGTCGAGCACCTTGTCTGTGTTATAGCTGAGGTCAGAAACAATCAGATGGAGGTAATGGTTACTGTCGGTCTCATGAGAAGAGTAGTAGTGGCGGACGGTGTCGAAAGTATGCTGAGGTTGGTTGAACGTCATGCCGCACCATGTGTAGCTCTCGCCGCGGCAGATTCCGACAGTATCATATATGTGGTAGTTAGGATAAGTGAGGATGAGAATACTATCATAATTACTGCAGCCATTGGAGAAAGAGGCTGAACAGTAAAGATAGGTGGAGTCGACCTGATTCTCCTCCAAATGACCTTCCTGACTAAGCAGTATGGCCGTAGTAAAGTTGACATTCAAAGCGGTTGGAGGTAGCAACACGCGTTCACCATTGATGATTTTCACAGCACTCCAAGCGCAGGAATCGAGGGTTTGAGTGGCTGGGTATAGAAGTCTTAAAGTGGTGGCTTCGCCTTCTGCCAAGATGGTGTCCTCGCAATAGATCGACATATCGTTAGTGTTGTCTTTACCAATGGTAATAGTGTCGCGCATACTGCGGTTGTCAACACCGTACCAGTAGCCGTTGGCACCCTGATAGCGACACTGAACCACGTATTTAGTAGTGCGGGTGGGGGAGACGCTAACAGACGTGTGTTCGGCGTTGAGGTAGTAGCCGTTCGTGTCGCCAGGGTTGGCGGTGAACTGTACGGAGTCGATGATGTTACCGTTATTGTCCAGGAATAGGCGCCACCAAGTGATGTTTTTGACAGTTTCGCCCTGGGGGGTAAAACGCCATGCTTCATAAGTGGTTTCTGTGGTCCAACCACCTAACTGGTTGCCACGGTCGGGAGCCACAAAAGCTCCAGGAGAGTTAGATTGGATATAAAAGGTAGGGTCTCCAATATAAGAAGGATCGTGGTAGTGAGACACCTGTGTTGTTCCTGTAGCGTTCTGTATGCCTACGAGTCCCTTTCCACTATTCGTTGAGGAGCAGCATTTGCGTTGTTTGATATGCACTTCGATGATGTTGGTGCCCTCGTAGCAAACAATCTGGTATGTACAGCGGTCGTTGCCATGGCTGCTGGCAGGGAAAAGGGGCACCTCGTTGACACTGGCGCATAAGTGGCGGCAGGGGTAGGTGCCGCCTACGTAGCGGAACATGCCTTGAGTAGTAGAGAGGGCAGAGGTGGGGTGGATGTCCTCATAGACACCATAGATGGCGTTTAAGGCAGGAAATGAAGTGCTCGGAATTGGAATATTATAGTTGTAATGGCAGGGATTGCCTACATAACTGGTGTTGAAAGAGATCAAGCCATTGGAACCCACCACAGCCTGGTTGTAGGGTTGCCCGAAGAACATGAATGTGAAGGGGAATGAAATGGTTGCATTCTCCCAAGCATCGTCAGTGCTGATATTGAGGTGGTTGCCAGCGTGGAAAGTACTGTCAACGGGATTATAAGGAATTGATTCGATGAGATATGTCCCGTTGAAATGCTGCGTAGTGATGAAGGGTGTGGCGTTGAGAATAAGTGTACCCACCTTACAGTTCACCAGGGTATCCCATCCGTTTGCTATACAAATACCAGACTGGGCATGGTCGTATTTCTCGTTGATGGTAATTTCAGGGCATTGAGCAATCAGGCTTACCGATGATGCCATCAATAAAAAAATAGTCAGTAGTTTTTTCTTCATCATATATGTATTGAATTATAGAGTATAATTTAATTGTCTATAAAAGTATATTTTTTCTATAACGTATAATAGTAATAAATATTGTTTGCTATTGTTGTTTTTTCTAAACTATAGATTCAACCTTGAAGTGCAACACTGTTGTGCAAAGATAGTAAGAATTTTTGTTTCGGGGAAGAATAATCCAAATTTTTTCTAGGGCGAAGGTTTAGTTCAGTCTGGACAAAGAGGATGAAGTCGTCTGAAAGTGAA
>JAEEHQ010000018.1 GCA_016280915.1 Bacteroidales bacterium
TCCATGTCGAAGCGCAGGTCGTCGTCAAGCCAACTTCTGAGACTTTTAACGGTAGTGGCATTCATGCCGGGACTTTTGATAATAAGATCGCACAAAGCTTTCTCAGGAGTGGCTACAAGATAGGTCACACCTTCTTGGGATTCCTGCTGAATGCCGATATGGAAATAGTTTGTTGGGCATGAATAGTAGGAGAATCGTCCAATCGGGGTGTCGAAACTGCGGCTATGCTTGATAGTCATCGATTGGGTTAGGTACACCCGTTCTGGTATGAGTCCGTAATGTCGCAAGGCGGTATGCATGCTGACATAAGAAGGGCCATAGAGATGGTTAGCAATAAGAAAAGGTATGATGACGGCACCGTCGTCAGCACTCCGCACAAAAAGGCCACGCTTCAGCCGGATAATACGACCTTCCTGCTCCAAACGGCGTGCCTTGTCGTTGATTTGGCGGGTTTTGGGATAGAAAGATGCCAAGACAGACGTGGTGAATGGTATGTTACCAGCTTGACTTAGTGGGTTTTCCATCATTTTCTACATGTTATTTCTTTTTGCAAATATACAAATTTCGTACAGATAAACGAGAAAAAGTCGTTTTTCTGTACGAAATTTTACATTTTATTGATGTTCGACAATAAGAAAAATGGACCACGCAAAAAGGCTGCGCGAAATGCGTGTACTTTTGCAACCGAAATCAAAAAGAAAAACAGACAAAAAACCGAATGACTATGGAAAACAAGATTGATACCATCAAGCAGCAAGAGTTCACCATGGATGCCGACCAGCAGAAGGCTTTTGACCTGATTGCTAACACCAATACACCGCTGTTTATCACCGGTAAGGCGGGTACAGGTAAATCCACCTTCATCAAGATGATTCAGGAGAAGATAGACAAGAACTTCTTGGTACTGGCTCCTACGGGCATTGCCGCCATCAATGTGGGCGGGCAGACGATGCATTCGTTCTTCGGGTTCCCCTTCGAGGTGATTGGTCCTCATACCCAAATGAAGGTGTCGGAAGAGAAGCAGATTTTGTTGAAGCATGTCGACACCATCATTGTGGATGAGGTGTCGATGGTGCGTTGCGACATGGTGGACGGCATGGATAGGTACTTAAGTACGCTCTTCCACACCCACATGCCCTTCGGTGGCAAGCAGGTGGTGTTTGTGGGCGATTTGTTTCAGCTGCCCCCGGTGGTGACCAATTCTGCCGATGAGGATATGCTCAACGATTTGTGGGAGAAGGGCAAGCCCTACTTCTACAAGGCCCATGTGCTGAAGCGCATGAACCTGCCTAAGATTGAGTTCCGCACGGTGTACCGTCAGAAAGATGGGGCTTTTCTGGACGTGCTGAACCGTCTGCGTATTGGCGAGTGTGTCCAGAAGGATTTCGATACGCTCAACAAGCGGGTGGATTACAACGGTGATAAGGAAGATTATTCGGTTATCCTGACTGCCTACCGAAAAAGGGCTGACCAGATGAATGAGGAGAAACTGGAGGAGCTGGATGATGATGAGTATTGCTACAAGGGTGTGGTGGATGGCAAGTTTAAGACAAAGGACTTCATCGTGCCCGAACAGCTGAGACTGAAAGTGGGCGCACAGGTTATCTTCTGCCGCAACGTCTCGCGCAACTGTGTGAACGGCACGATTGCCAAGGTGTCAAGCCTGAGTGAGAACACCATCACGGTGAAGCTGGAGGATGGCTCAGAGGTGAATGTGGAGCAGGCGGTGTGGGAGAGCAAGGAGCAGGTTTACAACCGCGAGACCAAGAAGATGGAGTCGGAGGTGGTGGGCACCTTCACACAGTATCCGCTGAATTTGGCATGGGCTATCACTATCCACAAGTCGCAAGGGATGACCTTCGACAGGATGCACTTTGACCTTTCTCGTGGCATCTTTGCAGAGGGTCAGGCCTATGTGGCCATCAGCCGTATGCGCTCGCTGGAGGGATTGACGCTCAGCAATCCCATTATGCCTCACCACATCATACAGAATCCCGAAATCAAGGCTTTCGCCAACTCGTATAACGACAGCGCGTTGATTGACGACGAGATTGAGATTGGGGGAAAAGTGTATGGCTGCCTAAGGAAGAAGGACTACGATGGGGCTGTCCGCACGTGCCTGACCTACGTGGTAGAGAAAAGCCGTAGAGGCGACTACCGCAACGCGGCATTGCTGGCGAAGAGGATGTATGACGTGATGCTGAGTGACGAGTGCCTGATGGGACAGACAAAGGGCGTGGAACTGTTGAAAGACAGCAGCATGACCTGCAATTTTCTGAACGCCGTGCTGTGCCTGTACGGTAACCGATATGAAGAGGCCATTGGCTATGCCGAATTAGTGCTTGACAGGAAGACATGCCTGGAAGCCATGTTTGTCAAGGAGCGGGCATTGTATGAGTTGGGACGCTTTGACGAAGCCTACGATTTGGACTACCAAATCATTATGGCAGCCAATGACTCGGACGACAAGCGTGGCATCGACAAGAAACAGCTATTGCTGGAGGCAAAGATCAACGAGAAGATTGGCAACGCGAACATGGCCATTTGCAAGCAACTCATCAAGATTTGTCCAGAATGTCTGACTGCGTATGTGATGCTGAGAGCAGAGGCACAGAAGAACGGCAAGCAGGTGTCGGTGGACGAGGAGAATGAGGAGGATGAAGCAAACTTCTTGCTGAAGGCCTTTAACGATGCGGAAATGTCTGACGAAGAGTTTGAGAGGAGACTTGCGGAGGAGAGCCAGAACAGCAAGGCGTTTATCCGACTGAGGAACAGGGTGAGCAGGCTGTCGTAGTAAGGGGCGGGCAATGTAGCCCGCCTTACTGACGAGAACCCGTCGCGGCGGATGTTCCCGTCGTGGTTTGTTGTGTCAGATTTGCAATCTGACACTTATTATTATCAAGATTTGTAATCTGCGTTGTTTTTATCATTCTTAACTGGGTTGCCATAAGTGGGGTTACTGGGTGAATGTCCACATGTCCCTGACATTATCACTTCCGTATGCAGCTGAGAGAGGTGCTGCCCTAACTCAGGCACCTACGCCACCGCCGTCGGCCGCGAGCTGCGCAAGGCGCTGAAGGGCCTCTTAGGGAGGAAGGGCAAATAGCAATCCGTTACAGTTTCAGTTGTTTCAGTTGAAAACTTGAAACACAAATTCCCCTTTATAATATTTATAACTAATTAATATATAATTAATTATAAAGAAATAAAGGGGGAATGAAACACTAAAAAAACAATTGAAACA
>JAEEHQ010000112.1 GCA_016280915.1 Bacteroidales bacterium
AAATTGTGTATCTTTGCTCTTTGGTAAGGTGATTATATCTTTTCATTTGACAACACAAAAGTAGTCATTTTACCTGAGAGTACCAAATTTTGGTACTCTTTTTTTCTACTTAGTGTTGCACTTGTAACTGGAATTTAGGTCCTTGTGGATTCGTCCGAGTACTATGCCTGCCTACATTACTCGGATTATTCAGAGAACTCAGGTTATTCAGAGTACTCCGATTGCCATCACCCACAATATAACACTCTCCCTCTAACAAACATTGTCGCGATATTTTTTTCTAATTGTAAAAAAAATATTATATTTGCAAAAATAATAAAAAATATATTGTATGGACGAAAACGAAATTACTCTCTTGAATCACAGTAAGATGAATGTTGTTAAAGTGGGGAAATTGATGGGTACTTTTTCCATTTTTGCTGCGCTTACCGTTCTCCTCATTGTTGCTGCTGGCCTGTTCCTGCTCTTCTACAGCAATACGCTTCCTGACGACATGCCCCACTATTTGGACAATATCCTGGGTCTCCTCGGCATTGGTCTCGTCTTGGTGGCAGCCTCGCTCCTTCCTGCCTTGGTGCTGCTGCGCCGTGCCAGACAGATGGCTGCACAGCTGAAGATTAGCTCCGACATCACTCCTATCCGCTCCTTCCTGCGTGCCAATCACGACCTCTGGCGTTATACAACCACGCTGCTGATTGTGCTCTTCATCCTAGCCGTACTCTTCTTTCTGATGCTTTACATCTACCTCTTCCCTACACTCTCCACGCTCTAATTGCAACGAGCCAACTCCAATGCTTCACCGTGTCCAGTCACTTATTATACGGTGTTTTGGGATTTCTACTGCTATGTTCACCAAAGCTTCGCAACACGAGGCCTTCCCTTTTACGTCCATCAAAAAAAATGATTATTTCTTCAACCTGCCCAAACCATGGGCGGGTTGTTCTCCTTTATTGAATTTAATATTGTTGTATGCGATACGAAGTTGACTTCTTAGTTATTGGTTCAGGCATTGCCGGACTTAGTTTTGCCCTTAAGGTTGCCCCTTATGGCAAGGTATGCATTCTTTCAAAAGGTGAGGCTTCAGAAGGCTCCACCCGTTATGCCCAAGGCGGTATCGCCGCTGTCATGTACGACAGCGACAGCTTTGACAAACATATCCAGGACACCCTGGTGGCAGGTGACGGCATCTGCGACCGCGATGTGGTGGAAATGACCATCCGTGAGGCTCCCGACCGCATTCGTGAGCTGGTGAGATACGGTGTGAATTTCGACAAGAGCAATGCCGGTGACCGCTTCGACCTCCACCGCGAAGGTGGCCATTCCGAGTTCCGCATCCTCCACCATAAGGATAATACGGGTGAGGAAATCGAGCGCGGCTTGTTGGAAGCTATCCACAATCATCCTAATATTGAGCTGAAAGAGAATCAGTTTGCTATTGATATCATCACCCAGCACCACCTTGGTCAACGTGTTACCAAACGTACGCCCGACATTGAGTGCTACGGCGTTTATGCCCTCGATTGCAATACCAACCAGATTGACACCTATCTTGCCAAGGTGACCCTGTTGGCTACTGGCGGCATGGGTAATGTATATACCACCACCACCACTCCCATCATCTCCACGGGTGACGGCGTGGCTATGGTGCACCGTGCAAGAGGAGTCCTCAAGGATTTGGAATTTATGCAGTTCCACCCTACTTCGTTGTACAATCCCACCGAGAAGCCCGCTTTCCTGATTACTGAGGCTATGCGTGGTGCTGGAGCTGTCCTGAAGGACTTCCATGGCAACGAGTTCATGCAAAAGTACGACAAACGCCTCTCGTTGGCCCCACGCGACATTGTGGCCCGTGCTATTGATAACGAGATGAAAATAGCTGGTGTCGACCACCTCTACCTCGATGCCCGCGGAATTGGAAAGGAAGAACTCATCAATGGGTTCCCCAACATCTATGCCAAGTGTATGGAACTGGGTATCCGAATTGATAAAGATATGATACCCATCCGTCCGGCGGCACACTACCAATGTGGCGGCATTAAGGTCGACCGCAATGGTGAGTCCTCCATCCATCATCTCTATGCCGCTGGCGAATGCTCGTGTACAGGTCTGCATGGCGGCAACCGACTGGCCAGCAACTCGTTGTTGGAGGCTGTGGTTTATGCCCACAATGCGGCTATGAGCGCTCTTGAGCAGGTGAAAACTATCGACTTCTGCCATCAGGTGCCCGACTGGAATGCTGAGGGCATGGTGCTCAATGAGGAGATGGTGTTGATCACACAAACCAAACGCGAGCTGCAAGAGCTGATGTGGAACTATGTGGGTATCGTCCGTAGCGACCTGCGTCTGCAGCGTGCTTTCGACCGCCTCAACCTCATTTATCGGGAGACCGAGGACCTCTACAATAGGTCGGTGCTTACTGAGGAGCTTTGCGAATTGCGCAATCTCATAGCTTGTGCCTATTTGATTATCAAGTTTGCACGTGCAAGGAGAGAGAATGTAGGTCTGCATTATAGCATAGACTTGGTTAAGTAAGGGCAAACTTTGATAAGGATGTGTGGGAGTTGGAGGAGACAAATGGGCATGCCAATCGGTTACATAATTTGATATTATTCAATGAAGTATAATTTTGACGAGATTATTGAGAGGAAGGGAACGAATTGCGTAAAACATGATGCGCTGAAAGCCTTTTTCGGACGTGATGACTTGCTTCCGATGTGGGTGGCGGACATGGATTTCCGCTCACCTGATTTTGTGATGGAAGCCATCCGCCAACGTTGTCAGCATGAGGTGTTGGGTTATGCGGTCCCCTCTGAAGGTTATTGGGAGGCTGTGGAACAATGGCTGAGCAGTCATTATCGTATTGATGCACGGCGCGATGAACTACATTATATCCCTGGCATTGTGGCAGGAATAGCATTTGTGCTGCAGGCCATGACCAAGCCGGGTGATGGCATTCTTGTCACCACCCCCGTTTATCCGCCTTTCCTTGACCTGCCCAAAAACAGCGCCCGTCAGCTGGTTGCAAGTCCACTCCATGTGGTCGACGGTCGTTTTGCAATAGATTTCGACGACCTTGAATGGCGTGCCCGCCAATGCAGCTGGATGATTTTGAGCAATCCCCACAATCCCGGTGGCACGGTTTGGGGAACAGAAACGCTCAAACAGATTGCCGATATTTGCTATCGTCATAACGTCAACGTTATATCTGATGAGATTCATGCCGATCTCACCCTCCCTGGGCACCATCATGTCAGTTTCAGTACTGTCAGCGATCATGCACGCGACATCTCGGTTACGTTTATCGCTCCCAGCAAGACTTTCAATATCGCCGGACTCAGCAGTTCGGTGTGCTATTGTCCCAACGAGGCGTTGCGCAAGCGTTTCTACGGATTTCTCGACGGTTATGAGATTGCCAATGGGAATATTTTTGCCTACGTGGGGGCAGAGGCAGCCTTCCGCCAAGGTGAGGATTGGCTGCGCCAGATGCTGCAGTATGTGCAAAGTAATGTCGGGTTCCTGCGCCAGTTTTTGACCGAACGGATGCCATTTGTGAAAGCGATATTGCCCGAGGCTTCCTTCTTGCCTTGGCTCGATTTCAATGAATTAGGACTAACCCACGAAGAATTGAAAGAGCGTCTGTTGGATCGTGCAAAGGTGGCATTGAATGATGGTACTACTTTTGGAGGGAAGGCTTACGAGGGCTGTTTCCGGCTGAATATCGGTACTCCCAGAAAAGTGCTGCAGGAAGCGGTGGAGCGGATTGCATCGGCGATGTGTAATTAAACACGGAGCACACCGTATGCCCGGCAGTCAGTTGGAGGATGTTGTTTCCAACATGGCTGTTCTGCATGAAGACCCCATTTCTTCATTGGTTATCAGGTGTGCTGAGAGGCTGATTTTTGGAGCAAAAAAGTGAGGTGAGAGCGTCTGAGCAAGAAGTGATTATGTGAGAGGGCGGTTTTTTGTGGAGAAAAAAGTGTTTAATTGATTTTTTTTTCTTATTTTTGTTACCCTATTTAAGTGTGCTATGCCGACCTTGTTGTCAGTATGTATTGTATTGTATAATAGAAATTTAAATACTTATTAACTCTATAAATTAAACAACTATGTCATTACTCATTTTGTTACAAGCTGCTGGTCAGATAGCTCTTGGCTATCTTGGTGCAGCTATCGGAGCAGGTCTTGCCACCATCGGTGCTGGCCTTGGTATCGGTAAGATTGGTCAGGGTGCCATGGAAGGTATGGCTCGCCAACCCGAGGCAGGTGGCGACATCCGCACCACCATGATCATCGCTGCCGCTCTGGTTGAAGGTGTTGCCTTCTTTGCAGTAGTAGTATGCTTGCTGGTTGTCCTCAAGTAACTCCGATGACGGATTGGATGTTGGCGCGATTGGCGTCAACATCCAGTCTTACTTTACTAATCACGACTGAAAAAAACTAAATCGATGAATAACCCTTTAATCAATCCTGGAATAGGTACTTTCTTTTGGATGCTTGTCTCCTTTGGTGTGCTGGTGTTCATCCTTGGCAAATGGGGTTGGCCCATGTTGCTCAAGGCACTTACCAAACGCGAGAAAGATATTGAGGATAAACTCAATGCTGCAGAGAAAGCCCATGAGGAGATGAAGCAACTGACGGCCCACAACGAAGAGCTCATCCGTCAAGCCAAGCAGGAACGCGATGAAATCATCTATGCTGCCAAGCTGAGGGCCGAGAAGGGCGCAGAAGAAATCTTGGCCAAGGCTTCCTCCGAGGCCAATGCGATCCTGGCCAAAGCCCGTCAGGACATTGAGAATGAAAAGAAGCGTGCCATTGTGGACCTCCGCAACGAGATTGCCAATCTCTCTATCGACATTGCTGAGCGGCTCATTGAGTCGGAACTCTCCGACCGGAACAAGGCCGACGCTATCATCAAGAAGGAACTTCAGGACGCTCATTTAAACTAATTTAGACGTGCAAGACTACCGTATTAATATCAACTATGCCAAGGCACTCTTCCAGCTGGCTGACGACACCCAAGAGCAGGAACGGGTGAGTCAGGACATGAGGTTGGTGCACCAAGTGTGTGTTGAAAACCGCGAGTTGAATGCCATCTTCGACAATCCCGAGATAAACGCTGGCAAGAAAGCGGGCATTCTCACAGCTCTCTTCGGCGAGCATGTGAGCAAGACCACGCTGGTTTTCCTTGTCTTTGTGGCAAAGAAGAAACGTTCGGTCAACCTAAAGGGAATCTGTTCGATGTATCTGAGTCTCTATCGCGACAGCCGCGGCATAGTGCTTTCGCAACTCACCACCGCCCAGCCTGCCGACGAGGAGACCAAGGCCATGGTGCGCAAGACCATTGGCGACTACACCCACAAACAGGTGGAGCTTGAAACCAAGACGGATCCAAGTGTGATTGGTGGCTTTGCGATGGAGTTCGACAACAATATGTACGATGCTACGATAGCCACCCAGCTGCTAAAGCTGCGGAGGGAGTTTGCGGAAAATGTGTATGAGAGTAAGCTTTAGGCTGTTTTACAACATGCAATGCAGTCTTATGATATACTTCACATACTACAAAACTACTATAACTTTGAAATAAAAAACAGAGAAATATGTCAGAAATTAAACCTGCCGAAGTATCGGCAATTCTGAAAAAACAACTGGCCGATGCCAATATCGATGTGGCACTGGAAGAGGTAGGCACCGTGCTGACCGTTGGTGACGGCATTGCCCGTGTCTACGGTCTGAACAACGCCCAGGCCGGCGAGCTGGTGGAGTTTGCCACTGGCGAGCAGGGCATCGTCCAGAACCTTGAGGAGGACAATGTCGGCGTTGTGATGCTGACGGAGGCTTCCTCCATCAATGAAGGCGATACTGTCAAACGTACCAAACGCATTGCCTCTATCAAGGTAGGCGAAGGCTTGGTGGGACGTGTGGTCAATACCATCGGACAGCCCATCGACGGTAAGGGCGTCATCCAAGGCGAACTGTTTGAGATGCCCCTGGAGCGCAAAGCCCCCGGCGTTATCTACCGTCAGCCCGTTGAGCAGCCTTTGCAGACTGGTCTTAAGGCCATCGACTCGATGATCCCTATCGGACGCGGTCAGCGCGAGCTTATCATCGGCGACCGTCAGACGGGTAAGACCGCTATTGCCATCGATACGATTATCAATCAGAAAAACAACTACGATGCCGGTGACCCTGTTTACTGCATCTACGTGGCTTGCGGACAGAAAGGTTCTACCGTTGCCAACCTGGTGAAGAACCTGGAGCAGAAAGGTGCCATGGCCTACACCATCGTGGTGGCCGCCACGGCGTCCGACCCTGCCGCCATGCAGTTCTATGCACCCTTTGCCGGAGCTGCCATCGGCGAATATTTCCGCGACACGGGACGCAACGCTTTGGTTATCTACGACGATCTGAGCAAACAGGCTGTTGCTTACCGCGAAGTCTCTTTGCTGCTCCGTCGCCCCCCTGGACGTGAGGCATATCCCGGTGATGTCTTCTATCTGCACAGCCGCCTTTTGGAGCGTGCTGCCCGCATCATCCAGAGCGACGAGATTGCGCGTCAGATGAACGACCTGCCCGCTTGCTTGAAGGACCATGTCAAAGGTGGTGGTTCCCTGACCGCTCTGCCTATCATTGAGACTCAGGCAGGCGATGTCTCGGCTTATATCCCCACCAATGTGATTTCCATCACCGACGGTCAGATATTCTTAGAGACCAACCTCTTCAATTCGGGCATCAGGCCTGCTATTAATGTGGGTATTTCTGTGTCTCGTGTGGGTGGTAAGGCTCAGATTAAGTCTATGAAAAAGATTGCCGGTACCCTGAAGTTGGACCAGGCTCAGTATCGTGAGTTGGAGGCCTTCTCCAAATTTGGCTCCGACTTGGATGCTGCCACCAAGGCTGTCCTGGACAAGGGCGCCCGTAATGTGGAAATCCTCAAGCAGCCCCAGTACAGTCCTATGCCTGTTGCCGAACAGGTGGCTATAATCTTCTGTGGCACCAAGGGATTGCTGCAGAAAGTGGCCGTTGACAAGGTGCGCCAATTCGAGAAGGACTTTCTCTTTTCGCTACGACAGAACCATCCCGACGTGCTGGAGAACCTGGGCAAGGGTAAGCTCTTGGACGAAGACCTCGAAACCCTGCGGCAAGAGGCTTTGAGCATGGCAGAAAGATACAAGTAATCTGAAAAGAGATTGTTATGGCAAATTTAAAAGAAGTACGCACCCGTATCGCTTCTGTGAGCTCGACGCAGCAGATTACCTCCGCCATGAAGATGGTCTCCGCTGCCAAGTTCCGTCGTGCCCAGGTGGCTATCATCGGTATGCGTCCCTATGCCAATCAGCTCAACGACATCGTCTCCGACATTGACACCGGCGACGGCGTGCAGACCCCATACCATGAGGTGCGCAAACTGGAACATGTATTGTTAGTGGTTGTCACCTCCAACAAGGGGCTTTGTGGTGCCTTCAACAGCAATGTTATCAAACAGGCACAGGCACGTATTGACTACTACAAAGACAATGCTACCCAAGCCCAACCTGCCGAGCTGAGCATGATAACCATTGGCAAACGTGGCAGCGAGTTTTTTGCCAAACGGTTTGATAATATCGTCGGTTCCTATGACGAGCTGTTGGACGGTATCACCTTTGACTCTACCGCCATCTTGGCCGACCAGTTGATGCAACAATTCTGTGAGAAGAAGTATGATCGCATAGAGCTGATTTATAATCAGTTCAAAAATTCGTTGGTGCAAATTCTTTCCACAGAACAGTTTCTTCCGATTGTTCCTCGCCCGACTTCCAAAGCCAAAGTAGATGCCGGCGCTGGCTCAATGGCCAACGATTATATTTATGAACCTTCCAAGGAAGATATTCTGCGCGAGATGATTCCGTTGATGTTGCGTTCTCAATTTTACCGTGTCTTGCTCGATTCGTTAGCTGCCGAGCATGGTGCCCGCATGAATGCCATGCAGAAAGCTACCGACAATGCAACAGAGCTCCTCAAAGAGCTGCGCTTGAGCTATAACAAGGCTCGTCAGGCTGCCATTACCAACGAAATCATTGAGATTGTGAGCGGGTCTGAGGCGTTGAAAGGCTAATAAAATAATGTAATACTAATCATATATAAAGAAAAAACAATGAAAAAACTTTCAACGCTGTTGCTCCTGATGCTCAGCACCCTGTCAATGATGGCAGCCCCTGTGAAACTGAAAGAAGCAACCCAGGTGGCCAGTAATTTCTGGTCATCCGTTACCTCCCAGCCCATCGATGAGATTCAGGTCGTTTCTCAAACTGGCTTTAATCAGTTTTTTATTTTCAACATCAATCATGGCGGTGGTTTCGTCATCGTCCCCAGCGATGATGTGGCCTATCCTATTTTAGGTTATTCTACTTCCGAACCAGCTGGCGAGCTGGGGCCTGAGACACGTTTCTGGTTGGGCCAATATGAAGCAGAGATTGAAGCATTGGCTGCCGGTAACGTAGAGGTAGAGCCTGAACTACAAACCTTTGTGCGTGAGGCTTGGAACCAGTTACTCCAGGGCTCTTGGCATTCTCCCAAGACTTCTTATGTGTACCCTATGCTTACCACCCAGTGGAACCAGAGCCCCTATTACAATGCGCTCTGCCCGTCGGGTACCCCTGCTGGCTGTGTGGCCACAGCTACTGCACAGATTATGAAGTATTGGAATCATCCCGTGGTGGGCAACGGCTCCCACACCTATTATACGGGTAGCTATGGCATGCTTAGTGCTGACTTTGGCAGCACCACATACGACTGGGATAATATGCCCAACCGCCTGACCAGCTCCAGCACCAACGACCAGCATATGGCTGTTGCCACCCTCTGTTATCATATAGGCGTGGCCATTGAGATGAACTACGCTCCCGAAGGCAGCGGCGCGCAAGTGATTGGTTATGCTCCTTCCTCCGAGTCTGCGCTGGTTGATTACTTCAACTACGAAAGCACCCTTTCGGGTATCCGCAAGTCCAGCTATTCCGATGCCCAATGGATTTCTGTCTTGAAGGAGGAACTGGATGAGGGAAGACCCATTCTATATGCAGGATATGACAGCGAAGGCGGCCATGCTTTTGTCTTTGACGGCTACGATGTCAACGACCACTTCCATGTCAATTGGGGTTGGGGAGGCAGCTACAATGGCTATTTTGCCATGGGCGCACTCAATCCTGGCGGCGGCGGAGTGGGTACTAACACTTCCAACACCTTTAACTATTCCAACCAGGCTCTTATTGGCATCGAACCCAAGCCCACTTTGGCTGCTATCCCCTCTTTCCTCACTTTTGATGTGAATGGTGGCACTATCCAGTTCGAGGTGCGTAGCGATTTTGGCGTCTCTGCCAACTGGACAGCCACTACCGATGCTTCCTGGCTCACCCTTACGCCCAACAACGGCTCGGGAAGTGGCAGCATCACCAATGTGGTGGCTACTGCAACTCCCACCAGTGCCGGACACTCTCGCACGGCCACCATCACCATCGTTCAGGCCGACGACACCGTTTTGGTACCCGTTTATCAGTATGTCTGCCAAACTGAAGATATGTGTAGCCTCACGGTCAATATGACCGATCGCACTGGCGACGGCTGGGATGATGCCTATCTCTCTTTTGAATCTCCTTCGGGTGTTCTTTATGGCATCGCCCATCTACGAGCCGGCAACTATGCCACTCAGACCGTCAATGTATGTCCCGACACGGTTCTTGTCGTCTGGCACGGTGCAGGCCCCTCTAGCGATGCCCAATGCGCTTATTTTATTGAGAATGCCCATGGCATCATGTGGTTGAGTCATGAAGAAGGAGCTCCCTTCGCCGCCGCAGATACCATAGTTTCCCCTTGCGCTTCCATTGGTGGCTCCCCCACCTATACCTATTCTTTGGAATTGGTGCCTAACGACACCCTCTATGGCTCTGTCTCGGGTGCCGACAGCAATATACATTTTGGAGAGTACCGCACCATTCAGGCCGAGGCAAAACCCGGCTACCGCTTTGTCCGTTGGAGCGACTATGTGTATGAGAATCCGCGCGATGTGTTGCTTGTCCGCGACAGGTCTTTCTTTGCTCGTTTCGACAATCTTGGCGAAGACACACTCCACTACGACAACGGCAATTACTCTTCTGCTGTGAGTGGTGGCAACAATTTTGCTTGGGGTATCCGTCTCGGTGTTGAGCAGTTGGTAGGCCATCAGAATCTTGAGGGTGTCAAGTTCTATTGCGCAAGCCGTGGCAGCTACACCGTCACCATCTATCAGAATGCTTCCAACAGCCCCTTAATACAGGTTGCCCAAAAGACTGCCAGCCTCACCTATCGCAATGTGGGCAGATGGTATGAAATGACTTTCGACACTCCTGTCGCCATCAACCACACCCGTCCTCTTTGGATTGTCATCAAGTCTTCCAATGCAAGCGCCCCTGCTGCCATGACTTCATGGTGTGGCAATAATGATGGCAGTTGGTATACTGAGAATGGCAGCACGTGGATGTCCCTCACCCAGGATGATGATCCTGTCTATGGCACTTGGATGATACGTGCTGTTATGCCGCTCGACCGCAACCAATACACCCTCACCGTCACCTCTATGCGTCCCACTTGGGGCACCGTCTCTGGCGGCGGCCGTTATCGTTATGGCGAGCAGGTTTCTATCGAGGCATACCCCAAGGAGGGTTATCATTTTGAACGTTGGAGCGACAACAATACCAACAATCCCCGCACCATTGTCGTCACGGGCGATTCTATCTTCCGTGCAGTCTTTGCCGAGGGCGAGGTGGGCATTGACGACCTCGAGGCCAGAGGTATCGAGCTTTTCACCGAAGGCCAGACCCTCCATGTGCGTGGTGCCGAAGGACTTCCTTTGCGTGTTCACGATGTGGTAGGCCGCTGCGTCTATTATTCTGAGCATTATAATGGCCAACCCATTCGGCTTTCTGCAGCCGGAGTATATATGGTCAGAGTAGAAGACTATGCTGCCCGTCGGGTGGTAGCCCTCAAGAGATAATATTCTTAGGGGCTGTCAGCATTTTTCCTCCAAGTGGCTGATGACTCATCATACTGAATAAGATAATAACAACAACACAATACAATGGAAAAGAAAAATAGTAACGTAGTAGCTATTGTGACCATGATATTCATGTTCGCAATGATTTCTTTCGTCACCAATATGGCTGCTCCTTTTGGCAACATTTGGCGCAACCACTACGAGTGGGCCGGCATGCTGGGCAACATGATGAACTTCCTTGCCTACCTTTTCATGGGCATCCCTGCTGGTAAGATGCTCTCCAAGATTGGGTACAAGAAGACCGCCCTCATTGCCTTGGCAGTGGGTTTCGTGGGTATGGTCATCCAGTATCTCTCCAGCCGAGTGGGGGCCGACGTGGCTACCTTCTCTGTTGGCGGTCAGCCCGTCATGCTCAACTATGTCATCTACCTGTTGGGTGCTTTTGTCTGTGGCTTCTGTGTCTGCATGCTCAACACCGTGGTCAACCCCATGCTCAATATCCTGGGCGGCGGTGGCAACCGTGGCAACCAGCTCATCCAGACAGGTGGTACTTTCAACTCCCTCACAGGCACCCTCACCCCGCTGTTGGTGGGTGCGCTGATTGGCCAGGTCACCGACAAGACCGCCATGAGCGATGTGGCCCCGTTGCTCTTCATCGCCATGGGCGTTTTTGCGCTGGCTTTCATCATTATCTGCTGTGTCAAGTTTGTCGAGCCTAATCTGGGCAAACTCAAGAAAGAGGGCAAAGATAAGTATAGTGCATGGAGCTTCCGGCATCTGGTCTTGGGTGTCGTCGCCATCTTCTTCTATGTGGGCATCGAGGTGGGTATCCCCAACGAACTCAATTTCTACCTCACCGACGACCCCGCTTGCGGAGCCGCTATTGGCGGTGCTGTGGCTGCCATCTATTGGCTGCTCATGATGGTGGGCCGTGCCCTGAGCACCGCTATCAGCGGCAAAGTCTCCACCAAGGCACAACTCTCCTTTGTCTCCCTGTTGGCTATCATCCTTATTATTGTTGCCATCATCCTGCCCGACACCATTCGTGTCTCGATGCCTGGCTATAGTGTGGCCGATGGTTTCGCCATGTTCCAGGTGCCCATTAGTGCTTTGTTCCTCGTCCTTTGCGGACTCTGCACTTCGCTGATGTGGGGCGGCATCTTCAACCTCAGTGTTGAGGGACTTGGCAAATACACCGAACAGGCCTCCGGCATCTTCATGATGATGGTGGTGGGTGGCGGCGTCATGCCCTTCATCCAGAACGCCATTGCCAAGGGTGTTGGCTATATGGGCAGCTACTGGCTGGTCGTTGCCATGCTCGCCTACATTCTCTTCTATGCCATGGTGGGCTGCAAGAACGTCAACAAAGACATCCCTGTCGAGTAATCCCATTCTACATTACCTTTCAAGGGCTTCCCTTCTCCAGCAGGAGGGAGGCCCTTGCCTTATTATGGGGTTGCCCACACAAATTTTCCTCCCTTGCCTAATCTATACCCATTGATCTTGTCACCATATTACATCGAGGCAGTACAGGACATACCGGTCATTTACGGCAGGTGGTTTCTTGAATTACTATTGGAAAGAACGTTAATTGTATACAACGTGATAACCGTTCGGCCGAAGTGTCAACTGCATTTAGTGCCCCGTCAGAATGATATGGCAACATGCCTTGTTAAAAAACCCGACTAATAAAGTCTGAATAGAATGAATTCGGGCTTCTGCTTTTCTGCGGAAGCCCGAATTCATTCTATTTTGGGAAAAGTTAAATCTTTGAAATTCACGAATGTGTAGCCGAGTTCTTGTCAACAGGGCATGCATTGAACAGCGTGTAAAATTGTTCTATCCAAATGGGTCATGCCTTTCTTCACAATCAAGCTCCTAACCCGACACGATTCCATCTAACCATTTAATAGAAGAATCTATTAGTTGGTAGAAAGAGGCTCAAAAACAACATAGCTAGGTGTATCTGCGTTATTAGTATTGCCTCTATCGTTTTCAAAGAATGTCTTGACAGTAGTTGAACAAGTAATAGTACAGGCTTGAGGTGAATTACCTATCTTATAGAACATACTTCCGAAATGTAAAGTAGATGCTGCCACGCTATAGCCCGTTCCCATCGTAATGCTACTCAAACTGTAGCAGTTATAAAACATATACATCATATCTGTAACATAGGTCGTATTGAAATTATTAAGATTGAGGCTTGTTAGGTTATGGCACTCTCTGAACATACCATTCATATTTGTTACTTTTCCGCCAGTAAAATTGGTGTTGAAAGCAATGCTTCCAAGGCTATTACATCCATTGAACATACTGGACATGTTAATATCCTTATCGGTTCTGCTAGTGGTGAAGTTGGAGATATCGAGAGTACTCAGGTTATTGCACCCCAAAAACATGCCATACATACTAATAACATTGTTCGTCTTAAACGTTGAGGGAAACTCTATCACTGTCAGGCTACTGCAGTTTTTGAACATGTACTGAGTATTATATAAAACGTTGTTTGTGCCATTTTCTTCATTGTTGAAGAAGGCGGCAAAATTGTTAATAGTAGCTAAATTACTGCAACCTTCAAACATGCTTTGCATGTTTGCAACTCTCTTGATGTTTGTGTTTGAGGGTAGTGTAATTGTTGTCAAATTGCTACAATTTTGAAACATGCCCTTCATACTTTGATTACCTGACACACTTTCTGTGTTGAAAGAAGAGAGGTCGAGGCTTGTTAGATTAGTGTTGCTGCAACCAAAGAACATACACTCCATATTCGTCACCTTCCCAGTATTAAAAGTAGAGAGGTCGATGCTCTGCAAAGCACTGCAATTGTAAAACATGGCGTTCATCTCCCCCACCTTGCCTGTGTTGAAACTGCTGAGAGCGGAAATGCTCACAAGGCTTGTGCATCCATTAAACAAGTGATGCATGGTTGTCACATTTTCAGTAGTGAATGTTGAGTTGCCACTGAAGCCTGTATTAGTGACACCAGTCAAATGAGTACAACCGCTGAACATTTCACCCATATTTTTCAATGCGTAGGTGTTGGCGAATACGCCGAGGTTGAAGCTCGTCAGGCTTGTGCAACCCATGAACATCTTCCACATAGATGCAATGCCCTCTGCGATGAAGTGGTCGCCATAATTGCCACTCGAGGTCTTGGCTGAGGTGAATCCGTCGAAATTGGGGGTCTCCACTAAGGAAGTGAAGTCCTGGAACATCTGTTGGCAATTTCTGTTAGCTCTGATTTTATCGGCAGATGTGGAGAGAGTCAGAGTTCCCGCATTGTAGGTGCCATAAATTGGTGTTTGAGAATTCGATGTCTGGAATTCGTATTGCGAAGTTGTGCTGGATCCGTATTCGAACACAACGTGCTGGATGTTACTCAAAGCTCCGGCGGCCTCAGCTGCTTTTGCATTGAAAATCTGACCAGGAAGCAGCGTGGCAGGATAGGGTATCAGGCTTTCGATTGACTTGGTGAGTGTGACGATCTTGTTATGCCCCAAATTGACACCATTGGCTGTGGCCTCTATGTATCCGTCAGTCGTCTCAACAGTTATATTGATATTGTCGGAGTTGAACTCTGGTACAAAGATGTCAAAAGTACGCTGCTCATTCCGTGCAAGCGACACACCACAATACAGACTCACATCATGCTTTCCACTGGAAATGACAATTTTGTCGTTGTCTTCATCATCATTGATAGTGGCGGTGCCATCACCACTGAGGAATGCGTTCGCAGCTGTTATAGTAATTTTATTAATAGTCAATCCCTCGGAGGAAGAAGAACTACTATAACTATTTGTCAAATTCAGACGGATAACCGAGCAGAGGTTGTGAAACACCAGGATGTCGTCGTCAGTATAGGCTCCCATGGGGAGCTCGACCTTCTGTGTGATGGCATTCGAGTTATTTGCATCCTCAAAAGTACGGTAGGTCTGATTGCCCAGTGTCACGGGCACAGTAGTACTTTCACCGATGTTGGTACCTTGAGCCACAAGATTGGAGGGGTAGATGGCACGGAAACCGTTAGCGGTCGACGCTACGTTCGGTATTTCGGCAGTAGTGCTACTGATATTCTGAAGTACATATGAGTTGTTGTTGACATACACCTTGTCGCCCTCGTTCCAATAGGGGTAACGGTCGCTATTAATATACACCTTGCTGGGTTGGTCAATCACAGCTCGGAGGGTGACGAAATCCTGATCTTTCTTACAGCTGGTCATTAGGACAATGCCAGTCAGCAATATACAGAGTATATAGTTCTTCTTCATCTTCATTCCATGTTACTAAATGAATAATATTAATAATGCAGGAGGTTGATTACTGTGCACTTTGGTGCCAATCAACAGACCAAGGGTCTTGAGATTCAAAACACTGCGTACCATTGGTCATAGGTGGATTTGCAACACCCACTTTAACTTCTGAGCCTGCAAAGCCCTGTTCAACCATAAAAGAAACAATTTTTACAATGGGTGGGTTGTACCCTTCGCTAATGTTTTTCATGTCCATGATGTGCATTATTACGTTATATGGTATCTTATTTATTAATAATTTTTCTCACGAGTATCGTTTTGACGCACAACAGCCCTCCAATGCTTGAAAATTGACATAGTATTGAGGGACATTTTTCTTATGTCCTCTTATGAGTTTGTTGCCATTTCCTTTTGTATATCAATGTTCTACGCAAGTGCTATCAAGTTTTTTTTCGTTTGCAAATATAAGATTTTTTTTTTATATGACTAGATTTTATATGTTTCAGCTTGGTACACACGTATCCCATCTCCCGTAAAGAAAAAAAGTATTGATGCCCCCTGTTGGCCATTAGGCGCTTGTCGACGAGGCTTCCGTTGTCTTAGTGGAAGTCCGATTTTTTTTCTTTTTATTTAGAAAAAAGTTGTATCTTTGCAATTCACGAATGTGTAGCCGAGTTCCTGTCAACTAGGTATTGCACAGCGTGTTATATATGTTTAACCCAGGCGGGCAGGCGTCTATAAAAACAAAAAATCTCACACATGGATTACAAAAATGTGCAGCCGTTAGCAGACTTTGACTGGAGTGCTATCGACAAAAAAGAAGAAGTCAAATCCGAACTGTCTCAGAAAATGACCGAGCAGTACGAGCAGACCTTTAACGCTTTCACCGAACAGGAAGTGATTGAGGGTACCATCGTCAGCATCAGCGATCGCGAGGCAGTGGTCAACATCGGTTACAAGAGCGACGGCGTTATCCCCGCTTCCGAGTTGCGCTACAACCCCGACCTCAAAGCTGGTGACAAAATCGAGGTCTTCGTTGAGAGTCAGGAAGACTCCAACGGTCAGCTGCTCCTCTCCCACAAGAAGGCCCGCATCCTCAAGTCTTGGGACCGCGTCAACGAGGCCTTCGAGAACCAGGAAATCATCACCGGCTTCGTCAAGAGCCGCACCAAAGGTGGTCTTATCGTTACCGTCTTCGACAACATCGAGGCCTTCCTCCCCGGTTCTCAGATCGATGTCAAGCCCATCCGCGACTATGATGTCTTCGTTGGTAAGAACATGGAATTCAAGGTTGTGAAAATCAACCACGAATACAAGAATGTTGTTGTTTCTCATAAGGCTCTTATCGAGGACGAAATCGAGGCTCAGAAGGCCGAGATTATCAGCCACCTCGAGAAGGGTCAGGTGCTCGAGGGAACTGTCAAGAACATCACTCCTTATGGTGTCTTCGTTGACCTGGGTGGTGTTGACGGTCTCGTGCACATCACCGACCTCAGCTGGGGCCGTGTTTCCGATCCTAAGGACATTGTCGAGCTCGACCAGAAAATCAATGTCGTTATCCTCGACTTTGATGAGGCTAAGCACCGCATCGCTCTGGGTCTGAAACAGCTCACTCCTCACCCCTGGGATGCTCTCGATCCCAATCTCAAAGAGGGTGACCACGTAAAGGGTAAAGTCGTTGTCATTGCCGACTACGGCGCATTTGTTGAAGTGGTTCCCGGTGTTGAGGGTCTCATCCACGTCAGCGAGATGAGCTGGAGCCAGCACCTGCGCAGCGCTCAGGATTTCCTGAAAGTGGGCCAGGAGGTGGAAGCAGTCATCCTCACCCTCGACCGCGAGCAGCGTAAGATGAGCCTGGGTCTGAAGCAGCTCATGCCCGATCCTTGGCTGACCATCGCCGAGAAATATCCTGTCGGAAGCAAGCACACCGCTACCGTCCGCAATTTCACCAATTTCGGTATCTTCGTGGAGCTTGAAGAAGGTGTTGACGGTTTGATCCACATCAGCGACCTCAGCTGGAGCAAGAAGATCAAACACCCCGCCGAGTTCACCAAGATTGGCGACAAGATCGATGTCGTTGTGCTCGAAGTCGATGCCGACAACCGTCGTCTCAGCCTCGGCCACAAGCAGCTCGAGGAGAATCCTTGGGATGTATACGAGTCGCTGTTCACCGTGGGTAGCGTCCATGAGGGCACTATCGCCACCTTGAACGACAAGGGTGCCACCGTCACTCTGCCTTACGGCGTTGAAGGTTTCGCTCCCATGCGTCACCTCGAGAAGGAAGACAAGAAGAAAGCTCGTCAGGGCGAAACTCTTGAATTCAAAGTGATTGAGTTCTCCAAAGAGAACAAGAAAATCATCCTCTCCCACACCCGCACCTTCCAGGATGCCGCTGAGGGCGACCACGCTAAGAGCGAGAACGACGAGGCTAAGAAAGAACGCGCTACCAAGAAGACCGTTAAGAAGATCAACGAGACTCTTGAGAAGACCACCCTCGGTGACCTCAGCGTTCTGGCTAACCTGAAAGAAGAGCTTGATAAAGAGCAGAAGAGTGAATAATCACTCCCTTAGCTCCGACTGCACGAAGCTTCTTACATAAAAAAGTGCTTCCATTTCCCATGGAGGCACTTTTTTTGTCCTATACATGACAAGTCAATCGGTCTAACCCCAATCGGTCATTAGGCCGACTTCTTTATTAATTGTTGGTTTCTCAAGTCTTTTTGGGCCATCTCAGCATTTCTTCCAGCATCTTGACCACATCCCTGTCTCGTCGTAGCCCGCTACGCCTTAACTTCGTTGTCGTTGCTATGTCTCGGCAGAGCAAGCGGGCTTTCTTTGCTCTCGCTTTCCGCAACGTTCGCAAGCGATGAGCCAAGCTGCTCGAGATTAATACTAATCTGGCACAAACCCGAATGACCGATTGGGGTTTAACTGGCTAAAACCGAATAAGTGTTTTCTGAAAATCACAAGGAGAATGCTAAGTGAACTGAAGCTCCTCCTCTTTCTTGTCGTCTCCTTGCTAACTCCTCGCTAGTTAATCTCTTTACAAGCAGGATCAGCAGAAGTTCTACGCAATACTTTTGCAAGCAATTGGGATGAAAGAGATTCAGCAAGGGATAACCTACCTTTCCCCAGGGGGTGGGAGTGGGATAGAATCAAGGTTTTGTGGATGTGGATTTTAGAGAGAGAATAGGGGTCTTAGGAACAAATGATGTTTCTTTGTGGAGTGTGGGAAAGGTATTTGAGGAAAGAGGGGAGGAGAGGAAGAACGTTTGATTCAAGTTGTGGCGAAGGATTGCATGTCGATGAGTTTCTTGTATAGGCCATTGAGGGAGAGCAGCTGGTCGTGGGTGCCGCGTTCGACGATGTGGCCTTTGTCCATGACGATGATCTCGTCGGCATGGCAAATGGTGGAGAGCCGGTGGGCGATGATGATGCTTGTGCGGCCTTTCATGAGATGCTCCAAGGCTTGCTGTACGGCTTGCTCGCTCTCGGTGTCGAGGGCGCTGGTGGCCTCGTCGAGGATGAGGATGGGCGGGTCCTTCAGAACGGCGCGTGCGATACTGAGGCGTTGCCGTTGGCCACCGCTGAGGTTGAGGCCGCGGTCGCCGATATTGGTGGAGTAGCCTTCTTCCATCTGCTCGATGAACTCGTCGGCATGAGCGATGCGGGCAGCTTGGCGTACTTGTTCGGGGGTGAAGTCGGTGCGGCCAAAGGCGATATTGTTGGCCACGGTGTCGTTGAAAAGAATGCAGTTTTGCGAGACCAGCCCTATCTGTGCACGGAGGCTGTTGATGTTGAGGTCGGGGAGGGGAATGCCGTCGATAAGAATCTCGCCCGAAGTACAGTCATAGAAGCGGGGCAGGAGGTCCACCAAGGTGGTCTTGCCGGCACCAGAAGACCCTACAATAGCAATCGTCCTGCCTTTGGGTATGACCAGGTCTATGTCGCGAAGCACATAGGTGGGGTGGGGTTGTCCCTCATGCTGGTAGGCAAACGAGACTTTGCGGTAGACAATCTCCTTTTGAAAATCGGCAAGCAATTGGGCATCCTTCTTCTCATAGATTTTCTCGTCGGCATCCATTACCTCAAAGACCCGCTGGGCTGCAGCATTGGCTTTCTGCAAGTTGTTGTATACGCGCACCATTGACTGCACAGGTGGGATAAGGCGGGCAAAGAGGATAATGAAAAGGATGAAGACAGAGGAAAGAATCTCGCCATTGAGTACTGCCATGCCGCCGAGGATAAGGATGAATACCAGGCCGAGGGTAAGCAGAATTTCAGAGAGTGGGCTGCTCAGCTCGCGGCGTTCAGCCACTCGAATCATGGTGCGGGCGTAGTCGTCGTTGGTTTGGGAGAAACGATTGATGCGGCGTTGCTCCTGGCCAAAGGAGAGAATGGTTCGGATGCCTGCCAACGATTCTTCCAGCAGGGCAAAAAGTTGTCCAAGCCGGTTCTGCCCTTCGGCCGAATTGCGGCGGAGACTCTTGCCAATAAGGCCGATGAGCCATACCGCTATGGGCATGATGATAAGAAAATAGAGAAAGAGGCGGGGACTGATGAAGATGAGGGCGGCGGCAAAGAGAATGATGTTGATGGGGTCTTTGCCAAGGGAGATGACCGAGGTGAGCACGCCCCATTCGATGTCGGCAATGTCGTTGGACATGCGGCTGATGAGGTCGCCCTTGCGTTGGGAGGTGAAATAGGAGACGGGAAGGATGGTGATGTGATGGTAGATGTCGTTGCGCAGGCGCATGGTGATGCCGTTGCGCATGGGGCTGATGAAGAACTGCGCCAGATAGCGGCATAGGTTGGACAAAAAAGAAAATGCCAGATACCCTCCCGAGATGGCCAACAGGCAGGGCCAAAGCCCATAAAGTGCCTTATAGCGAGCCAATGTGTAGGTGAGCCAGAGGGAGAAATACTCCTGGTTGAAGGCGAAGGGGGGGAGAGTCTCTACCGATTGCGAGGTGCCGAAGAGCAACTCGACGAAAGGTACTATCATGATGAAGGTGAACATGTTGAATAGTACCGCCAGGGTGTTGAAAAGCAGGTTCACGGCAATATTGCCGGGATAGTATTTCAAGTAGCGGAAAACTCTCCAGATGTCCTTCATGATAGCGTGGTGGCTATAGCTTGGTGGGGTCGATGTGGAAATTGACTTCGGGACCATTGCAGGGTGAGCTGCAGTGGAGTGAGCATTCCGAGCAAGGAGTCAGTTCGCCATGGAGGCGTTTTTTCACCAAGTCGATGAGGCTGTTGCGCACAGGCTCCAGCAGGATTTGCTGCAGCACCTCATCGCAGAAGGCATAGGAAAGCATGGTCATGGCTGTGCGCTCGCTGATGCCACGGGAGCGGATGTAGAAGAGGGCCTGCTCGTCAAGTTGTCCCACGGTGCTGCCATGGGAGCATTTCACATCGTCGTTGTAGATTTCTAAGAAAGGTTTGGTGGTGATGTGGGCCTTGTCGGTGAGGAGGATGTTCTTGTTCGATTGGTAGGCCTCGGTCTTCTTGGCACCATCCTCCACCAGCACATGGCCGTTGAAGGTGCCATGGGCACTATCGTCGAGGATACCTTTGAAGAGCTCCCGGCTGTGGCAGTTGGGAAAGGCATGGTCGACAAAGATGTAGTTGTCCACCTGCTGTTCTTGGTCGTTGAGATAGAGGCCGTGGGCTTCCACTTCGCAATGTTCACCCAGCATTCGAATCTCGGTGTGGTTGCGGATGTGGCCACCGTTGAGGGTGAGGGCCACGCTACGGAACGAAGCCCCTTGCTGCATGGTGACATAGGTGTGGTTGAGCAGACCTGTCTGGTTGTTGAGGTTCTGCATCTTATAGTATTCCACATGGGCTCCTTCCATCACGTGTATTTCGGTCACGTTGTTGGCGAAAGCGGGGGCGTTGTCGTAGGAGTCGTCGCAATGGAGGATGACGACATGGCTGTTGCGTCCCACCACCACCAGGTTTCGTGTTTGGAGGAAAAGGCCGTGACCGGCATTGATGACCGACTGTAACTGGATGGGTTTTTGCTGGTGGGTGTTGTCGGGTATGAAGGCGAAGATGCCGTCGGTGTAGTGGTCTGTGTTGATGTCCAGGTAGGGGTTTGCCTTGGGGCAACATTTGCCGAAATAATGACGGATGAGGTCGGGTCGTTGGCTGCAGTAGTCGCGGAAACCGGCCAGGAGGGTACCCTCATCGGTTTGTAGGGTCGGCTGGTAGCAGTAGCCGTTTTCTGTAACCATGCGCACGGCATCCAGGTTGGGTATGTTGCAATGATATTCGGCAGTTTGGCGTTCTCCCTTGGGCAGTTGCAGCTCGTCGGAGAGGAGCGCAGCAAAGTCGACATGGCGCCACACCTCGTTTTTCCTCAACGTGGGTTGGAGGTCACGAAACTGCTGTACTATTTTTTCCATGAGTGGGTTGCTTGAGTCTTTTATTGAACGTATTTGTGGCAAAAACAAAATGTGCCATCTTTAATTAGAAGTAGCTCGGAATGCGCTGATGCTGTCAGGCCTGTTTTTCCAACTCCTCTTTAATCCATTCGTAGCCGCGGGATTCCAACTCGAGGGCCAACTCCTTGGGGCCGGTCTTTACGATGCGCCCTTCATACAGAACATGCACAAAGTCGGGCACAATGTAGTCGAGCAGACGTTGGTAGTGGGTGATGACCACGGTGGCATTGTCTGGTCGGCGCAGTTTGTTAACACCGGTGGCAACGATGCGGAGGGCATCAATGTCGAGGCCCGAGTCGGTCTCGTCGAGGATGGCCAGGGTGGGGTCGAGCATTGCCATCTGGAAGATCTCGTTCTTTTTCTTTTCGCCACCGCTAAAGCCCTCGTTTACAGAACGGTTGGCCAGATTGGTGGTCATTTCCACGATTGCCTTCTTCTCATTCATCAGTTTCAGGAACTGAGCACCAGAGAGGGGATCGAGTCCACGGTATTTGCGCTGCTCGTTCACGGCGGTGCGCATAAAGTTGGTGATGCTCACGCCGGGGATTTCCACAGGGTATTGGAAGCCGAGGAAGATGCCTTCGCAGGCACGCACATCCACAGGCATCTCAAGTATGTTCTTGCCCTTGTAGATCACCTCGCCTTCGGTGACGGTATATTTGGTGTTGCCGGCGATGATGCCTGCCAGGGTGCTTTTGCCGTTGCCGTTGGGACCCATGATAGAGTGCACCTCACCGAGGTTGATTTCGAGGTTCACGCCCTTGAGAATCTCTTTGTCGCCAATCGAAGCGTGCAAATTGCGTATCGAAAGTAATGACATATTACAATGTAAATATTTAGTTCTTATTATATTATAATGATATATTTTTTTACCAATAAAACACAAAAATACAAATTTTTGGGCAAATAACAATTTGTATTTCTTCAGTTGCCAAAAAATATGTACTTTTGCATTTCACGAACAAGTCTACAAATCATCATTAAATAAGTAAAAAGCACGCAGTTCTATGCAATCACCGATAGTGACACTTACCACCGATTGGGGCGATCGCGATTTCTTCGCTGGCAAAGTCAAGGGCAAGCTCTATTCCTACATCCCGGGAGTGCGGGTTGTGGACATCACCCACAATATCGAGCCGTTCCAGTTCATGAAGGCCATTTTTGTCGTCAAGAATGCCTGTCTTGACTTTCCTAAAGGCACAATCCACATCATCGACATCAATTCCTCTGAGACGGCCCAAATGCCCTTCGTGGTGGTGGAATATAAAGAACAATATTACATCTGCATCGACAATGGTGTGCCCGGTGCCCTCTTTGGTCGCGATGCCACTCAAACTGTGCTGATTGACGTGCCGCGTGAGACGGATTTCTTTACCTTTGCCGCTGCAGACTTATTCTGCAAGGTTGCCGCCATGCTGGCTCAAGGCACTCCGCTCACCGACATTGGTGAACCCCACGAGCTGGACATCAAGACTCCCATCCTCACCGACCTCTCCGGCGATGTCATCAAGGTGCCGGTCATTCATGTCGACAGCTATGGCAATGCCTATCTGTCTATGACCTATGAGGAATTTGAGCGTTTGCGTCGCGGACGTCCGTTCACCCTCATGGCTCGCGAGTTCACCCTTAACAAGGTCTGTCACAGCTATTCCGATGTCCGTTCGGGCGACCTGCTGCTCACGGTCTCCTCAACCCGCAACCTGCAGGTGGCCGTGCGCGACGGCTCTGCCCAGATGCTTGTGGGATTGGACTACCTCAGGACCGTGGTCCTCACATTCAAAAACAATGTCTGATTTGGGGTTCAGTTACGCCGCCACATCACGAAGAAAACCCCAGACAGTACCACGATTGTCAGGGGTTTATAGCATCTGAATAAAGCGTTTCTGTGTAAGTGGCCTTTATACAAGCGTTGTTGAAAATAGAACGCGCTAAAAAAGTAAGCGTGAAAAACAACCTTTAGGGCTAGTAAATCCTATAGCCCAATAGGCAAATACGTCAGCGAGTAAGCCCCACTTCTATTCGTTCGAGTCGGCAGAAACCTCGTCGGCAAAGTTGGCGGCAAGCATCGTCTGAATTTCAGGCGACTCATAACCACGGGATGCCAAGAAAGTCACCAACTTCGAGCGGCGTTTGGCCTTGGTCTCGTTGGGGTCGTAGGTCTTCCATTTGGTGTTGGCCACATCAAGCAGTATGTTGCGGTACTCCTCGTCCGGTATCTCACTCAGCGCCTCGGTGATAAATTTCGGTGGCACCTGTTTCGAGCGCAGCTGGTAGATAACCTTTAGCCGTCCCCATTTCTGTGTGCGCAGTTTCGAACTCACATAAGCTTTCGCATACCGTTTCTCGTCGATGTAACCCTGGTCTATCAGTCGATTGACAATCCGACCCGACAACTCTATCGAGGCACCCCAGTCACTCAGCTTCTTCCTTACCGATGTGCGGCATTGCTCTTCGTTGGCACAGTAGCGTTCTGCTCTGGCTAACAGCGACATTTCTTCTTCTGTTATATTCTGAACCATGGTGCAAAAGTACAAAAAAAATGAATGCGTCAAATTTTTTAAGATTTTTTTTTATTAACAATCGGTTAATATGTCGAAATAATTGTGTATGAATTTTTTTTAACTATTTGGTTTGCAATTAAGAATGGCAAGAATGGGTTGATGATGAGTCTTCCTTTTCTCAGGCTCCTCTTTTACGCGAAAAAAACGCAGACGGGCTCACGCTAAGGCTTTTTTTCAGCCTCGAAGGAAAAATATATTTCCATTTATTCAAAAAAAATTCGTATATTTGCAAGAATAATACTATAGACTAAAGATTATGGCGAAAGGAAGGATACTGTTTGTGAACCAGAGCATTGTGCCGTTTTCCGCAGAATCGGAGGCGGCGGTTTTGGGTCGTCATTTACCCCAGTTTACGCAAGAGTTGGGACGAGAGATTCGCGTTTTCATGCCTCGATTTAACGATGTGAATGAGCGGAAGCATCAGCTGCATGAAGTAATACGGCTGTCAGGAATGAACCTGATAGTGAACAGTTGCGACCACCAGTTGATCATCAAGGTGGGTTCGATACCGTCGGCCCGCCTGCAGGTTTATTTTATCGACAACGAAGAGTATTTTGCCCGTTTTGGCAACACTTTTGATGATCAGGGTGTCTTGAGGCCGGAGAACGACGAGCGCATCCTGTTTTTTGGGCGCGGTACGTTGGAGGCTGTGCGCAAGCTGGCTTGGCAGCCCCACCTAATCCATTTCTCGGGTTGGTTCAGCTGCATGGTGCCGTTCTACCTGCGCAGAATCAACAAGGAGAATGCCTTCTTTAGCGGAGCCCGTACGGTGCTTTCGTTGACTGACGATGCTTTTGAGGGCTCTTTCAGCGAGGACTTGGAGAAGAAGATGCGTGCCGACGGGGCCACAGCCAAGGACCTGCGTCTTTACCAGCATCTGGACTATATGACCCTGATGAAGGCCGCCATCACCTACGCCAACGGCATCGTGATAGCGTCGCCAACAGTCAATCCTGAGTTGGTGCAGTTTGCCAAAGAGAACAAGCGCTACGTGCTGGACTACAATCCTAACGCTACTGAATTCTACACGAAAATCAACAAGCTCTACGAAACCCTCTGCGGAAGTGCCATTAACAATTAGACCCCTATTTACATAAGCAATGTCATTAAAGAAACTCATACTCCCCTTGGGACTTTTTCTGCTTCTGCTGCCGATCGCATGTACCGAGGATGAAACTGATTTGGGCATGTCGTTGCAGGACCCCTTCACACGCTACCATGGTACCCGCGACACCATCTCCCTAACAGCTTGCACCATTTTGGACGACTCGCTCGCCACGGTGGGCTATACGGCTGGCGTGTTGGGCGATTATGCAGATGCCACCTTTGGCAGCATGAAGGCCATCCTTTACTCACAGATTGCCGCCCCCAGCGAGGGAATCAACATATCTGATGCCGTTATTATTGACTCGGTGGTGATGACCTTGGTGATTGACACGGTGTACCCTGTGCTTCCCGACTCGACACCACGCACCCTGCACGTGATTGTAAACCAGCTGGCTGAACCCTTCAGGCCCGACAGCAGTTTCTTGTCGACCAAGCAGGTCGCAGAGAGCGAGGTCTGCTTTTTTGACGATGAGGTGACCTACTATGCCGACAGCATCAGATTGCGTATGAATGAGCGCATCTATCCCGTGTTGAGACAGTCCTGCACCTACGACGATTTCTTCAATTATTCCAAGGGTATCGCTATCAAGCTGGCCGACAACTCTCAGACGGCTGTCACTGTGGACCTTTCCGCTTCTAATACAAGCTTGCGAATGTACTACCACACCTATGCGATGGACAGCACGTTGCAGTTTGTCTTTACCATCAATAGCGGAGCCGGCCACTCGATGTATTACGCTCACGACTACTCAGGCACTCCTTTAGCCCCCTTTGCCACTAACCGCAAGGCATCCATCAGCGGCACGGAAAAACTATATCTCGAACCCCTTGGAGGAACCCGCATCCGCCTCGACATGCAGGCATTTATTGACCAGTTCAGGACGGAGCATCCCACTGCCGTAATCCACTATGCCGAACTTCTGATGCCGGTAAGCACGGGTGTCGGCGACACTTCCATGCCAGTGCGAATCTTGGCATTGAAAAACCATGCCGATGGCTCGTCGACCTATGTTACCGATGCCAACGTGATTACCAACGCATATACTTATGGCGGTTTCGATGGTTACTACAACCGCGAGAAGAAGCAGTACCGCTTGCGCATTACCCGCCATCTGCAGGAGTTGTTGCGCACGGGTAAGGACTATGGCACAGAATTGATTATCGATGCCCGACGCTCGTCGGCTTTTCGCACCGTTATCAATGGCACTGCCTCTGACAATCCTATTCGCATTGATTTTGTTTATTCTGAATAAATCCATTTAAGATATGAAAAAAACGCTCACTTTTGCTTTTGGGTGCCTACTGGCTCTTACTGCCAGTGCCCAGATTCACTACGAAGAGGCTTATGCCACCCATCCCGATCAGATGTATGTCTCCGGCACACTCAACGACGATAGTGTGCATATAGGTAATTGGACTTGGTGGCACCCCAACGGACAGGTGTTCCGTCAGGGCAAATACGACAACCAGGGCCGCAAGGTAGGGGTATGGCGTACTTTCTACAACGACGGCACCAAGCACGAGGAGACTGTGATGAGTGGCTCGGGCACATCGCGCACGTGGTATGCCAATGGTGCCAAACAGAGCGAGGTTTCCGTGGTGGATGGCAAGAAGCAGGGTATGTTTGTTTCGTGGTATCCCAATGGCAAGCAAAAGGATGAAGTGCCCTACGTGGATGGTGTCCGTGAGGGCAAGACTCACGAATGGCATGAGAACGGCAAACTGAAATTTGAAGGCACTTATGTCGACGACCAGTTGGAGGGTCCCGCCACATGGTGGTTGCCCAATGGCAAGAAGGACCAGGAAGGCCGTCTCTCGGAGGGTGAGCAGGAAGGTGAATGGATTTTTTATTGGCGCACTAACGGCAATGTGGGCATTCGTGGACACTACACGCATGGCAACGAAACAGGTGTCTGGACTTATTACTACGAAACTGGCGAGAAATGGCGCGAAGGCGAATACTCCAACGGCTACAAGCAAGGCCTATGGACTACTTGGTATGAGAGTGGAAAGAAACTTCACGAGGGCCAGTATGTGAACGATAAGGAGGAGGGTACTTGGACCGCCTGGTATGAGAACGGCAAGCTTGACTATACCGGCAGTTTCCACAAGGGACTCAAAGAAGGACTCTGGCGTGGTGTGTATGAAGACGGCAGCGTCCGCTATGAGATGAACTACCACAATGACCTGCAGCATGGCAAGACGGTGCGCTACCATCCCAATGGCAAGGTGGAGATAGCCGAGAACTACATCGATGGCGAACGCGACGGCAGCTATGAACGCTACAACGAAGGTGGCTATCCTGAGGAGAAAGGCACTTTTGTGAAAGGCCGCAAGCAGGGTAAATGGATTTGGTTCGACAAGTATGGCAACGAGGGTATTGTTGCCCAGTTTAAAGACGGATTTATGACCTCTATGGAGGACAAAACCGCCAAGAAACAAGATTCTAAAGACTCCCGTAGACGCTAATGCACCTCTTGTTGGCTTCTAAGTCTCCACGCCGACGCGAGTTGTTGGCACAGATGGGACTCCCGTTTTCGACTGTAGACATTGATGTCGAAGAACATATAGCGACTCCGCTTCCTGCCTCACAGGTGGCGGAGTCGTTGGCTTTGCTTAAGGCTGGAGGCTACAAGCCTCAGTTGGCTGAAGGGGAGGTGTTGGTGACGGCCGACACCGTAGTGGTGCATCAGGAGCAGGTGTTGGGCAAACCTCACAATCGAGAGGAAGCGGTGGCAATGTTGCAGTCGCTTTCAGGATGCGTCCATCAGGTCTACACCGGGGTTTGTCTGCGCAGTTGTTCTCGCAAGGTCAGTTTCACAGAGTGCACACAGGTGCATTTCCGGCATTTGTCGGCTCGTGAGATAGATTATTATATCGACCATTACCAGCCTTACGACAAGGCGGGTTCGTATGGCATACAGGAATGGATAGGCATGGTGGGAATCGAGCGCATTGAAGGTTGTTTCTACAATGTGATGGGATTGCCAGTGTCTCGGCTATACTGTGAATTGCAGGGCATCGTTGATACACACGATGTCTTCGTTGACTAATTGGCGCAACTCCTGCTTCACCATCTCCTCGTCGTTGTGAGGCAACAATTCCAGCAGTTGGTCGCTTCGTAAGGGCTGTTTCTCCAGCAGTTGTAGGATTTGTTCTCTAATGGAGGAGACCTTGGTATGGTTGTGCTGGGTTAGGCAAAGGTCGCAAACGCCGCAGGGGTCAGATGTTGTTTCGCCAAAATATTGTAACATGATGTTGCTGCGACAGCCCTCTTGGGCAGTCACATATTGTTGCATCGCCTCCTTCCGCATGTTGGCCTTTTCTTTTAACTCTTTGTAGTTGCTGTCGCTCAGATAGAGGTCTTTGGTATCGATGCGTGGAGAGGAGAATACAATCTGCGGTCTTTTCTTTTTGGGCTGATAAACGATGACTTTCAGCGCGTCCATGTGCAGCAACATGTTGGTAATCTGCTCCACGTCCATGAACATGCGGCGAGCAAGCAGCCGCTCAGAGATGGGGACAAAGTCGGAAAAGAGCCCCCCGTAGAGTCTTAACAGCAGGAAGAGGAGGTCGCTGTATTTGGGTTGGTCTACTTGGAATTTATATAGCTCTTCACGGCTGATGGGCACATATACTTTCGATTCACTATCTTCTATTTCGGGTAGCAACAGGAGTCCTTCGCGTTCCAAGAAGCGGGTGGCGTTGTATAGTTCCAGCACATTGAAATGGTAGGTTGCGCACAATCCTTCGAGGTCGAAATCGAACTGACAGTTCTCGCCGGAGCCCACTGGGAGTTGGTAGTAGTTGCAGATGGCTCGGTATATGTTGGCTATCTTTTGTCGCGAAGGGAAACTCAGCTCGAAATTCTGTTGAAGTGTTTCGAGGTCGCTCTCGTTGTAGAGCATCACGGCATAGGATTTCTTGCCGTCGCGCCCGCCCCTGCCTGCTTCTTGGAAATAGGCCTCAATGGAAGATGGGATGTCTAGATGAATCACATATCGCACATCCGGTTTGTCAATGCCCATGCCGAACGCGTTGGTGGCCACGATGACCGACACATCTCCTTTCATCCAGCGTGCTTGTGCCATATTGCGCTCCTTGGGCTCGAGTCCGCCATGGTAGTAGGCAGCGGTGATGCCATTGTGGGTTAGCAGTTCGGCAATTTCTCGGGTTCTGCGTCGGTTGCGCACATAGACTATGCCACAACCTCCGGTCTTCCTAATAATGCGCAGCATACGGCCTTCTTTGTCCATCTCGTGAAATACCATATAGGCCAAGTTACCCCTCGAGAAACTGGTTTGGAATAGGCGCTTTTGTGGTCGAAAGAGCAGCTTTTGCTGGATGTCGGACACAACCTCTGGTGTGGCGGTGGCGGTGAGGGCGATGATGGGTATGGAGGGGAAATAGACTCGGATGTTGGCAATCTCAAGATAGCTGGGACGGAAGTCGTAGCCCCATTGGGAAATGCAGTGGGCTTCGTCAACGGCTATCATCGATATATTCATTTGTCGGAAGTGCTCAATGAAAACCCGCTGGCGCAGCCGTTCGGGCGACACATAGAGCAATTTGACGTTGTCGTGAAGGCAGTTGTTGAAGACAATTTCCTGCTCGATGCCGTTGATGCCCGAAATCAGGCAGGCGGCCTTGATGCCATGTTCGTGCAACTGATGCACTTGGTCTTTCATGAGCGAAATCAAAGGCGAAACTACCAGACAGATGCCCTCTTTCATCAATGCCGGGATTTGGTAGCACAGCGACTTGCCGCCACCTGTAGGCATGAGTACCAGCGTGTCGTTGCCCTGTGTCACAGAGTTGATAATCTCCTCCTGCATAGGGCGGAAGGTATCATAGCCCCAATATCTCTTTAGTAGTTCTTTTGCGCTTTTGGCCGACATGGATGAGTTGTGTGTATAAATGGTGACAGCCTTTCGGCTCCCTTGCTGCAAAATGAAGTGTTACAATATTTGTTTTTTAATTTGTTACTAATCAAATAGATGTTTTAGGTAGTAAGGATGTTCCTCGGTAGTGGGGTGCTTTAGGTGATAGGGTGGGAATAGGGTACTGTTTTTCGTAAAGAAGCCAACAAGTTTTAAGTCTTGTTGGCTTCTTGTGGGAGTAATTGGATTCGAACCAATGACCCTCTGCTTGTAAGGCAGATGCTCTGAACCGACTGAGCTATACTCCCTTAGTTGTGTTTCGAGTTATTCCTGTCCTCTTGAAATCGAGTGCAAAGATACTACTTTTTTTCGACATAGCAAGAAAAAAAACACTTTCTTGATTATTTTTCTACCGATACCCTTCTTTTTCACCCACTCATATTTTTTCTTCATGCGTGTCCATGCCGACTTTATTGTTCTGTTTCTCTTGTACTATTGGCCAACATGATGAGTTTGGGTTAAATAAAAGGGCGACAGCCTTTCGGCTCCCGCCCTTATCGATTATTGTATTATTAGAGAATTAACTCAGCGTAGGACTTTATCTGAGCAGGGTCACCGTGCCCTTTTGGGTGACGATGTCTTCGGTGCCGGGTCTGCGGTAGCGGATGACATAGGTGTAGGTTCCTTGCGGCAGTTTCTGGCCCTCGTAGTTGCCGTCCCATGCGAAGTGGAGGTCTTGGCTGGTGTAGACCTGCCGTCCCATGCGGTCGTAGATATAGACTGAGAAGTTCTCCTGCTGGTTGGCGGTGAAGATACGGAAGGTGTTGTTGTCTGGCCGCTCGGGGGTGAAGACGTTGGGAGCGAAGAAAGTGAACTGGGTGACGGGCAGCTTGAAGTTGATGGTGTCGGAGCAGTCGAGGTCGTTGTATGCGACCATGGTGATGGCGGAGGAGTCGGAAGAGACTTCTCCGAAGTTGTGGCTGCAGGGCGAGGTGTACTCTTCAGCCACACCGTCATCGAAGTA
>JAEEHQ010000113.1 GCA_016280915.1 Bacteroidales bacterium
GAACCTTGCGCAGGGCGAAAGCCCAAAAGTTCACTTTTGAGGCTGAACCTTGCGCAGGGCGAAAGCCCAAAAGTTCACTTTTGAGGCTGAACCTTGCGCAGGGCGAAAGCCCAAAAGTTCACTTTTGAGGCTGAGCCAAAGCAAGGTCACGACCGCAGGGAGTAACCAAAGCAAGGTCACGACCGCAGGGAGTAACCAAAGCAACGTCACGACCGAAAGGAGTAACACATTCCCACATTCCCGCATTCCCACATTAACTTTGCGCAGGGCGAGCGCCCGAAAGTACACTTTCGAGGCCGAACCTTGCGCAGGGCGAAAGCCCAAAAGTTCACTTTTGAGGCTGAGCCAAAGCAAGGTCACGACCGCAGGGAGTAACCAAAGCAAAGTCACGACCGAAGGGAGTAACACATTAACACATTCCCAAATTCCCTCCCTCTTGCTGTTAAACTATGTTAAAAAATGCACTTTTTTTTGACCCCATGTAGATATTTGACCCAAAAAAATCCTATATTATAGTAGACATTTTTTTGGGGGACGAGATTATGCCCACCGACGACAGTACAAGATACAGCCACTTCGACAGCCTTATAAAGAGGCACGAGGCACAGATAGAACATCTGTGCCTGCTCCGCGCGTGGGGCGACAGAAGCCTCTGCGACGAGCTGAAGCAGGAGTGCTACATCAGCATCTGGCAGCACGAGCATCAGATACCTGTCGACCTCTCTCCCAGACAGGAAGCCCGCTGGGTATACTGGCTCTGTCGCAGCGCTTTCTCGCGCCACCACTACCTCCAACGTGCGCTGCCGTGGGTGTCCCTCGACGAGCGCATGGCCGACACCGTGGCTGCCGAGGACGACAGCCAAACGAGCGAACTGCTCGACACGATGGCCTCGGTGCTCACGCCCCATGAGTGCCACGCCATGGAACTGATGCTGCAGGGGTACTCCACCAGCGAGGTGGCCCGCATCCTGCACATCAGGCCCCCCAGCGCCTACCAGCTACGCCACCGCATCATCATAAAGTTACGAAATCATTATAACAATAACAATAAAAACAACGAATCATGAAGAAAGGCACCCACACCATCCCCCATCTGCGGCCGATGACTGCTGCCGACTACAGCCACATCGTGCAGCTTGCCGCCAAGAACTCCGAAGGCCTGGACGCCCGCTGCGCCCGCTACCGCCGCCGTCTCAAGGTGTGCCGAGGTGTGGCGACGGCATGCCTGCTGGCACTGTGCACGGTAGGCACCAACCTGACATATGCCACCCCGCCACAATATACCGAAAGCATGGTGTGGGGGAACACCACCCCCTCCCAAGCCTCCTCCACCGTTGAACTAATGATAAGCAAGCTATGAGTCTGCCCAGGGAAATAAAGCGGTACTGGATGTGGGTAGGCCTACTCCTCCTCGTAGTGGTGGCAGCCGTCACCCTATGCAAACGCTGGTATTGGTTCTTCCCCACCAGGCAGGTCAGCCCGGTCTACGCCAAGTATGCCGGCACCGAGGGCCTCAATGTCGCATTCCTGAAAGACTACCGCCTTAACGACACCCTGGCCGTCGACGTAACCCTCCTGGAGGCGCAGGACTCTGCCCGCTGGGAGGAGCTGTGCCGCGATTTTGGTATCAAGCCTCTCACTCTCTACCCTGCCGAGGTCAGGGACATCATTTCAGAACCCAACTCCTTTTCTTCGAGAATCATTACCGACAGCATCGTTACAAATAGCGGGGTGGAGTATAGGAGAAATCTTGTTATCTTCTCCTATAATAAAATGTCAATGAGCATCTTCCTCAATATTAACGATAATCAGAAGAACGCAATCATCCATTACAAAACAACAGAAATAACCTCAAAATCTACTAATTAATCATGAAGAAATTTATTATTCCATTAGCCTTGATGGCATTGCTGGGAACCGTGGCTGTAAGTTGCCAGAAAATCACCGATATAGAAGTAAGTGCGGCGTGCACTACTGTAACAAACAACAACAACTAAACCCGCAACGATTATGAAAAAGTTCTTGTTAATCATGCTGGCGGCGATGGGCACATTGCCCTTGTCCGCCCAAACCTACGATACCGTAGTAGAATACAGGCACGACAGCTGCTACTACACTCGTTGGTACGACACCTGCAGAACCTTTTTGAATGGCCAGTATGCAACAATACGACAATTTGGCTTGGGCTATTTATTTGCCATACCCCACTATACGGACTCGCCCATCCAGGTGAAGGGAGGTGTGGCCCTGGTGGTAAGACCTGAGGACTTTCAGCGATATTTATATAACTATCACCTCTCATTAGGCTATCCTCGACTGCCCGAATATGTCAAATTGTTCCAATACGATGCGGGGACCCGCACAATGATAACTCTCGACTCTGCACGATGGGACACATTGACCCCTAAGATAATGAAGATGCCGCTCAGCACCTACGGGGACACTTTTGCCTACTGCTACGCATACGAAGCCTATTTCGACAAGCCCGTCACAGTAGACTCCACATTCTACATAGGCGCCACCATCAACAGCAATGACTTCGTTAGTGGGGAAATTCTAATATACACCCACATTCCCACCTTTTATATCTCTATAGCGATGCTCCCATGGAATAGTTGTTTAGGATACGACCCTATGTCCCCCGACGGCTCCGGTGTATGGGAGTCTGCTTCTGAGGTATTTGGAAATGACGCCCCCGGCTATTACAACGGCGGGGTATTGCCCATCGTGGACATGAACGACCTGGAGACCCGTGTGGCCGGCCAGGAGACCGGCACGGTGGCCGGCGGCGGCCGCTATGCCCGCGGCACCTACCACGACATCGCCGCCATCCCCAACCCGGGCTACCGCTTCCAGCGGTGGAACGACGGCGTGACCGACTCCTCGCGCATCGTGTACCTGACCCAGGACACCCTCTTCACGGCCTACTTCCTGGAGAACGACATGAGCGAGGTCAGGGCCACCAGCACCAACGACACCCTGGGCACGGTGGAAGGCGGGGGATGGTACCACCAGGGCGTCACCGTCACCCTCACGGCACGTCCGGCCGACAGCTGCTATTTCGTGATGTGGACTGACAGCGTCCTCGACAACCCGCGCAGCTTCGTGCTCACGCACGACACCTCCTTCGCCGCC
>JAEEHQ010000019.1 GCA_016280915.1 Bacteroidales bacterium
CTTCACTTTCAGACGACTTCATCCTCTTTGTCCAGACTGAACTAAACCTTCGCCCTAGAAAAAATTTGGATTATTCTTCCCCGAAACAAAAATTCTTACTATCTTTGCACAACAGTGTTGCACTTCAAGGTTGAATCTATATAGGGGAAAAGTTTGGTGTGAGGGCAATATTTTTTACGGGTGACCGTTATCTATTCTTAACGCCGATGTGGCGCAAAAGATTTTGATATGGCCAAGAACGCAGAGAATGACTCCCCATTGATGAGACAGCATGCGCAGATGAAACGTAAGTTTCCAGATGCGATGCTGCTGTTTAGGGTAGGTGACTTTTATGAGACTTTTGGAGAGGATGCCCGCAAGGCATCCAATATATTGGGTATCACCCTCACGCGCAAGGCAAGCGGCGGGGGCGGCTATACCGACTTGGCTGGCATTCCCTATCACGCCATCGACCAATACCTGCCCAGACTGGTAAGGGCAGGGCTGCGTGTGGCCATCTGTGAGCAGCTGGAGGACCCTAAGACCGTGAAAGGCCTGGTGAAAAGAGGAATCACCGAGTTGGTGACGCCGGGTGTCTCCTACAACGATATGGTGTTGGACGTGAAGGAGAACAATTTCCTTTGTGGGCTGCATCTAACTGACGGTAAGTGCCACGGAATCTCCTTCTTGGATGTCTCTACGGGCGAGTTCTATGTGGCTCAGGGCGACTTGGCCTATATTGACAAGCTGATGCAGAACTTTCATCCTGCCGAAGTGGTGCTGCAGCGCAAGAAACTACATTGGTTTCTCGACCATTTCAACGAGAAATACTACACCAACACCTTCGACGACTGGGTGTTTGCTCCTGATTTTGCCAACGAGCTGCTGACGAAGCAGTTCGGCACCACCTCCTTGAAGGGCTTCGGGGTAGAAGAGCTGACGGAGGGGGTGATAGCCGCGGGTGCGGCACTCTATTACCTTCAGGCCACCCAGCACGACCGCACGCAGCATATCTGTACGCTCACCCGCATAGAGGAAGACCGCTATGTGTGGCTGGATAAATTCACTATCAGAAATCTGGAACTGGTTCATTCGCCCAACGAGAATGCCCGCACGTTGTTGGATGTGCTCGACCAAACCGCCACACCGATGGGCTCGCGACTGCTGCGGCGTTGGATTACCATGCCGCTGAAAGAGAGGGAGCTCATTGAGGAGCGGCTGCATGTGGTGGACCTCCTGGTGAGGAATCGCGACCTGTCGGTGCAGCTGCTACCCCATATACGTGCCATAGGCGATTTGGAACGGCTGATATCGAAGGTTGCCGTGGGTCGCATCAATCCGCGCGAGTTGGTGCAGCTGAAACGCTCGTTGGCAGCTATTGCCCAAATACGCGACCTGTGCGGCAGGGTGGAGGATGCGTCGCTGCAGCGGATGGTGGAGCAGCTGAATCCCTGTCAAAGCATCTATGAACGCATCGACCGCGAGGTGCAGGAAGACCCGCCGGTGAAGTTGGATAAGGGCGGCGTGATGGCCAGCGGCGTGAATGCCGAGCTGGATGAGTTGCGCGCCATGGCCGGGTCGGGGAAGGACTTTCTCGTGGAGCTGCAGCGGCGTGAGAGTGAGGAGACCGGCATTCCCTCGCTGAAGGTGGGTTTCAACAATATTTTTGGCTACTACCTGGAGGTGACCAATACCCACAAGGACAAGGTGCCGGAGGGTTGGATTCGCAAGCAGACCCTCACCAATGCCGAACGCTACATCACCCCAGAGCTTAAACAGTATGAAGAGAAGATACTGGGGGCCGAGGAGCGTATCCTGACCTTGGAGGCACAGCTGTATGAGCAGCTGCTGGCGGCGGTGATGGCCTATCTGGAACCGATACAATACGACGCCCAGCTGGTGGCACGGCTGGATTGCCTGCATTGTTTTGCCGAGGTGGCATTGGCACACGACTACTGCCGGCCGGAGCTGTCTGACGATACCACTATCGATATTAAAGATGGCCGGCATCCTGTCATCGAGACGCAGCTGCCACTGGGTGAGCAGTATGTGAGCAATAATGTCTATCTGGATCACGACACGCAACAGATTATCATCATCACGGGCCCCAACATGTCGGGTAAGTCGGCTTTGCTGCGCCAGACGGCTCTGATTGTGCTGATGGCACAGATGGGCAGCTACTGCCCAGCCCGCCAGGCCCACATAGGGATTGTGGACAAGATATTCACCCGTGTGGGCGCGTCGGACAATATCTCGTCGGGCGAGTCGACCTTCATGGTGGAGATGAACGAAACGGCCAGCATCCTGAACAATATCTCGGACCGCAGTTTGGTGCTGTTGGACGAGATTGGGCGCGGCACTTCCACCTATGACGGCATTTCGATAGCATGGGCCATCACGGAGTTTTTGCACAACCACAAGAAGGCCCGTCCAAAGGTGATGTTTGCCACCCACTACCATGAACTCATTGAGATGGCCGACCAGTATGAGCGCATACAGAATTACCATATCTCGGTGCGCGAGGTGGGGAACAAGGTCATCTTCTTGCGCAAGCTGGAGATGGGGGGCAGCGAGCATAGCTTCGGCATCCACGTGGCGCGGATGGCCGGCATGCCGCCGCAAGTGCTGAAGCGCGCCGACAGCATGCTGGCGCTGCTGGAGTCGAAGTCGGAGAAGATTTCGGAGCTGAACCCGAAGGCCGAAAAGCCCAGCAAGAAGCAGAAGGACACGCCCGAGCAGGGCTATCAGCTCAGCTTCATACAGTTGGATGACCCCACCTTGCTGGACATCCGCGAGAAGTTGCTGAACATAGACATTGATACGCTGACCCCAATAGAGGCTTTGCTGAAACTGAATGAGATTAAGAAAATCGTGGCAAAGAAGTGAGTGATAACCACTTGGATTACTTTTCAGCAGGATTGGTTGCTGGGTGAGGAAAAATGATTCGTAGAGGGCCAATTTTTAGGAAAAAAGGGGGCTGGAGCGATTCTGCAGAGGGGTTGTGAGAGAGATGGAGGATAAAAATTTCTGTTTGGTAATGAGTGTGTTATGAATTTTCTTAAAAAAAAGTTTTGCTGAATGGAAAAAAGTTTGTACTTTTGCACCCGCTTTCGAGGAAAAAATAGACTTTTTTAAAAGGAAGCAGAGAGACACTTGAAATAGTGCAAGACGATGCGGAAATAGCTCAGTTGGTAGAGCACGACCTTGCCAAGGTCGGGGTCGCGAGTTCGAGTCTCGTTTTCCGCTCAAGTCTCCAACCGACGCCGGAATGCCGGTACTGGAATGCTCTGGTGGTGGAATGGTAGACACGAGGGACTTAAAATCCCTTGCCCGCAAGGGCGTGTGGGTTCAAGTCCCACCCGGAGTACAAAGAGAGTAATTTGAAATAATAACTAAGCCAAAAGCACGTAGTACACAATACTCGTAGCTCGAAGCAATAAAGTTGTCTTGGTAGCTCAGTTGGTAGAGCAATTGACTCTTAATCAATGGGTCCAGGGTTCGAGTCCCTGCCAGGACACTACTGCGGGGTGTAGCGCAGTTGGCTAGCGCGCCACGTTCGGGACGTGGAGGCCGGAAGTTC
>JAEEHQ010000114.1 GCA_016280915.1 Bacteroidales bacterium
AATCTGCTCGAAATAAGAACGTTTTCGATAAGTCGAGAGCAGAGGGCAAATCACGAAGTGTTTGCACTATGCCGAGGCGAGAAAACGTCTGTTGTGAAGAAACGAACAAAATCGATTGAAAGCAATTTATAGAACCCACCTTAATACTGTAATCTTATGGCAAGCAACCCCGACTTTGTACAATATATCACCGACCAATGCGCCAAGGCCGGCGACATCACCACCCGCAAGATGTTTGGCGACTACGGCATCTACTGCAACGGCAAGATCTTTGGCCTCATCAGCGACAATGGCTTTTATGTTAAACCGACGGAAGCTGGACGCAAACTGTTGCGCAACGAAGACCTGCGTCCTCCCTACGAAGGGGCTAAGCCTTATTTCTATATTGAAGATGTGGACGACCACGACTATCTTGCAGCCTTGGTCAAGGCCACCTGCGCCGAGCTCCCCGAGCCCAAACCCAAGAAAAAGGCAGGGGCAAAGAAAACCGCCACAAAATAGCGAAGGTGTAAGCTCATCGGGTGGACAGATACTTGCCCACCAGGATGAAATAGGCGGCGCCCACAGCGGCAAGCAGCGGAAACCACAGCAACACCATGTTGGGCAGCAACAGTGGCACCATGGCAATAGCCAAGGCGGGGGCAAAAGGTTTGAACCGACGGAAAAGCAGCAACATCACCCCTGACGAAACCAACACTCCTATCGCCATAGGGAGTCCCAACGTGCGATGCAACCCCCATTCAGCCAAAGTGCCCACAGCGGCAGCAGCGACTATCAATCCCCAGATGGTCCTTGTCCGCTCATGGAAACCGCTCCTGCGGTTGGCAAACTCAATCATCGTTACCACCAAAGGAGGAACCGACATATAAGTTAGCATTGCGGGGCTAAAGCTTGGCATCAATCTGCCCACAACGGCTTCCAGCATGAGGAAGAGACAGAGCGCGACGGCAAGTTTGAGCCAATGCTTGAGGCCGTAGGGATGGTAGTCGGGGCGGGTCTCCTGCGGAAGCCACCAGCATCCTACAGCCAACAGCGAGGAGAGAACCAGCACACTTGCCGGGTAGACCCACGAGGTGGTGCCCATCAGCACAGGCAGCATGGCAGCAGAAACCACAGGGTACATGTTGCATCGCACCAGGTGCAACAAGAGCGACACAAGGCAGAATGCCACCAAAAACCGCAACCCAAACCCGAAAGGCAAAAGCAAATTAACAGCCAAGCCAATGAGTGCCGCAACCGTCAGGAGAAGGGGCACCTGACGCGTGCGCACATTCCACACCGCTTTGGGCATCAGCCACAAGCCCACACAGAGAGCGCCTGCCTCGGGGAAAATCACCTCCTGCATCCCGCTCAACTCGGCGGCAGCCGACATAAGCACAAGAAAAAGCACGACGGCAACGTTACGCATTGCGAAAGCAGTATTATCCCAAATCGGTCATTAGGGTTTATGCGTGTTCACCCCCCATCGTATTGACCACCTGGCGGGCTGCCGAACTCAGGGGGAGCATATAGTAAACCGACATGGCATCGCGAAAGAACTCCACCGCACCCCATCGCTGCCAGTAGGTGTGGGTTTTGAGGTGATGCATCACGGGGATGAAAATGAAGTCGTATGCTTGGAGATCGGGCCAGAGCGACATGAGCATGTCGTAATTGAGGCGGGTGCCACGATAGGGCTCGGCAACGATGAAGGAGAAAACCGCGATATATTGCAAGGCATTGAGGCGGGAAAGGAGCTGAGGCTGATGGGTAACAATCTCGAGGGTCTCCTCCTCAATACGGTAGTCGCTCATATTCAGTAGCCCAATCACATTGCCCGAAGCATCTAACGCCTTCACACTCATCGGCCAATTGAAATGGAGATGCGCCACCCAATCCTCCACCTCCAAGGGTTCAAAACCATATTGTCGCACCATCCATTGCACCGTGAGTGGGGCATCGGAAGGTGTCATCCTTTGCAATGTATAATTTACTGACATTTGATTTCCACATTATTATAGGTGATCAGAAGATGGGGATGATAAGAGAGCTTCGACTTTCTAAGTCCCTCCAAACCCATATCCTCCTCACGGTTTAGATATACAAATTGTTCGGGCAGATGTGCGGCAAACTGCTGGTTGATAATATTAAAAGCGCCGTCGATGCGGCGGTCGGCCTTCTCCACACAAACATCTAAGGTATCGTGGGTGACTGGGGAGCCGTAGGTGAAGGCCGCCATCCGGTCGCCAACATAGATACAGCCACCATACATATCCAGTTGTTCCCAATGGCAGAAAACGTTCTCCATTGCGCGCATTTCAGCATCGGTGGTGATATTGTAGGCAAAATCGTCTCGGCCCACCTCGCTGAGCCATTGTTTTTCCAATGCACGGCACTCGTCGAAAAGGCCCGGGGCAAGCGGCACATAGCGGAAGTCGGGATGTTCGGATATGAACTTATTGATATGGTTGCGTTTGGCCTTGAGGTTCTTTCCTTTCACCTCGGCAAGTTCCTGACGGAGATAGAGGTAGTCGTATTGATTGCGACGAGGTGTCACAACGGCATTTTGAGGAAACAGTTGCTGAATATGAGCGGCATAATCATCCTCCAAGCCCATCAACCACAAGTCAGACCCCTTAAAGGAGGCATCGTGGCAGAGCAATTCCAACAGCTGCGCCGACGGCGGTGTGGCCGAACAAAACATGTAGGCCCGCCGACTATCCAAATCAAAACGGAGCAAAACAGCATCCTGGTATAGGCATACTTCAGTCTTAAACCAGAACTGCCATCCGATAAGATTGGCAAAGGTGAAATTGCAATTGCGGCGGCCTGCGGACAAGGTGACTCCTCTAACAGAATCCATGTCGGACAAAGAAAGTCTGTGGAAGTTTAAACTACCAGTATTAGAATTAGTTGACATTATTCAAGAATACGATTTGAGTGGGCAAAAATACAAAAAAAAAACGTTATACATATTTTTAACCCAACTGGGGCACTCCATTTCAGAATATTTTTGTATATTTGCCAATCCAAATTAATGGACCAAAAGTGTACATTAATCTGAAATAATGTTTTTTATCAAGAAGTAAAAATAATAGTTTATAAAATATTTATTACAATGAAAAGAATTCTGATAGTTGGTGCCGGCGGACAGATTGGTTCCGAACTGACCCGTAATCTGAGAGACATCTATGGTGACAACAATGTAGTATGCAGCGACCTTCGTCCGCTGAAGGGGGGCGACTACGAGCGCGGACCCATTGAGCGCATTGACTCCACGCAAGTGATGCAGATTGCCGCCGCCGTGAAGAAATACAACATCGATACCATCTATAACCTCGCTGCCATCCTCAGTGCCACCGCCGAGCTCAACCCCATGCTGGGTTGGAATGTAGGCATCGGCTCTTTGGTCAACTGCCTCGAGGTGGCACGCCTCTTTGGCTGCGCCGTCTTCACCCCCAGCAGCATTGGTGCTTTCGGCCCCAGCACTCCTCACGTCAACACCCCGCAGGACACCATACAGCGTCCCAACACCATCTACGGCGTTACCAAGGTCACCGGCGAGCTGCTGAGCGACTACTACTTCACCCGCTTTGGCGTGGACACCCGCTCGGTGCGTTTCCCCGGTCTCATCAGCCATCTGACCCTCCCCGGCGGCGGCACCACCGACTATGCTGTGGAGATTTACTATGCTGCCGTCAAGGGCGAGAAATTCGTCTGCCCGCTGAAGAAAGGCACCTACATGGACATGATGTACATGCCCGACGCTCAGAAGGCCATGATTGACATCATGGAAGCCGACCCCAGCAAGCTGGTACACCGCAACAGCTTCAACGTCACCGCTATGAGCTTCGACCCCGAAATCATCTATGCCGAAATCAAGAAGCACTATCCCAACTTCGAGATGGTTTATGAGCCCGAACCCATCAAGCAGGCCATTGCCGACAGCTGGCCCGACAAGATGGACGACAGCTGCGCCCGCAACGAATGGGGATGGAACCCCCAGTATGACCTGGAGAAGATGACCGTTGACATGATTGACAACCTCAAGAAGAAACTGCTCTAAGAAATAATACAAGGCAATCCATTCCTTCCTTTGACTCCCTTCTCTCCATTGTCACAAATGAAGGAATAGAGGTAGAAAAAGAAGGAATGGTTTTTTTTATCGATTATCATTAACAATACCCCATTTATTATGAAGAAATTATTTGTATTAGGACTATTGGCCGCCGTGCTGACAATGGGCTACACTGCCTCGGCATGCACCAATTTCCTGTTCACCAAAGGAGCTACCAAGGACGGCAGCACCATGATTACTTACGCTGCCGACAGCCACACCCTCTACGGCGAGCTGTACTACCGCAAGGCTGCCAACTACCCCGAAGGCACCATGTTTATGCTGGTGGACTGGGACAGCGGCCGCAAGCTTTTTGAGATTCCCCAGGTGGCCCACACCTACAGCGTGGTGGGCAATATGAACGAACACCAGCTGGCCATCGGCGAGACCACCTACGGTGGCCGCGAGGAGTGCTGGAAGGACGAGGTGAAGGGCATCGACTACGGCTCGCTCATCTACGTCACCCTGCAGCGCGCCAAGAATGCCCGCGAGGCCATCTACTGGATGACCAAGATGGTGGCCGACTACGGCTACTGCAGCGAGGGCGAGAGTTTCTCCATCTGCGACCCCAACGAGGTTTGGATTCTCGAGCTCATTGGCAAACGCGGTGCACCGGTGAAGGCCGACATGGCCAAGAAGCTGAAATACAAATATACCGACGGTGCCGTTTGGGTTGCCCGCCGCATTCCTGACGGTTATGTGAGCGGCCACGCCAACCAGGCCCGCATCACCCAGTTCCCCCAGGAAGTGGGCAAATTCAAGAAAGCCAAAGGCCAGGGCCTCCACACCACCATCAGCAGCAACCACATGGATTACCTCTATGAGCCGGAAGTGGAATGTGTCTATGCAGCCGACGTGGTTACCTATGCACGCGCCTGCGGCTGGTTTGACGGCAAGGATGCCGACTTCAGCTTCTGCGACACCTATGCACCCCTCACCTTCAGCGGCATCCGCGGCTGCGACGCCCGCGTGTATGCTATGTTCAACCGCGTGAACCCCCTCATGCGCAAATACGAGAAATACGCCTTGGGCGACGCCACCGCCGAGCGGCTGCCCCTGTGGATAAAGCCCGACCACAAAGTGGAGCTGCAGGAGGTCATGAACCTCATGCGCGACCACTATGAGGGTACTGCCATGGATATGTCTAAGGACATGGGTGCCGGCCCCTTTGCCTGCCCCTACCGTTGGCGTCCCATGGGTTTTGAGGTAAACGGACATAAATATGTCCACGAACGTGCCACCTCTACCCAGCAGACCGGCTTCAGCTTCGTGGCCCAGTGCCGCAGCTGGATGCCCAGCAAGATTGGCGGAATCCTGTGGTTTGGTGTTGACGACACCTACAGCACCGTCTACTGCCCCATGTATTGCGGCATCACCCGAATCCCCGAGTGCTTCCGTGAGGGCAACGGCGACATGCTCACCTACAGCGAGACCTCGGCCTTCTGGCTCTTCAACCGCGTGACCAACTTTGTCTACAGCCGCTACAACGACATGATTCGTGACCTGCAGCAGGTGCAGAACCGACTGGAGAAGAACTTCATCATGGAAGTGGGCCGCTTTGATGAAAAGGCCAAGCAATCCGTCGACAACGATGAGGCCCTGACCCATCAGCTAAACGATTTTTCCAACCGCATGGCCGACCGCATGATGAAAGAGTGGAACAAACTGGACCGCTACCTGCTGGTGAAATATATCGACGGCAACATCAAGAAAGAAAAGGACGGCAAGTTTGAGCGCACCGAGACCGGCAACGCCGCCTTCCCCGAACAGCCCAAATATCCCGAATGGTTCTACAAAATGATTGTGGACGACCACGGTGAAATCATTCGCGAGAGATAACAAGCAATGAGCAGCATAAAGAAATATCTCACACCCATCAACCCCGATGACCTTGGCTACCACCCGTCGGAATATGCCGTCACACTGGGTAGCAAGATCAAGGCCTATACCCCAGGCACAAACCTCCCTGCCATGCCCAAGGGAGGTTTGGTGCTGCTGGGTGTAGAGGAGGACCGCGGTGCCATCAACAATGCCGGCTGTGCCAGCGCACCCAACGAGATACGCCGCTACCTGTACCAGTTAGCCCTCCCCACCGACAACACCAAGGTTGTTGACTACGGCAACATCCTCATCGGACAGATACCAGACGACACCTACTACGCCGTGAGCGAGGTAGTTGCATCGGTTTTGAGTAAAGGCAACGCCCTCATCCTGCTGGGCGGCAGCCAAGACCTGACCTTTGCAGCCTACAAAGGCTATGAAAAGCTCAGACGCATCATGAACATCTCCACCATTGACCCACGCTTCGACCTGGAAAACACCGACGAAACCACCTCAAGGTCATGGCTGAGGAACATCATCATGCAGAACCCGAACTATCTTTTCTTCCACTCCAATGTAGGATTCCAGACCTACTATGTAGGACAAGCCTACATAAAGCTGATGGATGAGCTGAAGTTCGATGCCTACCGCCTGGGCGAGGTGCAGCACGATATGAAACGGACCGAATCGCTGATTCGCAATGCCGACCTGCTCTCGGTGGATGTCAGCGCCATCCGTCAGAGCGACGCCCCTGGCAACGGCTATCCCTCTCCGCATGGTTTCTACGGCGAGGAATACTGCCAGATGATGCGTTTTGCCGGCATGAGCGACAAGACCAACTGCTTGGGCATTTTCGAGTTCAACCCCCTATACGACAACCACGGGCAAACTGCCAATATGCTTGCTCAAGGTATCTGGTATTTCATCGAGGGCTTTTACAACCGCAAACACGACGACCCCAAACTCAACCCCCAAAACTGCAAACATTTTATTGTACAGTCGAAAGAGCAAGGCATCGACATCCATTTCTACAAGAGCAAGCTGAGCGACCGCTGGTGGATGCAAGTACCTTGCGACAAAGAAGAGCTGCGCGAGATATATTCGGACCAGCTGATGCTGCCCTGCACCTATGCCGACTATGAGATGGCCATGCAGGGAGAGCTGCCCGCCATCTGGTGGCGTTATTTCAAACGGCTCAACAGTTAGCCAATAGCAAATAACGAATAATGAAACAAAAAAGCCCGGCATCTACCGGGCTTTTTTTAACTAGTTGAGATAAACTTTAATGTTTATGTCTCCGATGCGGATATTTTGGAAACACCTCGCATACTGGAGAATGTTTTGTACAACTTGAGGCGAAGGCTGTACGACCGTGCTTGCAGTTCCAAAAGATGTACCTGTGTTGTTGTTTAATTCATAGTCCTGCATCATACGCGCCATGTTAAAGTTGAACATTTGGGTTGATCTCGCAATTCCATCAGCGGAATTCACCCATATAAACTCAAAATGGCAAAAATTATTGTATGCCGAAATGTTAAATTTTTTTCTTTCCACAGCCACCCATAAGCACTTTTTTTACCATCATATAACGTCTGTACCACAGCGCGTTACGTCGGAACACACCAAAATATGACAAAAAAAAAACTTTTTTTTGACCCTTTTTTCGTTTTTTTGCATCTAATATTAGTGGATAAACATTCGGCACACACCACATGAAAAAGCAACAACAGATAGCCGACTTCCTGCAGATGCTCCGCCAGTGCGAGGGCACCATCTTCCACGTGTGCTACAAGTTCACCGACCGCACACCCGAGGCCGCCGCCGACCTCTACCAGGAAATCGTCTACCGCCTATGGCTCCACTACCCCGACTTCCGTGGCCACAGCGCCGCCGCCACCTGGGTCTACCGCATTGCCATGAACACCGCATGCCAGCAGCTGCGCATGCGCAAGCGGGCGCCCCACTTCGTCACCTTCGATGCCGAGGCCTTCAAGAACTTTGCCGAGGCCGAGCACGACGAGCTGGTGGACCGCCTCTACCAACTCGTCGACCAGCTGCCGCCACCCGACCAGCTGCTCCTCTACCTCTACCTCGACCAGATACCCATCGAGCAAATCGCCAAGCACATGCAGTGCTCTACCTCCACCGTCAAAAGAAAGATACGCCAAATCATACAAACCCTAAAACAAATAAACCAAGAAGATGAATACTAGCACCCCCACCCCCCATCCAGGCCACGCACCCTCCGTCGAGGAGCTCTTCCAGGCCTACCGCAGTGCCGCCGGACGCAGCAGCCAGCGGCCTCCGTCGGCTGGCGGCCCCAGCCAGTCGGCACCCACCCCCTCCCGCCTCAAGTGGCGCTACGGCAGCCTGCTGGTGGCCGTCGCCGTGGCCGCCGTGGTATGCCTCGTCTTCTGGGTGGCGCTGCCCGCCCCCGACGGCTACTGCATGAACCTCGCCGCCAACCGCCAGGCCAACATACAAACCATCCACAACGCACTCTGCCAGTCATGAAAAAGCGCCCCATACTCTGCACCGCCCTCGTCCTTGCCGCCCTCGTGGCCTTCCTGGCTGTGCGCTACCTGCCTGGCGTAGTGCGCGAGAGCCAGTGTGGCGAGGTCTACCACCGCTACGCCCATGTCAGCGGTGTCGAGGCCTCCTACGTCAAGGACTACCCCATCAGCGACACCCTGGCCGTCGACGTCACCATCCTGCGCGCCACCGACTCCGCCGGCTGGCAGTACCTCATAGAGGCCTTCCATATAGCACCCGAGGTGTTGGAAATGCCACCCTTCCTCTTCGTCTGCCAGTCGCTGAAGGGTCACCCCGAAGAAAGGTACGCTTTCTCCGTCCCCGACAACCTAGACACCCTGCCCATCGAAAACGTCACCGTCGACACTCGCTATCACGAAATCTGCATCTTCCACTCCCGCAACCGCCAGCAGTTCAACGCCATCTTCTCCAACAGACTATTTCAGAATGTTAACCCTAAATAATAATTATGAAACGAAATCAAACAACTAAACTCGCAACGATTATGAAAAAGTTCTTGTTAATCATGCTGGCGGCGATGGGCACATTGCCCTTGTCCGCCCAAACCCCCGACACCATTGACTCGCGCTACGACAGCTGCTACTACACCCGTTGGTACGACACCTGCAGGTCATACCTTAACGGCCAGCAAGCAAAATTGCGCGGTTTTGAATTTGTTGATCTAGCAGCCATACCTCACTACACCGATTCGCCGATACAGGTGAAAGGCGGCGTGGCCATGGTGGTAAGGCCGGTGGACTTCGAACGGATTCTCTTTAAGCCCTACTCCACGTTGGGCTACCCCCGTCTGCCCGAGTACATCATACTGTACCAATATGACGAGGGAACCGATTCCATGATAGTGCTTGACTCGGTACGGTGGGACACGCTGGCACCCAAGATAATGAAGATACCGCTCAGCATTAATATGGACACCTTCGCATACTGCTACGCCTACGAGGCCTATTTCGACAAGCCCGTCACGGTCGACTCCACATTCTATATTGCCATCACCTACAACAGCAATGACTTCGTTAGTGGGGAAATTCTAATATACACCCACATTCCCACCTTCTACATCAATATGCCGATGATCCCGTGCAACGGCTGTGTCGGATACAACCCTAAGTACATTCGCAACGGAGTGTGGGTAGATGCTTTTTCAAGGTTTGAGTATAATCCTTATGGCTATTGGTTCGGCGGTGCGCTGCCCATCGTGGACATGAACGACCTGGAGACCCGTGTGGCCGGCCAGGGGACCGGCACGGTGGCCGGCGGCGGCCGCTATGCCCGCGGCACCTACCACGACATCGCCGCCATCCCCAACCCGGGCTACCGCTTCCAGCGGTGGAACGACGGCGTGACCGACTCCTCGCGCACCGTGTACCTGACCCAGGACACCCTCTTCACGGCCTACTTCCTGGAGAACGACATGAGCGAGGTCAGGGCCACCAGCACCAACGACACCCTGGGCACGGTGGATGGCGGGGGATGGTACCACCAGGGCGTCACCGTCACCCTCACGGCACGTCCGGCCGACAGCTGCTATTTCGTGATGTGGACTGACAGCGTCCTCGACAACCCGCGCAGCTTCGTGCTCACGCACGACACCTCCTTCGCCGCC
>JAEEHQ010000115.1 GCA_016280915.1 Bacteroidales bacterium
CATCTCATGGGGCAATTACTGGTCGTGGGATCCGAAAGAAGTGTGGGCTCTGATTACGCTGATAGTCTATCTTTATCCTCTTTATCTGGCTCGCAAGGAAAACCATTCACGGTTTGGATTCCATTTATACTGCGTGTTGGCAATATTGAGTGTTGCCATTACCTACTTCGGAGTCAACTTAATACTTGGAGGCATCCACTCCTACGGTTGATGACCTTAATAATTGCATACCTGTGCTGCAGCAATTGTTTATTTAGTCGAGCCTTAAAAAGTATCAACAACTTGATTGTTAACAAAATAAATTGTTAAAATACTTGTGTGGCTTGCAAAAAATCGTATCTTTGCATCGAAAAACTTGCAAAACGATGTACACAAAACCCGCTCCCCGAACCGACCAACGGTCGCTGTTCTTCGACCTGGAGTCGCAGCTGAACCAGAAGCATCCGCTATACCTATTGGCAAACAAGATAGCCTGGGCTGTCTTTGAAGAGTCCTTCAAGGGACTATACTGCGCCGACAACGGCCGGCCAAGCCGATACGCCGTATGGTCGGGCTGCTGATACTGAAACACGTGCGCAACGTGTCGGACGAGAGCATCGTGGAGCAGTGGCAGGAGAACATCTACCACCAGTACTTCTGCGGGGAGCAGTCGATACAGACGTGTGCTCCTTGCACCCCGACCGAACTCGTGGAGTTCCGGAAGCGCATCGGGGAGGAAGGCGTGGAGCTGATACTGAAAGAAAGCATCCGCGTGAACGATGACCATGACGAGATCGACAAGTCGTTCATCGACTCGACCGTGCAGGAGAAGAACATCACCTTCCCGACAGATGCCAAGCTGACCAAGAAAATCATCAACCGCTGCCTGAAGATAAACGCAAAGCTGGGACTTCCGATGCGGCAGAGCTACAAAATGGAGATGAAGGGGCTGGCCCGCGACCAGCGTTTCCGCAACCATCCGAAGAATAAAAAGAAAGCACAGAAGGCGGACCGCAGGATGAAGACCATCGCGGGGAGGCTGGTGAGGGAGCTGGAGCGCAACCTTTTGAAGGCGGGTCTTCTTGGCGAGTTTGCCGAAGAGATAGCTCTTTATTACCAGGTGCTAGCCCAGAAGAAGGACGGCAAGGACAAAATATACTCGCTGCACGAGCCCGAAGTGAAGTGCATCAGCAAGGGCAAGGAGCACAAGAAGTACGAGTTCGGGAACAAGGTCTCCATAGTGCGTACATGGGACGGACTGGTTATCGGGGCGCTGTCCTTCCGCAACGAGTACGACGGGCACTCGATAGACAGGTCGCTTGAACAGGTGGAGAGACTTGTCGGGCGGAGGCCGAAACTGCTTGCCGGGGACAGGGGCTATAGGGGGCAAAAACAGTCGGACACCACCGAGATAGCAATACCCGATGTGCCAAAAGCTGGCGACTCCTACTACAAGAAACGGAAGAAGCGCAAGTTATTTTGCAAACAGGCCGGCATAGAGCCTATAATCGGACATCTCAAAGCAGACCACCGCCTCTGCCGCAACTTCTATGCCGGAGTATTCGGAGACAACATCAACGTGATGCTCGCGGCTGCGGGATTCAACTTCAAGAGAGCGATGAGGATTCTCTATGCCATGTTGAGAAGGCTACTTCCCAAATTTCAAAACATCATATTACAAAAACAGAACCTCCTGCTCCATGTATGGAGACCAGCCGCGGCCATGCATGTCAGGGCTTTTTGAGGCTCGACTAATTATGGGAAGTACTATAAATTACGATTTTGAGAGCGCGTGTCTACGACACGCATTTGTATTTTCCTGATTCACCCCACATAAAAAGAGGTCGCTCCCATTCGGTCGCGACCCCTAAGAAAGAGGTTGCTCCCATTCGGTCGCGACCCCTAAGAAAGAGGTTGCTCCCATTCGGTCGCGACCCCTTTTTATGCGGGGTTACTGAGAGTTTGCCTCTCGAGGCAATTAATAGAAGTCCCCCTATTTATTATTCATTGAATACAATAAAACGCCCCTCCCCTACGTTATAGCCATCAATGATGAATATTGAACAATTATACCAGACCTATCTGCAGTCCCGCGCTGTCACCACCGACAGCCGCGCCATCACCCCGGGCTGCCTTTTCTTTGCCTTCAAAGGCGAGAAATTCGACGGCAACGCCTTTGCCCCACAAGCCCTGGAGCAAGGTGCAGCCCTCTGCATCATCAGCGACCCCCAATACTGTGTCGACGACCGCTGCATCGTGGTGCCCGACGTGCTGACAACATTGCAGGAACTGGCCAAACATCACCGCCAGCATCTCACCATTCCTGTCATCGGCATCACCGGCACCAATGGCAAAACCACCACCAAGGAATTGGTTCATTCCGTCCTCAGCCGCCGCTATCGCACCCATGCCACCACCGGCAACCACAACAACCACCTCGGCGTGCCCCTCACCCTTTTGGACATACCCGCCAATGCCGAGATTGCCATCATTGAGATGGGGGCCAACCATCCTGGCGAGATTGCCTCACTTTGCGCTATTGCCAATCCCGATTACGGTCTTATCACCAATGTGGGCCGCGCCCACTTAGAGGGCTTTGGCAGCTTCGAGGGGGTTATCCGCACCAAGACAGAGCTTTACCGCCACCTTGCTGCCAAACAAGGCACCGCCTTTGTCAATGCCAATAACGATATCCTCATCCGCCAAGCCGCCGACTGCCACCTTGCCACGGTCACCTATGGCGACTCCGACACCGCACAAGTGCGCGGACATCTTGTCGGTTCTGACCCCTACATGAAATACTATATGGAAGATGGCGACAACGTCTACAGCATCCAGTCGCAGCTCTTAGGCAACTATAATTTCGACAACGCCATGGCTGCTTCAGCCGTAGGACGCTACTTTCGTGTTGACTACTGGGACATCAAAGAAGCCATCGAACAATACATCCCTTCCAACAACCGCTCGCAATACAAAGAGACTGGCCGCAACGTGCTTATCCTCGACTGCTACAACGCCAACCCCTCAAGCATGGGTGTGGCCCTCGACAACTTTGAGGCGCTCAAGCGCGAAAACAAAGTGGCCATGCTCGGCAACATGAGAGAACTGGGCACCGACAGTCGTGCCGAGCACGAAAAGATTGTGGCCCGACTGACTGCCCGCAACGACATGAAGGCCGTACTGGTGGGTGCCGAGTTCGAGTTTGCCCATCAGAAGGCCTCAGACCGTTTGCTGTGGTTTGTCGATGTGCAGGCTGCTGTGAAATACTTTGAGCAAAATCCGCTCAACGGCTGCACCGTATTGCTGAAAGGTTCCAACGGCACCCGCATGTGGGAGCTGGAAAAGGTGCTGTGAGGCAAAAAGCTTTGTGAAGCCGATGAGGGAGAGGACTATTCCTCGTCCGAGTCGATGCCGTGCGGCTGCAGGATGAATCCACCGCACTGGCTGAAAGGTCGCGAACCGTAGTATCCAAGAGGGTTATTGGCTATATAGGTTCTCATCACCTGTTCGAAACGTCGTTGCTGCTCCTCTGATGGACGTTCGTCGCCCAAAAAGTTGTAAAGGAAGTAGTCGGCATAGCCGTCCTCGGCAAACATAACCACACAGTGTCCGCGATAGGGCCTGTCCATCTGCAGATGCTGTTCCTCCATTTCTTCAGCAATCCCTTGGAGGAAAAGTTTCCAGGTGAGAATGAATTGCACTAAATCTTTGTCGTTGCGCACGAGCCCCCAGTCCTCGAAGGTTTTGCTTAGGGTGTCGAAGGTCCAGGCCGGACGGTAAACTACGTCGCGCAGGTGCTTTTCGTCGAGGCCTTCGGCTTGTGCCTGCTGGTGGGTCAGCACCCGCTGTACGCGTTTTTTTTGGACAGGCATGGCGGCAAAGAGAGAGTCGGAGATTTCGATTTCTTCCATCTGGGGCAACGGGTCGGAAAGGGGGAGGGAGAGCACCTGCACATAGTCTTCAACATCAGCGCCGATGCTGTCGAGGTTGTGCTGAGGAGAGACGACGATGTACTGCAGAGGCGTGTCGTAGGCGTGAAGGCTGCGGAAAGTGGGGTTGGCGCGTAGGTCGACGAGTTGGATGGAGGTTTCGCGTATGTAGAGTGTGCGGAGGTGGGGATTGTGGGAGAGGTCGAGCCGGGTGATGCCAGGAGCGAAGATGCAGAGCAGCTCTTCGAGTTGGGGGTTGTGGCTAATGTCGAGCGAGCGCAATTGATTGTAGCTGATTTGCAGCACCTTGAGCGCGGCATTGCGGCTGATGTCGAGCGAGCGGAGCGGTGTTTCGATGGCCACGAGCTGTTTGAGTTTAGGATTGTGGCATAGGTCAAGATGCTGAATGGGATTTTCGCCACAAATCAGTATAACCAGATTGGGGAAGAGCTGGATGCCTTCTAGTGATTGGATGTTCTTTTTGTGGCAGTCGATGAGCTGTGTGGCGCGTCCGAGCGGAGTAATCTCAACCCATTCTTCGGCATGGCGGAGGCGGCGAGAAGTGTTTGCGGGCTTGACAAAGTTGTTTTCCAAGAGGTAGCCTCGGAAGTTGCTGTCGGGCACCCTGGCCACCTCCACGGCGCTGCCGCCCTCCAACTGCGGCTGCACCGAGGCGCAGCCGCAACAGAGCAGCACCAAAGATAAGAAAATGGCAAGTCGCCGCATTGGTTACTGCAACTTGAAATTGATGGGCAGCATAAACCTAGACCGTACAGGCTTGCCTTTGAATGTGGCGGGCTGCCATTTCGGCATGGCTTTCACCACCTGCAAAGCCATCTCGTCACACTCTGGGCTCACACCACGAAACACCGTGGCTTCGCCCACGCTACCGTCTTTCTCGACGACAAACTGCACAAACACTTTGCCTTCCACACCGTCGGCCTTGGCCTTTTCAGGATAGACAACCGACTTGGAAATGTAGGCAGACATGGCCTCGAAGCCACCTGGATACTCGGCGAGCGAGAATGGACCATTGTCCTCCTTGCTAAACCAGTCCAACATCTCCTCCTCATCATTCCATGCCACCTGGTACCATTTAACTGTGCTGTCGTCAAGACTTATCATAGCGGTAACACGGCTCGACTTCGCCACCGTTTCATGTATATTGACATTAAAACGGACCGCCTCGGCCGAATCGGCAAACTCCTTGTGTTCGCCTACCGAGTCAAGAGGAATAATAATCCCCATAAACTCGCGTTCCACCAGCTGTCCGTCGCGGTAGGTTTCGATGAACGGTGCCACCTCATACCTGCCGTCGGGGATAGCCGCCTGTTCCTGCGCAGGCTCTTGGTTCTTACAATTGGCAAATAGCAGCAATGCTGCCACGGGCAAGGCAGCCAATGCCTTGACCCACCCTTTGTGGGATTTCGGTTGTTTCATCATGGTAATACGGTTTTTGATTGTTGAAAAATGAAAACTATTGACTATCGGGACATACTGCATCCCTGTTATTTGACAATAAAGCAAACGGAGGTAGCTCTTGAATTCGCCCTCGCTGCCCTGTTGCAGCACCGCCTCGTCGGCCAGGTATTCATGCACCTCGCGCAAATCGCGCCCATACAGCCACACAAACGGGTCGAACCACAACAGGCAGCACACCAGCTGCACCAAAAGAATGTCCCAACTGTGCCCCTGTGCCGCGTGCAGGCGCTCATGCTTCAGCACCAGCTGCAGCTCGGCATCAGACATACCGCCTCGCCCTGCCACGATATAGCGGAAGAAAGAAAACGACGGCTCCTCCCTGTCGGTCACAGCCTCATGGAAGTGACCATGAAGAACAAACTCATACTTGCGCAACTTGCGACACAGCACAGCATAACGCACGACCAGCAACAGCACTCCCAGAGCCACACCGACCCCATATATAATACTCAGCACTTGCCACACATCAACACCCTGTGAGGCCGACACCTCTGCACTCTTAATGGATTGATTATTTATAGATATTTCTGGCGTACCACCCAAATCAGAAAAATCCAGCAAATAGCCCCCACCCCCTATTGCCGTCGAGGGAACAACAGCCACCTGAGGGTGCACCAGTGGCAGCAGCAAGCTCAGCAACAGGGTCGCCAACAAGAAGAATCGGTTCAGACGCAAACAATGCTCTTTCCTCAAGAGCAGATGGTAGGCAAGCCAGAACAAGGCCGTGCCTAGAGTGGCAAAAACAAGATAGCGTATCATGACTCAGTATTATTAGTAGATGATTCTAACGACTTGGTCAACGCCTCCAAATCCTCAATAGTTACCTCCTTCTTGTCAACCAAGAAAGAAACCATATTGCGGAAAGAGGAACCAAAATAGTGTTTGGCAAAATGGCCCAGCATCCCAGTGGCATAATCCTCCTGACTAATTAATGGGTAATACCTGTTGGACTTATTGAAAGTCTCGTGAGCCACAAAGCCCTTCTTCTCCAGAATTCTCACCACCGTAAGGATGGTGTTATAGGCCGGCTTGGGCGGTTCAATAGCTGCCACAATCTCATTGGCAAAACCTTGTCCTACTGACCAAATGGCCTGCATCACCTGTTCCTCAGCACGGGTTAGTTCTTTCTTTTCAGACTCTCTCATAACTATAAAATGTATTTTGTGATTATTTTTATAGTTATATAACGCAAATAAAAATATAATATTGTATTTCTACAAAAAAAATTTTAGAGCACATATAAGATGTGTTCTATTAATTCAATCTTGAGAGTGTCGACTTCTCCGCTTTCGCAATGCTCTGCTATCGAAAGTCCAGAGGACTTTCTTCACCCCGACACGCCGACTGTATTTGCTTGAGAGTTTGCCTTAGAGACAATGTATGGATGCCCTTTTAGACATTGCAAATAAGTTTACTCCTTACCCGATATACGCCATTCATTGAGAGTCTGTCACCTCAATGTTGTTAGGCAAAACATTCTCACAACAAGCTATAGCAAAAAAGCCCGGTATTCCCGGGCTTTTTGTATATTAGTTGATTTAAAAAAACTACAGGTTGAAACGGATGCCAAACTCGTGGATGCTTTTTTCGTTCTGGCCGTTGGTGGTGTAGGTGGGCAGGAGGTTGAAGTAAACCTCGAAACCGGGGGAGAAGATGAGCCAGCGGCTTTGGGTACCGATGGCTAAGTCGCAACGGAATGGGTTAAATTTGGCACTGTTGGGTAAAGATTTGAAACCAAAGTTGAAACCAGGGGTGACGCCTAAATACCAGCCGTGGTCGTTGTCCTTGTTAATGTGGGAGAGTTTCATGGGCAGGACGATGGAGTTGTATGCGCGGACGTCTTCTTTGCCGTTGAATCCGCCTGCACCAGCATCCAGGTGGCTGTAGTAGTAATTGGTGAAGCGATAGCCGAGGCCGATATTGCAGTCCCAACGTTTGGCAATGGGACGGTGGTAGTCGATGACGACGCCCAGATTGTAGCCAACGGCATTAAACAGGTTGTTGGTGCCATAGAAGCGACGGTCGGTGAGGATAGTGGCGTTGGGGTCAGCGGTGAAAGAAGGTTTACGGCCCCACTTGGCGTAGTTTTCCTGACGTTTGGCTTTCTTTTCGGCCTCCTTCTGTTTTTTACGCATATCGTTCTCCTTTTTGGCCTGTTCACGTTTGACGCGGTCTTGCTCTTCCTTGGCGGCTTTTTCTTGTTCTTTGGCCTGCTCCTTGGCGAGACGTTCCTGCTCCTTTTGTTGCTGTTTGAGGAGTTCCTGCTGCTCCTGCTGCTGTTTCTTCAGGAGTTCGTCATCGTTCTGAGCATAAACTGCACCTGCAGAAAAAAGCAGGGCGAATAACAAAATGTATAACTTCTTCATACTGCAATTTATTAATTAATAATTACTTTTAAATAAACAATATAGTTGATAACGTATATTAACAAAGAATATTGTTTGAAATAACAAAAAAAGGATTTGATTTCTCAAATCCTTTTTTGTTGTCGGGGCGAAAAGACTCGAACTTTCGACCCCTTGCACCCCATGCAAGTGCGCTAGCCAACTGCGCCACGCCCCGAACAATTAGTTTCGTTTGTGATTCTCATCCTCTCGAAAACGGTTGCAAAAGTACTACTTTTTTTTATACTGACCAAATTTTTTTTCAAAAATTTTTCCGGACAGGATTTTGGGAACCCTTTTATCTATTATAAACCAACTAATTATTATCTTTTTTCAATACTGCAAAAATTATGTTTTTGCCGCCTCCAAACTCCTCATTTTTCATCTCTGAATTGCCATTCTCAAAGGAAATTTGGTCTATTGATGGTAGCACAGAAAGGAAATATTGCTGCAAATCGCTGATTCTGCGTTCAATAATCATATTATTAAACAACGAATCGGTAGTTTGTTCGCAGAGAAGAGACAATTTGAGATGCACCTGGGGATTGTCTCTAAGAAAGTCGGCAAGTGGTGAGAGGGCACGTTTGCCATCGTTGGAAAGCTCAACATCGACCCCTTGGTGGTAGATATGGTCGAAAACCATGATACGGTCGAAAGGTAGATAGGCAAGGGTGATGTCGTGGCGATCCTCAGCCACCAGGAAACGCTCGTCGGAACGAATAGCCGAGGTGGTGGTGGAATAGTTAAAGTAGTTCTTGCAACTGGCGGTAAGCTCATAGCCCACGCCCGGCTGCACAAAGAGACGAAAGTTTCCGTTGTAATCGGAAATGGTGGAATTGACCTGACGGCCGTTGCGCAGTACGGCAACCTCGGCATTGGGCACAGGACGGCCTTTATCGTCGTCCACCTTGCCGGTAAGCATGACACCGTCCAACCGCCCTTGGAAGCAGTAAAGTTCTTGCTTTCCACCCCGATTGGTAACCCAATAGCCAAACTGGAGGGAAGGGTCAACGGCCAGCTCGATGTCGTTGCTGTCGCTGTTGATGGGAGCTGGTAGCCGCTGGGTTTGGTAGGAACCAAAAAGAATATTGTCGATGGTGCTACCCGGCTTGATATAGACCGCATAGAAATCGTATGCCGCACCATTTTGCTGCAAATTGGTAGAGTAAATGAGGTAATTGCCATAAAAGACAGGATTCACCTCATTGCCAGGGGTGTTGATTGTATTGCCCATGTTGAGGGGTTTGGTCCATTTCTTACCATTCCAGAAAGAGCACCATAGGTCGAAACCTCCCAGCCCCACTTTGTTCTGCGAAGAAAAGACCATCATCTTGCCATCGGAGGAAAAGGTAGGGTGGTAGAGTGCCATATTCCAGCTATTGGCATCCACTTGACGGTTTTTGCGGCCCCGGTCTTTGACATGGACATAGAGACCGTAGCGTCCGCTGGAGGCATCCATGCGGGAGAAATAGAGCAGGCTATCATACGGATTACGCACCACATAGCTGAAATCGGAACCCAGATAGTGGGCGAGGGTATCAGGCCTGAGCATGTAAACCATGCCTCCGGACATTTCTGAGCCCACCATAACGCCATTGCTGCATCCATAAAGATGCCCATCAACCACGGTGAGGTTTTTAAGGCCCCACGATAGTTTGACATTATCCTGTGGAATAACTGTGATGGGCCGCTGAGCCTGCAGGACAAATGCGGTAAGCAAAAGGGTCAAGTAGATGGCATTCTTTTTCATACTGTCATTATTTCTCGAAAGCAATAGGCAGGGCCTCTTTCATCTCACGAATGTAATGGAATGTGAGGCCAGCAAGATACTCTTGCGGAATATCCTCGATGTCGCGTCGGTTATCTTCGCATAGGATGAGGTCGGTAATGCCGGCACGCTTGGCAGCAAGGATTTTCTCCTTTATGCCACCCACAGGTGTCACCTGTCCCCGAAGGGTAATCTCACCCGTCATGGCAACGGTAGGGATGACCCGTTTCTGCGTGAAGGCGGAGACCATTGCCACAAACATGGTAATGCCCGCCGAGGGGCCATCCTTGGGAGTGGCTCCTTCAGGCACATGGATGTGGATGTTGCTATTCTCCACCTTCTCCATATCCACACCAAAATGGTCGGCATTAGACTTGAGGTATTCGAATGCCAAGGTTGCCGACTCCTTCATGACATCGCCAAGATTACCTGTCATGGTGAGCGTCCCCTTGCCCTTGCTAATGCTAGACTCGATAAAGAGAATTTCGCCTCCCACTTGGGTCCAAGCCAGACCTGTGACTACGCCCACCTTAGGCTCATTGCCACGACGTTCGCTATTGTGGATGGGGAGGCCGAGTATTTCTTTCAGCTCAGAAGCCTGGATGGTCTTGTTGATTTTCTGTCCATCGGCCAATTGCACGGCACGGCGACGGATAATCTTAGCTATTGTCTTCTCCAACTGGCGCACGCCACTCTCCCTCGTATAGTCGTTGATAATAGTGGTCAGCAACTCATTACTAAACTTAAGGGAATGGCGATCAAAGCCGTGCTCAACCAATTGGCGGGGGATAAGATGACGCTGGGCTATTTCCAGCTTCTCCTCAAGAATATAACCACTCAGGTCTATCACCTCCATACGGTCAAGCAGAGCGGGCTGTATGGTGCTGAGGGAATTGGCTGTTGCGACAAAGAGGACCTTGGAGAGGTCATAGTCCAGGTCGAGGTAGTTGTCGTGGAAAGCGTTGTTCTGCTCGGGGTCCAGCACCTCAAGGAGAGCTGAGGTGGGGTCACCGTTGTGGCTCATACCCTGCACCTTGTCTATCTCGTCAAGCACAAAGACAGGGTTGCTGACACCTGCTTTCTTGATACTCTGGATGATACGGCCAGGCATGGCACCCACATAGGTTTTGCGGTGTCCGCGTATTTCGGCCTCATCGTGCAGACCACCTAAGGCCACACGCACATACTTGCGCTTCATGGCGGCCGCAATGCTCTTGCCCAAAGAGGTCTTGCCCGTGCCCGGAGGACCCACAAGGCAGAGAATGGGGCTCTTCATATCGCCCTTGAGGCTGAGAACAGCGATATATTCGACGATGCGTTCCTTCACCTTTTCCATGCCATAGTGGTCTTTGTCGAGCACCTTCATGGCATGGGAGGTGCGGAGGTCATCCTTGCTATATTTCTCCCAAGGGAGGTCGAGGAGCAGCTCGGCATAATTGATTTCAACGGTGTAATCGGGGGTCTGCGGCGGGGTACGGCGCAGTTTCTCGATGCTGTGCATAAAAGCATCATCGGCAGCCTTGGGCCATTTTTTCTTTGCCGCACGCTCCTGCAAGTGCTGTATCTCTTGGTCAGCAGGTGAGCCACCCAGTTCATCCTGAATGACACGCATCTGCTGATTGAGGAAATACTCACGTTGCTGGCGGTCCATCTCTTGGCGGGTTTTGTCCTGTATGTCCTCGCGCAAACGGAAGTACTCCTGCTCGTTGTCAATAAACTCCAGCACCATCTCGGCACGGCGTTCATAGCCAAAGCAGTCAAGAAGCATCTGCTTGTCGTTGCTTGAAACGTCCAAATGGGAGGCCACATAGTTGACCAGGATGCGGTCGCTACCGATGTTGCTCAACGAGCTGATCACATCCTTGGCGGCCAAGCCCCTACCATTACTTTTCTTCTGTTGCAGCTCGGCATAGCGTTTGCGGATAGCGCTAACCTGACTATGAAAAGCACGGGGGTGCTCCTCTTTGATGTTTTCGTTCAGCAGGGTGGCACGTCCCATATAATAGGGTTCGGTGCGGGTGATGGTCTCGAGGCTGCACTTCATGGTGCCCTGAACAACGGCCATGCATTCGCCCCGTGGCATCTCAATCACCCGCAGCACACGGGCGATGACACCAATGTTGTAGATATCTTCAATTGTGGGGTTGTCTACATCGTTGCGCTGGGTGCAGGCGATGATACGCAGTCCCTTGCGCTCGGCTTGGCGTACCAAAACCAGCGAACTCTTGCGGCCCACAGAGATAGGCATCACCACACCAGGGAACAACACATTGCTGCGGATGGGCAGCAAAGGCATCTCATCGGGGACACTATCCTCGAACAGCAGGAACGATTCGTCATCTTTGGAAACCAAAGGTATAATTTCGGCTCTTGGAGCCATGTTGTCATCGGCAGAAAGTTCGTCAAGTTCTAAATCCATCTCTAATCTTTCTTCTGGAGTATTATATTTCTTCATTTAAAACGTATAATAGCACATAAACAATTCATTCTTCCATACCTCACGCTCGCGCGCAATAGGTGTTCTGCATTACTATTATACGCAATAAGGAATAAAAAGTTTCAGTTTTATTTATTCTTGTCCTCGTGTTTTTTTTCAACGTAGATCTCAATATTTTTGACAATCCAGTTGATGGAGACTACCGCGGCAACGGCGATGGCAGCCTGCCGCCACATGCCGTAGCCACAAAGACAGCCAACGGCAGCACTACACCAAATGGTGGCAGCACTACCCAGTCCGTGGATGGAGAAGCCATCCTTCATGATGACACCGGCTCCAAGGAAGCCGATGCCGGTGACCACTTGCGAGAGGACACGCAAATTGTCGTTATTAACCAAACCACCACTTTGGATAGCAGCGGTGATAACACTTTCGGAAATCAGTATAAAGATGCAGGCACCCACAGAAACCAGCGAGTTCACCGCCAGGCCTGCATTGCGCTTACGCAACTGACGTTCGATGCCGATGAGAATACCGGCAAGCATGGCACAGAGGAGTCGGTTGAGGAAAACTTCTAATGGCATGTTTCTTTCATTTTATGGGAAGTGACGAGGGAAGTTACAATTGTCAGCTATTAGTTTTTGTTTGTCGGATTGTACTTTTACTTGGGAGTTGGTGATAAAAAAAATACCTATTCTATCTACAACATCTTTTCAAGTTAGAGTTTCACAAATAGGTGGGGAAAAAGGTGAGCACTATTCTCCGCTAAGGACGACCACAATCTCGCCTTTCACCTCTTTGGTGGAAAAGAGCGTATGGACTTCGCGGAGGGTTCCACGAACGGTCTCGGCGTGCAGTTTGCTAATCTCGCGAGAAACACTCACCTGACGCTCTTCGCCCAATACCGCCATCAGTTCCTCCAAGAGTTTGACCAAACGGTAAGGCGACTCATAGATAACCATCGTGCGGGTCTCTCCGGACAATTGGTTCACAGCGGTTTGACGCCCTTTCTTGTGGGGTAGGAAACCCAAAAAGACAAAGCGGTCGCAGGGCAATCCGCTGTCTACCAAGGCGGGGACAAAAGCTGTTGCACCTGGGAGGGTCTCTACTGGAATGTCGTTTTTGACACATTCGCGCACCAACAAAAAGCCGGGGTCGCTGATGCCTGGAGTGCCCGCGTCGGTAACCAGGGCTATGGTCATTCCGCTCAACAAACGGTCAACCACGCTTTGCAACGTTTGGTGCTCATTAAAGATATGGTAGGACTGCAGCGGTGTGTTGATACCATAATGCTGCAGCACCACCCTCGAGGTACGGGTGTCCTCTGCCAAGATAAGATCTGCCCCCTTGAGCACCTCGACGGCACGATAAGTCATGTCGCCGAGGTTGCCAACAGGAGTGGGGACTAAATAGAGTTTCATTCGTCTTCTTCGAAATCGTCGGGAATCTCCATGTCGTGGAAGACATTGGTGACATCGTCGTCCTCTTCGAGCAGGTTGATGACCTTCAAGACCTTGCGGATAGAGTCTTCATCAATCTCGCGGGTGGTGTTGGGAATACGCTGCAGCTCGGCACTCTCGCAATCGATATGCAACTCTTCCAGCATTTTCACCATGTTGCCAAAGTCCTCATAGGCAGTGTAGAGGGTCAGGTAATCGTCGTCGACCTCCATCTCTTCCAGACCACCGTCAATCAAAGTCATCTCCAACTCTTCAATATTCATGTCGGGTTTGCGGGGAATCACAAATACGCCCTTGCGGGTGAAGAGGAAGCTGAGGCTGCCGTTGGTTTCCATGGTGCCACCGTTCTTGTTCATAATACTACGAACGTTGGCAACGGTACGCATATTGTTGTCGGACAGACATTCAATAAACAGGGCGATACCGTGGGCTACATGACACTCGAAAGTAATCTCCTGAAGCACAGCGGCATCCTTATCGCTAGCCTTGTTGATAGCACGCATCAAGGTGTCTTTGGGCATGTTGCAGCCGCGAGCATTCTGCACGAGCAGACGCAGACGGGGGTTACTCTCGGGATCAGGACCGCCTTCGCGAACGGCTACGGCTACCTCTTTCAGAATTTTCGAATACTGTTTGGAGCGCTTGGCATCTGCTGCACCTTTGGCTCTCTTAATCTTTGACCATTTGTTGTGTCCTGACATAAAATTAAACTTTTTATATATTAATACAATATTATTTGTTTGCTTACCCTTGGAGTTAGGATAAATAAAATTTCAGATAGGTGATGGGCTTACCCTCGGCAAGGAACATCCGCTCGTAGAAAGTCTGCGTCATCTGAGCCTCCTGCAACGAAGGTATCTCAGGATGGTCGGCAGCCGGTGTGGCATAGAGGTCCTGTGTGGCATATTCAACACGGTAGCCACCAGCAGGAATCACCTCGTTGAGTGTGTAGTCATGCAGCTCCTGCGAGTCGGTTTTCAGGTGGATGGGGGCTCCCGGACGGAGGAAATGCTTGTAATAGCTGAGAAAACGCTCGCTGGTGAGCCTCTTCATCTCCTTCTTGGGCTGAGGGTCGGGGAATGTAATCCAAATCTCCGAAACCTCCTCTGGTGCGAAGAATTGCTCTATCAACTCTATGCGGGTGCGGAGGAAAGCCACGTTGTGCATCTGCTCCTCATTGCTGGTTTTGGCACCACGCCACATGCGGGCTCCTTTAATGTCCACCCCGATATAGTTGCGGTCGGGATGGATACGAGCCAATGCCACAGTATAATCGCCTTTGCCACACCCCAACTCCAACGTGATGGAATTGTCGTTAGCAAAGAAGCTGTTCCATCTGCCACGGAGGGCAAAGCCCTGCTCTTTCAGCATCTCGTATGAGACCTGAAAGAGGTTAGGGAAGGTGAGATTTTCAGCGAAGCGTTCTAACTTGTGGTGTCCCATTCGTTTTGGTTCTTGTGGGTATTATTCGTTGAAATTCTTGATAGAAACGGGACCTTGGTACCAACCCTTGATATGATTCTCCATGGCCTGAGCAGCGGTGAGCGTGGGTGCGGAACCCATGCTGATGTAGTAGCCGCCAGACTTACTGATGATGTAGGCATCGCTACCCAGTTTCTTCAGCTGGTTGGCCAGTTTGTTGGCCTTTTTCTTATCGGTAGCAAAACCTGCAATGATGTCATAGCCCTGCTTGCTGTTGCGGAAAGTAGGAGCCTCGGGGACGGTCTCTTCGAAGGGACGGTCGACGAGCGACTTGTATTGGTTGCCCTTGTCTTTGCCAGCAGCGCCCTTGTTGGTCAATCCGAAACCATCGGCATGCAAGCCAAGCCGCACAACCAAGTCATCCAATATATTTTCCAGCAGTTCCACATCCATCAATTCTCCCTGCACCTTGTACTGGTAATAGCGACTGCCCCAAGCCTTATAGCTGTTGAGATGGCTGTTCATCCAGAAATCGTTGTAGGGATGGAAACGCTTGGTACTCATGCCGGGCACCATCAACTCATGCAGACGCTCGTTGGCATACTGGTCGATGCTGTTCATCATGGGTGCAAAAGCGTTGCTATAGTGACGTGCCAGCAGGAAGTTGTGGATATATTCTGACATGTACACATGCACGTTGTTAACTGTGTTGGCAATTCTGTTCTCATCGAATTCCTGCAGGTTGAGCATATCCATGTCGAGATTGCCCATTGGCAACAGGTCAGAAGCATCATAACGGCTCCAATTCACCTCCTTGGCATAGCTGTCGACACCATCGTTCTGACCGCCTCTGTTGATAAAGTAGTAGATGGCGCAACCAATCAAAGCCAGCAGGAGCAACAGGACAATCCATAGCCAGCCGCGTTTCTTCTCTTTCTTCTCCTTGTCCTCGACATGGGCGAGAGGAACAGGAGTGCCAACGGTCTGTATCTCTTTCTTCTCGGCCTTGGCGGCAGCTTTCTCGCGCTGACGGAGGGCTTTGTCGGCCTCCTTGGCAGCAGCCTCTTTCTCCTTTGCCAGCAGAGCAGCCTTCTTGGCAGTCTCCTTCTCAGCCTTTTCAGCAGCCTTGCGAGCCTCCTTCTCAGCCTTGGCAGCAGCCTTCTCGGCACGGCGGGCCTCCTTGGCAGTCTTGGGAGAAGCGGGAATCTCGTCCAGCATCTTCTTCACCTCCGACAGATGTTCAGCCGAAGCGCTGGCAGCGGCAGTAGTAGCAGCGGCAGCGGCGGCAGCAACCACAGGTTCTATGACGGGTTTGGGCGTAGGCTCTTCCACCTTCTTGGGTTCGGGTGCAGGCGTGGGCTCCACAACCTTAGGCTCCGGCTTGGGCTCGGGTTTAGGAGCGGGAGCGGGGGCAGGTGCGGGTGCGGGCACAGGCTCTGGCGCGGGAGAAGGCTCAGCCGGTTTCTCAAAGGCGGCAAAGGGGTCCTCCACATTCTTGGGAGTATAGGTAGCCACATTCTCCAAAGGCTGCTCGCGACGCTTGTCGGCATCGAGGTCGAGACCTTCCTTGGCATCGAAGACCACCTTATTGCCCATGCGGTGCATCGTTCCGATACCGCTGAACTCGTGGCCCTTGGGGTCACGCTGAAGTTTATCGTTCAGGGCACCCACATAGTTCTTCCACATCATTTCTGCAATCTCCACAGTCACGCACTCGCTCTCGGCAATCTTGCGGATGATGGCCTGGTTGCCACTCTGGGTGTTGTTCATCACCACGGTGCGGCGGGCAGGATAATAGGTGCCAGAAGCGGCATCGTGATGGGCGCTCACGGTGCTGCTGGTCAGGGTTCCCATGCCTGGGAATTCCACTACATTTCCTTCTTTGATGAATTCTACGATAAGATCAGTTATATTCATAAGGTATATTATTTTTTCTTGTTTAGCAAAAATTGTTCGGCAGCGGCAAGGTCCTCGGGGGTGTCGATGCCAATATTGGCCTGTTGGGTGGTACGAACCTGAATTCGGTAGCCATTCTCCAGCCAGCGCAGCTGTTCCAGCGACTCGCTCATCTCCAACGGAGAGGGTTGCAGTTCAACCACCTTTTTAAGTACTTCGGAGCGGAAAGCATAGATGCCCACATGCTTGAAATAGGGTTGACGTTCAAGCCATTCTCCCTGGTCAACGCCACGCAGGTAAGGAATGGGCTGACGGCTGAAATAGATGGCCCTGTCTTCCTTTCCACAAACCACTTTGACATTGTTGGGCGAAAGCAGCTCCTGCTGACTGCTGATGGCCGTTTTGAGGGTGGCAATCTGGGTAGAAGCGTCAGCAAAGCAGCCTACCAAAGAAGCGAGCTGACTCTGCTGGACGAAAGGCTCGTCGCCCTGCACGTTGACAACCACATCATAGTAGCAACCCTGCGCCTCGAGGTTGCGAAGCACCTCGCCGCAGCGGTCGGTGCCGCTCCTGTGCTGGCTGCTGGTCATCATGGCCTTGCCTCCAAACTGACGCACAGCTTCGACAATGCGTTGGTCGTCGGTGGCAACCATGGCCTCGGTGATGACACTTGCGCCCGTGTTGTCGCCGTCGCCACAGCAGGCAGCATGCTCCCACACCCACTGGATAATGGGCTTGCCGGCCAGTAAGGCCAGCGGTTTGCCGGGGAAACGGGTCGAAGCGTAGCGGGCAGGTATAACGGCAAGTACTTTCATCTTATTCTATCGTGAGTTGTGAGTGGCTCTGGAGTGGTTAGTTAAACAGGGAGTTGATCTCGGCATCAATCATGTTGTAAACGGAGCCCAGGTCCTCATCGCGTTCAACAAAGTCGAGTTTGTTGAGGTCCACAACGATGGTCTTGCCTTTGTGGTATTTGCCAATCCAGTCCTCATAACGTTTGTTGAGGCCGGTGAGGTAGTCGAGGCGGATGCTGTTCTCGTATTCGCGTCCGCGTGTCTGAATGTGGCGGATAAGGGTAGGCACATCGGCCCGCAGATAGATGAGGAGGTCGGGGGGCTGGAGGAAAGAAGCCACCAGCTCGAAAGTCTCCTGGTAGTTGTCGAAATCGCGGGTGTTCATCAATCCCATGGCATGGAGGTTGGGCGTGAAGATATAAGCATCTTCATAAAGGGTGCGGTCCTGAATGATATTGGGAGCCTCTTTCTGGATGTCGAGGAGCTGGCGGGTGCGAGTATGGAGGTAGTAAATCTGGATATTGAACGACCAACGGCGCATATCCTCATAGAAACTGTTGATATAGGGATTCGTCTCTGTCGACTCGAAAATAGGGCGATAGCCATAGTGGCGTGCCAGTATCTTCGTGAGAGTGGTCTTTCCAGAGCCTATATTTCCTGCAATAGCGATGTGCATAACATGTCCAAATTTGCCTATCCTTTTGTCAGCCAAAAGAATAGACATAATATTATTCTATTTTTAAAAAAGCAAATATACAAAAAAAATCCGAGCCACACTAACTTTTTTGTAAAATAGTGGTCTTTGCAGGCGGACAGACTGGTAGAACAGGGCATCGCCTCCAAAAGCACCCTACTGCCGTGTGTCCCTCCTACCCTTCCTTTTGCCGCAATTGCGTTGGACAAAACAACATCACCCCTACAGCCAACTCAAAACTTTTTTTGTCAATTTAGCAATAAAAAAGAGATAATTGCGTTAAAGACGAGATACATGCAGAATAAAGTGGGGAAAAATCAGAACGCCAACAAGATAAGCCCCCCAACTTTCTGCCAAACAGAAACTAAAAGAATAAAGTAATTGTAAAACATAAAAGTATGAGCCTTATCAAATCCATCTCGGGCATTCGTGGCACCATCGGCGGCAAGCCGGGTGACGGCCTCAGCCCCATCGATGTGGTGAAATTCACCACAGCTTTTGCCACCTTCTTACAACGCCGCAATGCCAACGGCAAACGCCTCACCCTTGTGGTGGGCCGCGACGCACGCCTCTCTGGTGCCATGGTCGACCGCTTAGTGGTGGGCACCCTGCAGGGCATGGGCATCGACGTGATTGAGACCGGTTTCTCCACCACGCCAACCACCGAAATGACTGTCATCGACCGCCATGCCGACGGTGGCATCATCATCACCGCCTCCCACAATCCTAAACATTGGAACGCCCTGAAGCTGCTCAACGCCCGTGGCGAGTTCATCGACGCTGCCGAAGGCAACGAGGTGATTGCCATTGCCGACAGCGAAGACTACACCTACACCGATGTAGACCAACTGGGACAGGTGACCGAGGACCTCAACACCATCGACCACCATATCGAGCGCGTGCTGGGCCTGAAACTGGTTGACAAAGAAGCCATTGCCAAAGCCAATTTCCGCGTGGCTGTTGATGCTGTGAACTCCACCGGCGGTATCGCCATTCCCCGCCTGCTTCGTGCCTTGGGCGTGAAGGATGTGGTGGAACTCAACTGCGACCCCACCGGCCATTTTGCCCATAATCCTGAACCCATTCCCCAAAATCTCACCCAGATTGCCGATACCGTGGTCAAAGAACATTGCGACCTCGGCATCGTGGTTGACCCCGACGTAGACCGCCTGGCTTTGGTTTGCGAAACGGGCGAAATGTTCGGCGAGGAATACACGCTGGTGAGTGTGGCCGACTATGTGCTGCAACACACCCCTGGCAACACCGTGTCCAACATGTCCTCCTCTCGCGCCCTGCGTGACGTAACCCGCAAATACAGCGGTTGCGAATATGCTGCCTCCGCCGTGGGCGAGGTGAACGTAACCACCCTGATGCGCAAAAACAATGCCGTCATCGGCGGCGAGGGCAACGGCGGTGTCATCTATCCCGAACTCCACTATGGCCGCGACGCGCTGGTAGGCGTAGCCCTCTTCCTCACCCTGTTGGCCAAGAAAGGCATGAAGGTGAGCGAGTTGCGCAAAACCTATCCCGACTACATCATCAGCAAGAACCGCAAGGACCTGACGCCTGACATGGATGTAGATGCCCTGCTGAAAAAAGTGGCCGAGAAATACAATGCCGACAAGAGCTGCCAGGTGAGCACCATCGACGGCGTGAAGATCGACTTTGAAGATGGCTGGGTACACCTGCGCAAGAGCAACACCGAACCCATCATCCGCATCTACAGCGAAGCCCACACCGAAATGCGTGCCAACGAACTGGCTCAGCAGGTGATGGCCGAAATCTAATATACAACAAAGCAAAACATTTAGGTGGCGCTGGCCTACGTCCAGCGCCTCTTCTTTTTTCAATCCCTAAGGAGAGTATTCTTGACGGGGTTCTCTCTCTTTTCTCAAGTGCGGGCAGATTTTAACCCAAATCGATCATTAGACCGACTTTATATCTTTTCTTCATTTCTTTTGTCTGTTTTTGCCATATCAGCATTTTTTTCGGCATCTTGTCCACATCCCTGTCTCGCCATAGCCCGCTATGTCTTAACTTCGTTGACGTTGCTTTGGCTCGGCAGAGCAAGCGAGCTTTCTCTGCTCTCGCTTTACGCAACGGTCGCCAGCGATGCGGCCAATCTGCTCAAAACAAATACTAATCTGCCATAAACCCTAATAACCGATTTGGGTTTAATCTCGTACTTAGAGGACGGAGTCGCATGGTGCCGTCTCACTTCGGAAAAAATAGCGTATCGTGACATCTAATACCATGCACAATGTGTCGCCAAAAAGAACGTTCATGCTGGGGTTTGAGCCATGGTTGATGGTTGCCAACAAATCCCGTAGAGCCATTCGCTATGGTGACTGTTTCCAGGTCTGAGGTTAGCGTTAGAGGCGGTGGCAGCAGGTTTCAGGGTTTTTTCTCTTGGGTGCGGATATTGCTGATGAGGAGGGATTTGACTGTGCTGGGCCACATCTCGATTATCAGTACGCCACGAGGGATTCCGCTGTTGGAGGTGGACTCATAGTCAGAAAAACTTCCATAGCGTATTTCGGTGTCCATGAAGAGCATATCCTTCTTGGCATTGCTTTTAAATATCAGACAATTGAACACCTTGCCACTCTTGTTGTCCGAAAGGCGGGTCGGAGCAAAATAGCCTATCACCTGATTTTCGGGGATGGTATCGGGGAACAGTTTGGGGTCATCACTATAAAGCGTGTCAGTCACCTTATCCATAGCAAGGATGCGGAAGGTACTCTTATGGCGCTTGGTTTTATTCAACTCCAAGACAAACTTGGTCCCGACAGATAGCTCCACCGAAGTAACCGACTCTGTTGGGTCGAAAGAGTTTGCAAACAACTGCGAGAGATAATTGAACAGGAGGTCGATATTAAAGTAGAGCGAATCCACCCCATATTCGTTTTCCTGAAGATAAATCAAATCGAAGGAATGATCATCATCCGAAATCAAGGCCTGTCCCTTTGGCGCGAAGCCATACATATTCAGCATCATATACTCGTGCGAAGTGGACACTACATAGAAAGGCTGTGAGGTGCTGATACCATTTCCCGTACTCTCGATAGTATAGAAAAGCATCTGAAACTGCAGCTGTGCTTTATTGCGCTCCAACGTGTCTCCTCCATAGTATTGATAGATTGCATTGAGGCCGATGAACTTATAGTAGTACGCCATCGGCTCGGCAGGATGGTCGGCAACCACCTGGTCGGCATAGTAGACAATGCTGTCAAAGTCGACACGTGTGGGCTCTTCCTCCTTGCTCATGATGGCGCGAATACGGTCGAATTGCACTATTCCAAGGCCATAAGGGGCGTAATTGGGCTGGAACGCCTGCCCATAGTAGAAAGCCTGCAACTCGGCAAGCGTCAGCGTAGTGTCGACCTGTGCAAAGCGCGAAATCAGCTTGGGATAATAGAAATTGCTCGACGTGTCGGAGCAATTCCGATAAATCAACCGGAAATCGGGGGTAACGAAATGATTCTCCGTACTGTCGGCCTCCTGTGCCCAAAGGTTATGGGACAAGAGGAGGACAGTCAGCAAGAGGAATACTTTTTTCATAATAGATAAGGTTAATTGGGTCTAACTAATTACCTCTCCGGTGTGCAAATCCAGACGATGAGGTATATCCAGAGTCCTAAGCTTCCACACAGCAACGCAATAAGGAAGATGATGCGCACCACGGCGACATCGATATTCAAATATTCGGCAATACCACTACAAACGCCGGCAATCTTCTTGTCGGTGGCTTTGCGGAAGAGTTTCTTGACGGTAGGTTCTTCTGACATAGTTTTATTGTTAAAAATGTTATTGTTTATCGTATTAGAAAGATGACAATTGATAGTTGAAAGTTGATGTCGAAACCGACACTCAACTTTCAACCATCAACTTTTTTTCATTAAATGAGTCCTCTGTCTTTGAGGAGGGGTGTTACGCTGGGTTCCTTGCCACGGAACTGGAGGTAGAGCTCCATGGGCTCAACGGTGTTGCCACTCTCCAAGATGTGGCGGAACTTCTTGGCGAGGTCGGGATTGTACAGGTCGCCGCTCTCAACGAAGGCCGCAAAGGCATCGTGGTCGAGGATGGCCGTCCAAGTGTAGCTGTAGTAGCCAGCATCGTACCCTGTGGTGAAAATATGCTGGAAATAAGTGCTCTTGTAGCGGCTGATAATCTCGGGGATGAGGCCGATCCTGTTCAGGTGCTCCTGCTCGAAAGCGTTGGCGTCGATGGGCTGTTTCTGGGTGATGCTGTGGTAGTCCATATCCAGCAGCGAGGCAGCCAGCAGCTCGGTGTTGATAAAGCCCTGGCCGTAGGTCTGGGCAGCGGCAATCTTCTCAATCAAGGCATCGGGAATAGCCTCGCCGGTCTGATAGTGCTTGGCGTAGGTCTTCATCACCTGCGGATTGCGGCACCAGTTCTCCATGATCTGTGAGGGCAGCTCCACAAAGTCGCGTGGCACATTGGTACCGGCCAACGAAGGATAGTGGCACTTGCTCAAGAGGCCGTGGAGGGCATGGCCGAACTCGTGGAAGAGGGTCTCGCTCTCGTCGAAGTTGAGCAGCGAAGGCTTGTTGCCGCTGGGCTTGGTGAAATTGCACACCACCTGGATGATGGGGATGACGTTCTCGCCCTGCTGGTTGACCTTCTGTCCGCGGAATTCGGTCATCCAGGCTCCGCTGCGCTTGCTGGCACGGGGGAAGAAATCCATATACAGGATGCCAATCACCTCTCCACCGTCCATCACCTCATACGCGTGGGCCTCCTTGTTATAGGTGGGCAGCTCTGGGTTCTCGCGGAAAGTGATGCCGTAGAGCTTGTTGGCGGTGGCAAAAGCGCCTTCGCGCACGTTATCCAACGAGAAATAGGGGCGCACTACGCTGTCCTCCAGCTCGTATTTCTCCTTGCGCAACTTCTCGCTATAGTAGCGCCAATCCCAAGGCTCAAGCTTGGCGGTAGGGTCGTCGGCCTTGATCATCTTCTGATATTCGGCACACTCCTTCTTGGCTTTGGCCAAAGCGGGTGTCCAAATCTGCATCAGGCAGCTGATGACGTTCTGGGGAGTCTTGGCCAGGCAGTCCTCTAATACATAGTCGGCATGGCTGGGAAAACCCAGGATGTTGGCGCGCTCAAGGCGCAGGTTGGTCAGGGTGTCGATAATCTTGGTGTTGTCAAACTCGCCTCCGTTGCAACGGCTGGTGTAGGCATCCCACATCTGTTTGCGCAACTGGCGGTCTTGACAGTTCTGCATGAAAGGCTCCCAGCTGGGCATATTCAGCTGGAAGACCAGCTTGCCCTTGGTGGCCTCATCGGCATCGGCAGCCTCCTTGGCGGCAGCAATCTGGTCGGGGGTGAGACCTGCCGGGGCGGTGTCGAGCACCAGCTGGTAGTCATTGGTGGCCTTCAGCACGTTCTGGGCAAAGCGGAGGGTGAGCGAGGCAATCTGCTCGTTCAGCTCGCGGAAACGGGCCTGCTGCTCCTGCGGCACGTTGGCACCGCTGCGCACAAAGCCCTTATAGGTCTCCTCCAGCAGACGCATCTGCTCGGGATTGAGACCGAGGCTCTCGCGCTGGTCATACACCGTCTTGATGCGCTCAAAAAGCTTGGCGTTGAGGGCGATGTTGTCGCCGTGGGCCGACAGCAGGGGTGTCACCTCCTCGGCAATGGCCTCCATCTCGGGACTGTTCTCGCACTCGCTGAGGTTGAAGAAAACACCCGAAACGGTGTTGAGCAGCTCACCCGAATACTCGTAGGCCTCCACGGTGTTGGCAAAGGTGGGAGCCTCGCTGTTGTTGACAATCGCGTCAATCTCTTCCATCTGACGCTTCATGCCCTCCTCAAAGGCCGGCATGTAATGTTCCGTTTTGATCTTGGCAAAATCGGGAATCTCATAGGGGGTACCCCATTCGTTAAAAAAAGGATTATCCATAGTCTTTTTACAACCCGTGGCCAACAGCGTCATGGCCGCAAAGCCGAGGGCAACAAGTGTAGTTTTTTTTGTCATATTCTTGTATTTTTTGGTTTTTTCTTTCTATAGGCGCCATGCTCTCCCCAGAGGGACTAATGCTGGGTGCCACAAATGGCCGTGAGGATGTTCTCCAAGGTCGTCTCGCCCAGCTTCTTGGCCTGAATGATGTTGTTCTCATCCAAAAGGTATATCTGGGGGGTCGACTGGATGTCATACACGTCATGCCAATCCACATTGGCCTCCCCACCGTCCAGGCTCAGCCAGTTGGGGCTGTTCATGCCGTGCTCCTTCATAAACTCTTTCCACTCCTTGCGGGTCTTGTCGTCAGGGTCGCTCAGGATGGTGTAGGCCACCATGTTATACTCCTGCTGATATTTCTCAAATATCCTGTACACCTCGGGTATAATATGCTGGCAATGGCCACAGTTGGGCGACCAGAAAATCAGCAGTTTCCATTTGTAGGGCATGGCGTGGAGCGAATGGGGCACTCGAAGGGTGTCAAACAAAATCAGCTCCGGTGCCTCCTTGCCCACAAGCAGACGTTCCCACTTGGCGGCGCGCTGCGATTCCTTGTCTATCGAGCTGGGCGAAGTCCACCAGTTATCCTCCGAGGCATAATATTTCTGCACCAGGTGGACATACACCTCGTCATAAACCATCACCTTGCTCTGCAAGTATTTTTGTACCAGATTCACCAGTAAGTACTGGAACACGTTGGGGGCCTTCTTGGCGCGGTCGAGCACGGGGTCCATATACTGGATGAGGGTCTGCGGGGGCGCATAGCGCAACACGTTGTCGAAATAGCCCATCACACGGTCGTAGAAGACCGGACGTGGTGTATTCACGATGGCGTTGTCCTCCAAAGGCATGTTGTCGAAATAGTGACCAATGTAGTAGTCGCGCCGTTGTTGCTCGGTTAGGGTATCACCCTGCGGGCTTACCATGGGAGGCAGCACCTCCTTGGTGGCCAACATCATGCGCGAGAGGAACCGATCCGGATCGCGCTCGGCGTAGGCAATCCTGAGGCTATCCAGCCGTTTCATCTGCTGGCGGTAAAATGGGGCATACGTTGCTGAATCCATCAGCATCCGCTGGCGGTCCATCTCCTCGACGATGACTCCCTCCTCGCGGTGGAAGGCAAAGAAGAAGGCATTCTCCTTGCTCCCTTTCACCTTCATGCACGAAGTCCAGTCGCGCTGCTCGGTCTCGAAGTCAAAAAACGGCCGCTCGCCATACACCACAAAGTCCACATAATGACCCTTGGAGTTGGCAAAGAAAAAGAGGCCTTCGGGCAGCGTGTCCTCATAGCTCGTGAAGACAAAACGGCCCTTCTTGTCGCGGTAGGCCGTGTCCAGCACCTGATTGCCGCGCCCATAGTAGTGACCCAACAATATCATCGTGTCAGGACCTTTATCTATCTTCAGCGTAATCTCGTAGTTGGGCTTCTTGCGGGCCTGAGCAGGCACCACCATCATCAGCCCCAGCAACAGCAACAACGTCAGTTTCAAGGTTCTCCTAGTCATTTTTCTGCATCTAATTTTTTGTTCAACAAAATCTATTAACGCACATCCTGACCAATTATTGTGCCAACAATAAGAATTTAGGCTTAAACTTTCAACCAATTCCAGAGAAAGTCATTGGGAGGGGACAGAGTATTCCGTTCGACTGCAAAGTACTGCCATTTTAGCCGAATATATGACAAAAAATATACCCAATTGCGCCTAAAATGTGCATGGAGGTTTTTTATTGAGGGAACGGGATGGGAATGGCAAAAGAATTGATAGGGGTAGCTACGGAACACGTAAAATAGTTATCAAAAAACAGACATACAGAATGAAAACTAACCAACAACAACCGAATGACAACAAACAGGGTAAAAGCTGGATCAGCTCGTGGTGGCCTTTCATCACAGCCTTCTGCTTGCTTTTGCTATTCAACGGCTTTTTGCAGCCGCTGCTGGTAAAGTCGCAACTGAAAGAGACCGACTACGGCACCTTTACGCAGTATGTGAACGAAGGAAAGGTGGAAGAGGTGCTGATCAAAGACAATAAAATCTTCTTTTCCATCGATGACAAAGATAAAAACGGCAAGAATGTTACCTACGTGACGGGGCAGATGGACGACCCCGGGTTGGTGGAGCGTTTGTCTGAAGCTCCCAGCAGCAGCGAGAGCGGCCATATTGTCTTCACCCAAGAAATACCGCAAGAGAACTCACCGATATCCAATTTCCTGATGTGGTGGGTGCTGCCAGGCGTACTATTCTATCTCATCTTCAACTTGACGATGAAAAAGATGTCGAAACGAGGCGGTGGCATAGGTAATTTCATGTCGTTTGGCGAAAGCGGAGCCAAAATCTATGCCGACAGCCAAGTGAAGACCACCTTTGCGGATGTGGCCGGACAGGACGAAGCCAAGGAGACCCTACAGGAAATGGTCGACTTCTTACATAATCCTACAAAATACACCGATATCGGTGCCTCTCTGCCGAAGGGGGCATTGTTGGTTGGCCCTCCAGGCACGGGCAAGACTCTTATTGCCCGTGCCGTGGCAGGAGAGGCCCATGTGCCTTTCTTCTCCATCAGCGGCTCGGAATTTGTGCAGATGTTTGTGGGCATGGGAGCCTCCAAAGTGCGCGACCTCTTCAGGCAGGCCGACGAGAAAGCACCCTGCATCATCTTCATCGACGAGATTGATGCGATTGGCAAACGGCGCGACAGCAGCGGATATGGCGGCAACGATGAGCGCGAACAGACCCTCAACCAACTGCTGACAGAGATGGATGGTTTCGACAGCCGCAAGGGCGTGGTCATTCTGGCTGCCACCAACCGCCCCGAAATGTTGGACAAAGCGTTGCTGCGTCCGGGACGTTTCGACCGCCGTGTGCAGATGGAGTTGCCCGACTTGGAAGGTCGTGAGGCCATCCTCAAGGTGCACCTGAAACATATAAAACACCAAGAAAACATTTCTCTAAACATGATAGCACGGGCCATGGCGGGCAGTAGCGGGGCCGAGATAGCCAATATCGTCAACGAAGCTGCCCTGAGGGCCGTGCGCATGGGTCGCACGGTGGTCAGCCAGCAAGACCTGGAAGAGAGCATCGAGACCGTAATGGCTGGCGCACAACGTAAAGGCAAGATGATCTCGGACACAGAACGCCGCATCATCAGCTACCACGAGATTGGTCACGCCATGGTGGCTGCCCGCCAAGGTGGGTCGGCACCAGTACACAAAATAACCATCGTGCCCCGCACCTCGGGAGCCTTGGGCTACACCATGCAGGTGGACAGCGGCGAGCAGGTGCTGATGAGCAAGAGCGAGCTGCAGAACCGCATAGCCACCCTCACGGGCGGCCGGGCGGCCGAGGAGTTGATGTGTGGAACCGTCACCACCGGAGCCAGCAACGACATCGAACAGGCCACCAAACTGGCCCGCGCCATGGTGACCCGCTACGGAATGAGCGACAAATACGGCATGATGGCGTTGGAGACAGTCAATGGGGCCTACTTAGGAGGCGACACCTCGCTGGCTTGTGCCCCTGAGACCGCTGCCGACATCGACAACGAAGTGCGACAGCTGATTGCCGACAGCTATGCCAAGGCCAAGAAAATCATCACAGAAAACCGCGCCCAGATGGATGCCGCCGCCAAAGTGCTTTTGGAAAAGGAAACCATCACAGGCGAAGAGTTCATGGAGATTATCAACAGTCCAACGCTATTAGCACAATCCTCTCAAAACGAATAACATGACCCTCGCCATCATCCTCCTCATATTGCTAGTTTGGGTGCTGTGGCTTACCAGCAAGCCCGGCAGAGTTCCCCTTATCTGCGAGGCAGACAGAGAGCAGTTGGCCTCCCGCCTGGACAACCGCTCTATCCAAGACAACCAGATTGAGACCTATCCCGACTTCCGCCAAATGGTGCAACAGTTGCTGGAAGACATCGAGGAGGCAGAGCAGTTCATCCACGTGCAATTCTTTAAATTCGAGGGAGATGTGGTAGGACAAAGTATCGGCAACGCCTTGGCCAAGAAGGCCAAAGAGGGTGTGGAGGTGAGGCTGCTCTACGACGACTTAGCCAACCTCAAAAGCAAATGGTATTATCGCAAGCTGCAGGAGCAAGGAATAGAGGTATGTGGATTTGGCCCGACACACATCCCTTTCCTGCGCAAGAAAGACAACTACCGCAACCACAGGAAAGTGGTCGTCATAGATGGCAAGAAAGGCTATCTGGGCGGCATGAACATAGCCGACCGTTACTACCAAGGACTATCATGGGGCGAATGGCGAGACACGCAGATACGCATTCAGGGACCCGCCGTGGCACAATTGCAGCAGGCTTTCCTCAGCGACTGGCGTTATGCGTCGGGCACCCTGTTGGCTTCCCCCCATTATTTCCCCAAAGTCGAATCAATGGGAGAAATACCTGTGCGAGTAATCACTTCGGGTCCGATTGGCGACGGGCCTACTATCATGAAGGAATTTTGTCGCATGGTAGACGAGAGCCAGCACTATGTCTATTGGGAGTCGCCCTATTTCATCCCCACCAAGGAAGTGATGCGCTCCATCTGCAACGCAGCACGAAGGGGTGTGGACGTACGCATCATCCTGCCGCCCAAGGGCGACCGCGGCATCATGACCCCGCTAGCCTCCAAATCTTACATGCAAGAAGCGCTGGGGGCCGGCGTTCACATCTACTTCTACCAAAAAGGCTACATGCACTCCAAAATCATGGTATGCGACGACTGTAAGGCTACCGTTGGTTCCACCAACATCGACCCCCGCAGCTACCTCTTAGACATGGAGATTAACGCCTTCATAGAGAGCATAGAATATGCAAAAGAGATAAAGAAAATCTTTCTCGCAGACGAAAAAGAGTCGGAGCTCATCACTCCAAAGAAATGGAGCGAAAGACCTATATGTCATCATATAGAAGAACGTTTGGCACGGCTTTTCTCTGCACAACTTTAAAAGAGAACGAATATGGATATCAAACAATCAAAAAGAATACAGACCTCTGTGCTGAACGGCATGGAAAAGCGAGCCTTGGTGTGGCTGGCAGAACGTCAACCCAAATGGGTTAGCAGCAACCTAATGACCTTCGTAGGCTTTGTTGGAGCAGCTGTTGTGGCAGCGGGATTCGTCCTCTCCAACCTCGACATACAATGGTTGTGGCTAAGCTCGTTGGGAATGGTCATCAACTGGTATGGTGACTCGCTGGACGGCACCTTGGCACGTGTGCGCAATACCCAGCGGCCCATCTTCGGCTATTATGTCGACCATACCATCGACTGCGTGAACGAGGGAATGATGTTTATCGGGGTGGGGTTATCGCCCTTTGTCCACCTCGACTTGGCGCTCATTGCCTATGCACTTTATTTGATTATGACCATCAACGTGAGCATCAACGCCCACCTAAAAGGCGAATTTAAACTAACCTACGCCAAAATGGGACCGACCGAATTCCGGCTTATCATCATCATTGTGAACACCCTACTGATAGCCTTTTCGGGACTGAGTGAATGGTGCAGAAGGGTTACTGTATGTGGCCTTCCATTCGAACTGAGGATGCTTGACGTGGTTGCTATCGTGGTCATCATCATCCTGATTCTGATGTTGGTATTTACCTTCATAGCTGATGCCAAAGGCTACGCCAAGATAGACCCGAAGAAATAAGGCTACTTCTTAATTCGATACTGGCGAGGGGTAAGTCCCGTCTGCCGATGGAAGAAACGAATGAAGGATGAGGGGGTGGAAAAATGCAACTCATCAGCAATCTGCTGCACGCTCAAGCGACTGTTTTTTAGAAGGCTTTTGGCGGCAAACAGCAATAGGCGTCCCACCCAATCTTGCACGGAAGAACCTGTGGTTTTGCGCACCACAGTACTCAGGTACTTGGGCGTAACGAACAATTGCTCAGCATAGTAAGAAACGTCGTGTTCCTCCCTATGTCGCCGAAGAAGGAGCACGAAGAAATCCTTGCTCAGCTGTTCCTGCCGAGAGAGGGAGCGGACCTTCACGTTGCCTGTGGATTGCGACTCCAAGGTGAGCAGCAGAAGGGTTTGTATCAGCGGTACGGTCAGCATCAGGTTACTCTCCTTCACTTGGGGGTAGGCCCTGCGGCGAAGGACTGCCAGAATGTGGCGAATATCGTCGCCCACCTCATCGGCGAGAACGATGTCCTGAGTGCCCATCTCATCCAGTTTGTTCAAACCCTCCAGCAGTTTTCCGCTTAGATACTCGTCGCCCCGCATGAGTAACATTTCGTTCTGCGAACCCAATTTCAACAAATACTCCGACGTGATGAAAACAACCGTGGCTTTCAGGTCATTGCTGTATTCCAATACCGAGAAAAGCTGTCCCGGCAAAGCATAGAAGACCCCGTTGCGGCCAACCTGATGGTGACTTTGGCTAAGCTGATAGGCAAAGGTGCCCCGATTGCAGATGCCCAAAAGCAAGCCACTCACCACGATGGCATTGCCCTGCTGTATCATTTCGTCATCCTGCCCGGCAAGAATGTCGAAAACTCCTATATCTTTCGTGTCAATATAACTCATGATATCCACCACAGCAATTTTCGTACCACACGACAAAACCTGTCAAGAAACTGGGATAATTTGAGAATGACGATATCGGGTCGATTGTTGATTGTCTTGTGCAACCTGCGCTACTTTTTGCGGCGGCATAAGGATAAGAAAAATAAAAAGAACAAAGTATCAACATGTTGATTGCCATATATTTGAAAAGGACCGTCATTATTGTGAAAAAAAAATTGATTTTTGATGGTGTTGTAGGACAATAAGCGGGAGGAAGATGCGTTATAAGCAAATATAATTGCTTAGTTTGATATTTTTTGATTAATAACAAAACGCGAGAAACATGTCATCATTGCCCCCTATCTTTTTGGACCTTGCCATCATTTTGATTACCGCCGGTGTGATTACGGTGATTTTCAAATGGCTGAAGCAGCCATTGGTGTTGGGCTATATAGTGGCTGGTTTTTTCATTGGACCTTATTTTCCATGGTTTCCGGCCATCAGCGATGACACAAACATACACGTTTGGAGCGACATTGGCATTGTCTTCCTGATGTTTGCCTTGGGCTTGGAGTTCAGCATCAAGAAACTGAAAAAGGTGGGTGCTACCGGGGCTGTGACGGCCCTGACGGAGCTGGCGGTGATGTTTGTGATAGGAAACACGGTGGGCCATGTGCTGGGAATGGGCGACATGAGCTGCATTTTCTTGGGCTGCATGCTCTCCATCTCGTCGACGACAATTATCATCAAGTCGTTTGAAGACCTGAAGCTGAAGCAACAGAAATTCACCGGCACGGTGACAGCGGTGTTGGTGGTGGAGGACTTGGTGGCGGTGTTGCTGCTGGTGATCCTGTCGACGCTGAGCGTGAGCCGCCGTTTCGACGGGGCACAGCTGGGCATGAGCATGGTGAAGCTGGTCTTCTTTCTGATAGTGTGGTTCACCTTCGGCATCTTCCTCATCCCATCGTTTCTGCGTTGGATGCGCAAATGGATGTCGGAGGAGACGCTGTGCATCGTGGCCGTGGGCCTTTGTTTCGGCATGGTGGTGTTTGCCGATTTTGCGGGATTCTCGACGGCATTGGGTGCCTTTGTGATGGGTGCCATTCTAGCAGAGACCATCGAGGCGGACGTAATCCATCGCATCATCACCCCCATCAAAGACCTCTTTGGGGCGGTGTTCTTCGTGTCGGTTGGCATGCTGGTGAACCCACAGGTGCTGGTGCACCAGTGGTACTACATCCTTGTTATTGCCTTGACGGTGGTGGCGTTCAAATCGCTGAGTGCGACCTTGGGCATCCTGCTGAGCGGCAAGCCGCTGAAGGGGGCCATGCAGGGCGGGTTTTGTTTCTGCAACATAGGAGAGTTCAGCTTTATCATAGCGGGCTTGGGCCTGAGTTTTGGCGTGATTGACCAGAATCTTTACCCCATCATCGTGTCGGTTTCGATAATCACCACCTTTGTAACCCCCTATATGATCAAAGGGGGCACACCGGCCTACGAGTGGTTGTACCCCAGAATACCCGATAGAGGGAAAAGGCTGCTAGACAAGTACAGCAGCTCGTCGCGCACGGCAGGCCACGAGAACAAGCTGACAGCCTTCATCAAGAAGCAGGTGCTGGGCATCCTGTTCTACGGCATCATCATCGCCGCGCTGTCGCTGCTGAGCATCCTGCTGCTGAAGCCGTTCCTGAACAAACTTTTTGCCGATATCGGCATACCCGAGATATGGAGCAACCTGGTGGGCATGGTTGCCACCCTGTTGGTGTTGGCACCCTTCCTTTGGGCCATGGCTGTGAAGGGGGTGAGCAAGAAGCTGGAGCTGCAGATGTTGGAGATAGGGAGCAACAGCCAGGCTATCGTGTTGCCGTTGTTGCTGCTGCGCTATTTTGTGGCCCTGACGGCGGTGGGCTGGGTAGTGTCGAGATATGTGCACATTGCCGTGGGTTTTCTGCTGGTGATAGCCATCGTGGTGGTGTTTGTGAGCCTTGCCGCCAAACCGGTCATCGCTTTCTACCACCGCATCGAGAACCATTTCGTCACCAACCTCAACTCGCGCCAGGCACAGAACTCCTTTGCCATTCCTGAGGAGTTGGAGAACAGTTTCTACATGGACAGCTGCACCATGACCGCCTACTCGCCTTGGTCGGGCAAGACGCTGCGCGAATGCGGCATACGTAAGTTATTTGGTGTGAACGTGGTCAGTCTGGAACGCGCCGGCATCATCTACGACCTGCCCGACAAGAAAACGCAGCTGCTGCCAGGCGACCGAGTGACCCTGATTGGCAGCGAAGACCAGGTGTCGAAGGTGCGCAGCCAAATCACCGTGGAGCCCGACATGCTTATACACGACCACAGCGACCACAATATCAACAACTACACCATGGTGATACCGGAAGGGCACGCATTGGTGGGACGCGCCATAAAAGATGCCCGCCTGATGATGATTTACAACGCCCTGGTCATCGGCATCAAACGTGGAGATAAGACCATGTTCAACCCCTCTGGCAACGAAGTGTTTGAAGCCGGAGACCTGGTGATGTTTATCTCACCCCAGAACATCGATGTCAACGAGCTGCTGGACCACTATGAGGAAACGGTAGGAACCGAACAAGAATAGTTTTTTATTTATCAAGAATTGGAGACTTTCTCTACCGGCAATGTATAGGAATTGTTTGATACTATCAACTATAAACTTCAAACTTTAAACTTTAAACTATAAACTTTAAACTAATAACTAATACCATTATACTGTTAACTAAAAAAGTTATGAAGCAAAAAATTGTGCTACTGCTACTGCTTGCGATGGGAATGTCCGTCACGGCACAGAACGAAACCAACGACAAAGGTTTTGAAATTTCTAAGAATTTGGAAATCTTTGCCAACGTATACAAGAACCTGCACATGAACTATGTTGATGACGTGGACCCGGGTAAGACCATGAAGGTGGCCATAGATGCGATGCTGGCCTCGATGGACCCTTACACCAACTATTTTGCCGAGAGTGACATGGAGGATGTGAAGATGCAGGTGCTGGGACAGTATGGTGGCATAGGATCGCTTATCCACCAGCAGGGCGACAGCATTTATATTACCGAGCCTTACGAGGGGCTGCCTGCTGACAAGGCCGGCATACGCATTGGCGACCGCATCGTGGCCGTCAACGGCGAGAGCACCAAGGGCAAGACTACGGCCGATGTGAGCAGCGCCATGCGCGGTCAGGCCGGCACCGAGCTGACCCTTCGGCTGGAAAGAGAGGGGAAGGAGTTTGACGTGAAGCTGACCCGAGGAGAGATTAGGTTGCCCAACGTGCCTTACTACGGCATGGCGGAGGGGAAAATAGGCTATGTGCGCCTCGACGAATTCACCCAAGATGCTGCCAAGAATGTGCGCGAGGCTTTCCGCCAGTTGAAACGCGAACACCCCGACATGAAGGGTTTCATTCTAGATCTGCGCAACAACGGCGGCGGCCTAATGAACGAGGCCGTGGACATAGTGAACATCTGGGTGAAGAACAACGAACTTGTGGTGGAGACCAAAGGCAAGGTGGCTTCGAAGAATGTGAAAAGTCGCACCCGCATGGCTCCCGAAGACTTGGACATACCCTTGGCGGTGCTGATTAACGACAACAGTGCCTCGGCAAGCGAGATTGTGAGCGGCAGCCTGCAAGACCTCGACCGCGCCGTGATTATTGGCGAACGTTCCTACGGCAAGGGATTGGTGCAGAACATCCTGCCCATGCCTTACAACAGCCAGATGAAGGTAACCGTGTCGAAATATTTCATTCCCAGCGGCCGCTGCATACAGGCCATCGACTATAAGCACCGCGATGCCAACGGACGTGCCACGAAGGTGCCGGATTCGCTGAAGACGGCTTTTAAGACCGGCAACGGACGCACGGTGTATGACGGTTTCGGCATCGAGCCGGACATAGAAATGGAGCATGAGCCCAGCTCGCTACTTTCTGTGGCCCTTTACAACCGTTTTCATTTTTTCAACTACGCGATGAAATACCACCGAGAGCACCCCACAATAGCCCCTGCTAGCGAGTTCAAAATCAACGACGAGATATGGAACGACTTTGTAGGCTATCTTTCGGACAAGACCTACGAGTACAAAACCTACACAGAGAACCTAATTGCCGACCTGCGCAAAGTGGCTGAGGAGGAGAACTATATGGATAATCTGAAGCAACAGATAGACCAACTGGAGAAGACCTACAAGGATGCTAAGAAGGAAGATCTGAACCGCAACCGTAAGGAAATCAGCGAACTGTTGGCCGATGCCATCATCCTCCACTACTATTACCGCAAAGGCTGCATCGAGGCCACTCTGGATTGGGACCCTGATGTGAAAAAGGCCATAGAGGTGCTGAACAACCCCACCGAATACAACAAGATTTTAGGTAAATAGTGGTGTAGAGAGGAACTGTCTGGAACCACACAAAAAGGAGGATCGACTGCCACTTGGGAATTTAGGTGGATGATATCCTTTCCTCATTTTGAAAAAAGACACTTGTAACTAGATTGAATCAATAAGTGAGTCGCGCACGTTCTCAAATACATCGCACGCTATATGTGTTGCTGCTATGTCTGCTGGTTATTGCCATGACCACCTCGGTGTTTATGACAAATCTGGTGTGGGTGTTGCTATTGGCCAACTGGATAGTGGAATGGAACTGGCGGGAGAAATTTGCCAACTTTAGGCACAACTACCTGCTGCAGGCTTTTCTGGTGCTTTTGGCCGTACACTTGATTTGGCTTGTGGGGACTGAGAATATGGCCTATGGGCTCTATGACCTGCAGAAGAAGCTACCCCTGTTTTTCATCCCCTTGGTTATCCTTACCACGCCTCCGCCCCAAGGCAAGGAGAGCATGGCCATAGGTTTTAGCTATGTGTGCACGCTGCTGGTGGTCACCGTCATCGGACTGGTTCGTTTTCTAACCATCGAAGACCTCCCCTACCGCGAGATTGTCCCTTATATCTCCCACATCCGTTTTGGACTGAACTTATGCCTGGCGCTGGTGCTGCTTGCTTGGGCGACGCTCAAATGCGACAGGCCGTGGCTTAAAGTGGCCAACACGCTGCTGTCGGTATGGTTTTTGGTCTTTCTGTTACTCATTCATTCTTACACATCTTTTATCATCCTGCTAGTCACCTCAGCGGTGTTACTATGGACCTACCGCAACCGCATGGGCAAGAAGCTCCGCACGGCCATTTTTGCCATTTGGGGCAGCCTGGTGTTGTCCGCCTTGGGTCTATGCGGATATTATTGTTACGACTACTACCATTTGCGACCCCTCTCCACCAACGACCTGGCTGCTACCACTCCCAACGGTAATCGCTATAAGCATTACGAAGACAAGATAATTGAGAACGGAAACTACATTCATCACTACGTTTGCGAGGAAGAGATGAGGCAGGAATGGAGCAAACGAAGTACTGTTCCTTTCGACTCGACCACAAGCACGGGATGGCCGGTCAGCACCACCCTCCTGCGCTACCTTAACGGCATGGGGGTGACCAAAGACAGTTTGGGCATGACTCAGCTCAGCAACAAGGACATCAACGCCATAGAGAAAGGAATAGCCAACCCTGTCTACCTGAAAGCAGGACCACGAAAGATGATTTATGTGCTGTGCTATGAATATGAAAATTATCGCTGCTACCACAGCGTGAGCAATTTCAGCATGTTGCAACGAATAGAACTTTGGCGCAACGGGTTGGGGGTATGGCTGCGGCATCCCTTGCTGGGTGTTGGCACCGGCGATGTTCCCGACGCGTGTCAGGCGCGCCTCGAAGCCAACCATTCGGCATTGGCCGAGAGCCACATGCATACCCACAGCCAGTATATTAACTTTCTTTTGGCCTTTGGTTTGGTGGGGTTTGTCGCCATTGCTTATTTCTTTGTTCGCGCCATCGTGGCCACACGGAGTTGCCGACGTATTCTCTTCACCGCTTTGCTATGCATTGTGCTCATATCCTTTGTTAGCGAGGACACACTTGAAACCCTTGCAGGCATTACTTTCACGGCTCTCTTCCTGTCGCTACTCTCCACCCGTTACCCCCATCAATAGAAAACTACAGCAGAAAAAATGTATCTCTACCACACCCTCAACAACGGCATACGCATCATCTTTAGTCAGAACAGCTCGAATGTTGTCTATGCCGGCGTGTATATCGGCGTGGGCTCGCGCAACGAAAAGAGTCCTGCCGAAGAAGGCATTGCCCATTTTATCGAACACTCCATCTTCAAAGGTACCGAACATCGCCGCTCATACCATATCCGCAACCGAATTGATGGCGTAGGAGGCGAGCTGGATGCCTTCACCACCAAGGAGGAGACCTGTGTCTATGCCTCCGCCCTATCGCAGCATTTGGAGCGCTGTTTGGAGCTCTTTAGTGACATACTATTCCATTCCACCTTTCCGCAACATGAGATTGAAAAGGAGAAAGATGTGGTCATTGAGGAAATCAACCTTTACAAAGACTCTCCCGCAGAACTTATCTATGACGATTTCGAGGAGATGATATTCGGTCGTCATCCATTGGCACACAACATTTTAGGAAGCAAAAAGAACGTAAAGCATTTCTCCTCCGAGCAGTTGTCGCGCTTCCTCCACCAGAACTATACCCCCGACAAGATGGTCATTTCGGTGGTAGGCAATGTGGAGTTCAAGCGATTGGTACACCTTTGCGAAAAATATTTCTCCCATACCGACGTCCAACCCAATGTCAAGACAGATGCGGATGACAAAGTAGAATATCAACGCTTCAACAACACCCTCAACAAACGCACCCACCAGGTGCACCTGCTGGCGGGCTGTCCGGCACCCACCATCTATGACGAAAAGAAGAATGCCTTCACATTGCTGAACAATATACTGGGCGGCCCCGCAATGAACTCCCGACTGAATGTTTCTGTGCGCGAAAACCAAGGTTTCTGCTACACCATCGAGTCGCAGTATGTGCCTTTCACCGATGCAGGCCTATTTTACATCTATGCCGGCGTGGACAGCGATGCTGCCGAACGCAGCACCCAGCTTATCCTTGAAGAGCTGCGTCGACTGCGCGAAGTGAAGCTCTCCCCCCAACAACTGCACTCAGCCCAAACCCAGCTGATAGGCCAAATGGCCATCACCAACGACAGCGGGCTGAACGAGATGCAAAGCATTGGCAAAGCCTATCTCAATTTCGACCATGTGGACACGCTTGAGGAAATGAATCGCGACATCCTAAACGTCACCCCCAAAGAGTTGCAAGCCGTTGCCCAAGAAATTTTTGCTGAAGACAAATTCAGCTTCCTCTACTATAAATAGCGGAGTCCTGATGCTTTCCCTCTCAAAAAAAGAGGCTCTGCCAAAATGACGGAGCCTCTTTTATTAGATGAACGTTGAATTAAACTCAAATCGGTCATTAGGCCAACTTTTATATCCTTTCTTGCTTTTTCAGGTCTTTTTAAGCCATCTCAGCATTTCTTCTGGCATCTTGTCCATATCCCTGTCTCGCTGTAGCCCGCTACGCCTTCGGCAGCGATATGGCCAATCTGCTCGAAACAAATACTAATCTGGCATAAACCCTAACGACCAATTTGGGTTAAAACTCCACTACCACAGCATGATACATTGGCGAGCTGGAGGAGAGGGAGAGGGTGGTACGGTCCTTGCCTTGCTTGACTGTGGCCTTGACACTCTTGCCGGCAAGCGGAGTGACCTTCTTGACATCGAAGGGGAAGTCGAAAGTGGCTTTCTTGGTAGGTTCGGCGATGAGGCAGATGGCATACCGACGGCTGCCGTCTTTGCTCTGCGTGTAGCGGATGCCACCCTTGCTGTAGGGATAGAGCGGACGGGTGGAGTAGATGGCCTTGCCATTGATGTCGAGCCAAGCACCCATCTCTTTCATACGAGAGAGGGCTTCGACAGGAAGACGGCCCTGGGCATCGGGTCCCACATTGAGTAATAGGTTGCCACCCTTGGCCACCACGTCGCAAAGAATATGAATAAGCTGGGTTGTGCTCTTATAATTGTCGTTGGGCACAAAGGACCAGCTGTCGCCCATGGTCATACAAGTTTCCCAAGGATACGAGAGCAGGCTGTCGGGAACCTCCTTCTCGGGGGTACGGTAGTTCTCGTAACGGCCACCCACCGAGCGGTCAACCACAATCAGGTCAGGATTGCCTGAGCGAGCGATGCTGACCAGCTTGTCCATGTCGATGTCCTGCACACGCTGGTAGCAACCCAGCCAAGGACGGGTCTCGTCGTTGATGCTCCATTCGGGACGAATCCAACCCCCATCGAGCCAGAGAATGTCTATGTCGCCATAGTTGTGGGTGAGTTCATACACTTGCTTGTGGGTGAAGGTCTTGAAGCTGTCCCAACGATTGGGATGCTCATTGATGTCGTAGTTGACATTGCGGTCGGGTGTGGCCCACTCATGTGCCCAGTAGTCGTCGTTGTGCCAGTCGGCTTTGGAAAAATAAAGACCCGTCCACAACCCTTTTGCGCGGAAAGCATCAACGATGCTCTTGGTGATGTCGGGTTGGGCGTTCTTGCTATACGGACATTCGGGACCTGCGCAGCCATACTCGGTTTCGTTGCTGTTGAACATACAGAAACCATCGTGGTGTTTGGTGGTGAAGACCACATACTTCATGCCGGCAGCCTTGGCGGCAGCAGCCATTTGGTCGGGATGAAACTGGGTGGGATTGAAGGTGCGGATAAGGTTCCAGTAGTCGTGTTTATACTGGTCGTAAGCAGCGCCCTTACGGTCAATCCAGGGCTCGTTGCAGATATTCCAAGACTCCACAATGCCCCATTGGGCGTAGATGCCCCAATGCATCATAAAGCCGAACTTCAAATCTTGCCACTCATCCAAACGGTTCAAGATAACAGGGTCAGTTTCTGGTTCACGGTCGCTTTGAGCGCAAACAGAACCCACAGAGAATAAGAAAACTAAAAGGGTTAAAAACGCATATTTCTTCATAGGTTTAAGCTATTATTATGATTTGCAAAAATACAATATTTTTCTAAAACAATGTGCATTGGATGCGTTTTTCTTTTGGCCAATTCGGGAAAAAAATGTATTTTTGCAAAAGAATAAAGAAACTATATTACTATAACAAGATGCGCAAGATATTAATACTCACAATTATGGTTGTTGCTACGCTGACTGTGTCGGCTCAAAGCAAATGGCAGTACACCTTCAGCCTGGGCGGAGAATATAAGTCGGGCAATGTGAACACCTTTACCTTCAACAACAAAGGTGGGGTGGAACGGAACGACAGCATTTTGGCTCTCGACGCCAACTATGCCATTGTTTATGGGCAGAAGGACCATGTGGAATACGACAAAAGCCTGACGGGCAACCTAACTTTTGACATCTGGCAGTATAACCGCGTCTCGCCTTTCGTTTCCGCCACCTACTACAACAACAAGTACAAGGGGTTTGAATACAAACTGAGTTTCCTAGCTGGCGCCAAGTACCGTTTGTTTTACAACCAGAACTACGACTACTCCATCAGCGCGGCCTACGTGTACGAGTATGTCGATTACTTCACCACCAATACCACCCTCATGGAGCCACAGGTGAGCCGTGTTTCGCTCCGATTTAAGATGCGACACAAACTCAATGAAGGTATCTCGCTGAAGCACATCACATTCTACATGCCCTCAATAACCAACTTAGGCGATTATATCGTCACCAGTTCTACCAGCCTCTCTTCACAATTGGGAAAACACCTCTTTCTGGACTTGAACTTCAAATACGAATATCACAGCTTGGTGCCTGACAACGTTCAGAAACAGGACATCATCACCTCGGTTACCCTTAGAATGAAATTCTAATCTATCATGAATAAGTTCCTTTTCATCCTTCTCGCAATAAGCCTTTGGTGTCCCTCCTGGGCGCAGGAATACCACTTACAGTTTTCGCAGGCACTTGAAAAAGGTGACACCAACGCACTGCGGGCCACACTCAACGCCTGGAGCAAGCTCCAGCCAACCGAGGCCGACTACTACATCGACCAGTTTAACTTTTACGTGAACCGTGCGCTGTCGCAAACCATCATCTTGACGCAAGATAACGACGAGGTGGACGGTGAAGCCTTAACTATGACCGACACCACTGGCGACATAGCAGGTTATCTGGTCATGGGGGTACCCACCATAGAGTCGAAAATGGCCGATAGCGCCATACTATGGATTAACAAAGGGTTGGAACAACATCCCTACCGACTGGATATGTGGATGGGCCGCACCCACTTCTTGGGCATCACTCAACGCTGGGACGACTTTGAGCACACCTTATTGGAGCTGATTGACCGCTATGCAACCACCAAGTCAAAACTCTGGAAATACCCCGATGTGGGACAATTTGACAAGGAGATGTTCTCCGAGTCCATACTTCAATACCAGCAGACTTTGGTGGAGGAAATCAACCTCTCGGCCATGGAGCGAAGTGACACCCTGATGCTTAACCGCATGGCTAACATCGCCCAAAGGATGCTCAAATACTATCCTAAGGACATCTATCAGTTGAATATCATGGCTGTATACCACAACGCCTTAGGTCAGCCTGAGGAATGCCTGCGCTATCTACTAAAAGCCGAGAAACAAGACCGTCGCGACTGCACCGTGCTCGCGAATATTGCCAATACCTACCACACACTCGAAAACTATAAGCAGGAACGCAAATACCTGGAGAAACTGCTCAAATACGGTGACGAGGACTCGCAAGAATACGCACGACATTTCCTCAAAGAATTGGAATCCCAAGGACATTGATGCCGTGTTCTTTTCTACTGGTAGAGACCAACAGGCACAGGCCAAACCGAATTGGTTCTAATTTGTTTTTTCACGGTCTTAAAGGCTGAAGAGTGATATCACCCTGAAAACTAAGCAGGGGCGGTTTTACAGATGAGACCCTCAGTCAGCGTCTAGAAAGGACGCGACAACGAGAATTGTTGGCAAAAAACAGTCATATTTTATAACAGGAAAATAGAAAAAAAAGAAAAATTTTGCCATTTCAAAAAAAGTACGTATCTTTGCAAACTCAAAATGATGCGAAAAACGCCTCGTTTTACATAGAAAATAATAGTTAAAACAAATAATAACAATCGTTTAAGAGCCACTGCTTAAAACGGCAAAACAACCCGAAAAAATGAAAAAAGGAATCCATCCCGAGAACTACAGACTGGTAGTCTTCAAAGACATGTCCAACGACAACATGATCCTCACCAAGAGCTGCGCAGCCACCAAAGAGACCGTCACCTTTACCGATGGTAATGAATATCCCGTGGTGAAATTGGAAATCTCCAACACTTCTCACCCGTTCTTTACTGGTAAGCTGAAACTCGTTGACACCGCCGGACGTGTTGATAAGTTCATGAACAAGTACAAGAAATACTCCAAGAAGTAATTTGTTTTAGGTTTTAGATTAGAGCCTCTGTCGTAAGATAGGGGCTTTTTTATTTATTCTCACGGGGAGGGGGCTATGACAAACTCTCACCCGATGAGGAAACGACCAAAACGAGTTTTGAGCATGAGCCAGGTGACCAAAATGCTGAGGCCAAGCGTGACAGAAAGAACTACCCAAGGCATCAGCCACTCCCCCACCCTACAGGCGGCACACCAAGCAGGAAACGGAGTGTTATAATAAAAAGGCTTCATGAAAAACATGTGGAAAACATAAACGCCATAACAGAGTCGCGAACATTGACGAAGAAATGGCCCAGGCTGAGAATTGGGCTCACGATACCGACGGAGCCAATAAGACACCGTGAAATAGAGCGCCAGAATGCCACAAGCAGTATGGGCGAAAGCAAACAGATGCAACGTAAGCTGACTGCATCCGCGAAGCCAATGTGGACATTGGAAAGAAAAACCCGGAAGGATGAGATGGGTGGCTTGCAGATGCAGCATCAGAAAGAGGAAATAGAGAACCCAAAGCAATATAAACAGAAGGGGGGAACCAGCCGACCCATCCTCTTTCGCATTACGTTTCAGCAATATGCGAAGCCAATATCCTAGATAAAAATAAAATAAAAAGTAGGGCACTCGCGACAACCCCAGCTTGAGTCCAGAGACCCGCAACAGCGATACCGCCGCCAATCCCGCTAATAGAAACCATCCTACAGGCATGAACCAAGCGTCATGACGGGCATGAAGCCACTGGAGGAGACGGTCGATAAGCCAGCAGACCAAGAAACACCAGAAAAGCATTGGCAGAAACCACAAATGCTCAATACCATTGGCCACACGCCAGAAAGCCACCTGCCAATTGAACTTATTGGGGTTGAAACGGAAAAGCAGATAATAGACAATGCCAAATACAAAACATGGGATGATGAGTCGCTTGAATTTCTTCCAAAGAAAGCCGAAGAAGCCATTGCGCTTGCCCAACTCAAAGCACTGGTAGCAGAAAACATATCCCCCAACAAAGGCAATGGTTTCGATACGGAATCCACTAATCAGATGGCCCATCCACCAATAGGCTGCATTGGGCGATACTCCTTGCGGAACAGCCCAACCTCCGGTGAAAACACACAACGAATGATAGACCACCAAAAGAAAGATAATCAGAGGTCTAATGATTGAAATCTCGAAAAGGAGCTTTTTTTTCACTTTGCAAAGGTACAAAAAAAACTCGAAAACTCTAAAAAGCACACGGATTGGTAGAATCAATTCTTCCAAACATCCAAAAGCACAAAAGAAATATGCAGTTTTGAGAGCCTGAGCCCTTTGAGGCTGACAAAATGTCATACCGCCATATTGGCATTGTTTTTGTTTCAACATCATGGCTGTCTAAAAATGCAGATGTTTTACTATTTGACAAATATGTATACAATAAAAATAATGATATTATGCAAGGTAATTTGAACGTTCAGACCGAAAACATTTTCCCGGTCATTAAGAAATTCCTCTATTCCGACCACGAAATATTCCTACGTGAGCTCGTCTCCAACGCCGTAGATGCCACACAAAAGCTCAAAGCCATCTCCTCGAGAGGCGAACTGAAGGGCGAGCTGGGCGACCTGACTGTTGAGGTGGTCCTCGACAGCAAAAAAAAGACGCTCACCATCAAGGACCGCGGCATAGGCATGACGGCTGAAGAGGTTGAAAAATACATCAACCAGATTGCTTTCAGCGGTGCAACCGACTTCCTTGACAAATACAAAGATGTGCAGGAGAACCTGATTGGACACTTTGGCCTTGGTTTCTATTCCGCCTTTATGGTGGCCGACAAAGTGGAGATTTTCTCCAAGTCGTACAAAGAAGCTCCCGCCGTGCATTGGAGCTGCGATGGCAGTCCTTCCTTCGAGATGGTAGAAGACCCCTCACACACCGACCGCGGCACCAGCATCGTCCTGCATATCGCCGACGACTGCAAGGAGTTCCTCGAAGAGCAAGAAATACTGCAACTGCTGCGCAAATACTGCCGTTTCATGCCCATAGCCATCCGCTGTGGCGAAGAGAGCGTGTGGGTGGACAGCGAGACCGAATTTGACGAGGTGGATGATGGTAACGGCGGTAAGAAGAAACAGCCCAAACGCGTTGAAAAGAAACATCCTCGAATCATCAACGACACCGAACCTGCATGGCGCAAGAGTCCCAGCAGTCTCACCGACGAGGATTATAAGAAATTCTACCACCAACTCTACCCAATGAATTTTGAAGACCCATTGTTCCAGATACATCTGAACGTGGACTACCCCTTCAACCTCACCGGTATTCTTTATTTCCCAAAAGTTCGCAAGACCATCGACCCCACCCGCAACAAGATTCAGCTCTACTGCAATCAAGTATTCGTTACTGACAGCGTGGAAGGCATTGTGCCCGAATACCTGATGCTGCTGCACGGTGTGCTTGACTCTCCCGACATTCCGTTGAATGTTTCTCGTAGCTATCTCCAGAGCGACAGCAACGTGAAGAAAATCTCCTCCCACATCAGCAAGAAGGTAGCCGACAAGCTGGAAGAGATGTTCAAGAACGACCGCAAAGACTTCGAGAACAAATGGGACGACATCAAAATCTTTATCGAATACGGCATGCTCACCGAAGAGAAATTCTGCGAGCGCGCTATGAAGTTCACCCTCCTCAAGAATACCCAAGGCGAGTTCTATAGCCTCAAAGACTATCGCGACAAGATTGCCCCCCTGCAGACCGACAAGGACAAGAACGTATGCTATCTTTATGCCAACGACTTGGAGGAGCAACATGCCTACATTGCCAAAGCCAAGGAAAAAGGCTACGACGTGCTGTTGATGGACAGCGTCCTAACGCCCCATTTCGTCAACCTGCTGGAGCAGAAAATCGACAAGACCCGTTTTGTGCGCGTTGATGCCGACACCGTCGAAAAGCTCATTCCCCACGACGACAAAATCCCCGAAAAGCTGACCCAGGAGCAGAAAGATAAGCTCAAACCTATCATCGAAGGCGAAGTGGACACCCAAAAGTACACCGTCCTGATGGAAAGTCTCGAGAGCGACGACCAGCCGATGCTTATCACTCAGAGCGAGTTTATGCGCCGCTACAAAGAGATGCAGGCCACTTCCGGCGGCGGTATGGGATTCTACGGTGAGATGCCCGAAAGCTACAACCTTGTGGTCAACGTCAACCACCCGCTGATTGAACAGGTGCTGAACGAGACTGACGGCGAGAAACAGAAACAGCTGGTGCACCAGCTGACCGACCTTGCACTGCTGGCCAACGGTCTGCTCAAAGGCGAAGCCCTTACCGAATTTGTCAAACGCAGCGTGAGCATGATTAAATAGCCGAAAACGGATTAATCATACAAAAAGGATATTCCTGTAACAGGAGTATCCTTTTTTATTATATGACTGACCTGCATTCTTCAATCGAGCTCATTCTATTTCAAAGACAGCCGAAACGGCAATAATACAAAAAAAAAACGTATCTTTGCAGCAATGAAATTTGTCTTATCAAGACTCAATATATTAATTTACAAATCATTATGAAAAGAAACATCATCATCACAGGCGGAGCTGGTTTTATTGGGAGCCATGTTGTGCGTTTATTTGTGAACAAATATCCAGACTATAAAATCATCAATCTCGACAAGTTGACCTACGCTGGCAACCTTGCCAATCTGAAGGATATAGAGGATAGGCCCAACTACAAGTTTGTGAAGATGGACATCTGCGACTTTGAGGGAGTATACAAACTGATGCAGGAGGAACATGTGGACGGCATCATCCACTTGGCAGCCGAGAGCCATGTGGACCGCAGCATCAAAGACCCCTTCACCTTTGCTAAGACCAACGTGATGGGCACTCTCTCGATGTTACAGGCCGCTAAGCTCTACTGGGAGTCGTTGCCCGAGAAGTGGGAGGGCAAACGGTTCTACCACATCAGTACAGACGAAGTTTACGGAGCTCTTGAGATGACCCACCCCGAAGGCATCGTGCCGCCCTTCAGCACTAAAGCCTCCAGCGGAAAGCATCACTTGGCCTATGGCGAACTATTCTTTACTGAAGACCTCAAATATCAGCCCCACAGCCCTTATAGTGCTGCCAAGGCTTCGAGCGACCATTTCGTGCGCGCCTTCCACGACACCTACGGAATGCCCACTATTGTCACCAACTGTTCCAACAACTATGGTCCCTACCAATTCCCTGAGAAACTGATTCCCCTCTTTATCAACAACATCCGTCACCGCAAGTCACTTCCTGTCTACGGCAAGGGTGAGAATGTGCGCGACTGGCTGTATGTGGTGGACCACGCCCGTGCCATCGACACCATTTTCCATAACGGCAAGACAGCCGAGACCTACAACATTGGTGGCTTCAACGAGTGGAAGAACATCGACATCATCAAAGTACTGATTAACACCGTCGACCGCCAGCTTGGCCGCAAAGAGGGAGAAGACATGGACCTAATCACATACGTCACCGACCGCGCCGGCCACGATATGCGCTACGCCATCGACAGCACCAAGCTGCAGAAAGAGTTGGGCTGGGAACCCAGCCTCCAGTTTGAAGAGGGTATAGAACTGACCGTCAAATGGTACTTAGACAATCAAGAATGGATGGACAACGTTACCAGTGGCGACTACATGAAGTACTACGAGGAGATGTACGAAAATAGATAATCCCGTCAGCCATGAACATCATTTTCGATTTTGGCAACGTGTTGGTTAGGTGGGAACCCAAGAAGGTTTTCCTGCCCTATTTCAATAATGACGAGAAGGAATACGATTTTTTCTGGGAACATATCTGTGATGCCGACTTCCGCAACCGTATTGATGCTGGCGAAAAGCAGGAAGGTGTCATCAAGGAATATCAGGCAAAATTCCCTAAGTATGCCGACCGCATAGCGATGTATTGGTCACACTGGGAGGAATCGCTTCCTGGCGAGATGCCCGGTATGTATGACCTCGTTGCGCAACTCAAAGGCGACCCCTCTAACCATATCTACGGACTTACCAATTGGTCAATGGAGACATTCCCTATCGCCCGCCAACGGTTCAAAGTACTGCAGCTGATTGACGATTACGTAGTGTCGGGTGCCGAAGGCTTCGTCAAGCCCGACCATCGTCTCTTCCAGATATTACTTGACCGTTTTGGTCTCAGGGCTGAAGAATGTGTTTTTGTAGACGACAACGCCGCCAACGTTGCCAGCGCCTGTGAGATGGGATTCAACGGAATCGTTTTCGAGGGTGCTGACAATCTTCGAAAAAAGCTCAATTAAACAAGGGAATTATGTCCTTAAACTGATGCAGGAGAGAATAAAACAACTATTTTCCAACCTAAAATGGTATGAGGCCGCAGAATATGCTGCCATGGCATTATATGTTATTGCTGTACCTATCCATTGGCGATTAGGAATATGGGCTTTAGCTCTACTAATTCTAAGTGCAACAGTCAAAGCAATTGCTACACGGAGAGTAGGCAATCCAACCCTTCCCAAGGCCTCTCGTCTATGCCTCTTGGTGATGATATTGTACTACCTCCTTTACCTTTTCAGCATTCATTATAGCAACAGTCCCTTGGGCGGATTTGCAGTATTGGGCAAGAAATTGCCCATTATACTCATTCCCATCTTCTTCCTCTTCAGCAACCATGGATATGTGCGGCGAAAGCATGTCACAGTTCTGAACCTATTGCTTGCCGCTGTGCTGACCATACGATTCTGCATTATGCTGGCACAGGCCATTCTCGACCTTATGGCCGGAGAAGTGCTTAATCAAGTCATCCATGCCCATTTCGACCCCATGCACTACAACTACCTGGCACTTTATATCGCCACCGCCATCATCCTCCTTTTCTTTGAGGCAATGCGCTACTGGAACAAACCCAAATGGAAGAAATGGAGATGGCTATTGGTTGCAGACATGGTAGTGATGGTTCAGTACATCCTAATACTCGGTTCAAGGTCTGGGTTGTTGACCATGATTATGGTGGTTGCCACCTTGGCTGGATATCTCATCCTACTGAAACAGTACAAAATGGGTACCATCATGGCTTTGAGCTTTGTCCTATTCCTCGGACTCAATCACCTCATTACTCCAGACCTCTTTTCCAGAGCCGAGAGCACTATCGAAAAGATGGAGAATGGTGAAGATGGGGATGTGCGACAAGAAATATGGAAATGTGGGTTGGACTTGGTGGAAGACCACGAGGTATTAGGTTATGGCAATGAAGGGTATCGGGTTGAACTTTATCGCGAATATATTGAACACGACCTCACTAAAAGTTTCAAGGAGAAACACAATTTCCACAACCAATATTTGGAATCCTTAGTAGCCACAGGGGCCATTGGATTGATAGTGTTCTTGATCATGGTGATAATACCTGCCATCCTTGCTCTCACACGAAAATACTGGAATCCCGTCATGGTAGTATTCACCATTCTCTATGCCTCGTGGCTTTTCTTTGAAGAAGGCTTCTCCCGTCAGATGGGACTGTTGTTCATCTGTTGGTGGTATTGTGCCCTCCTCACTTTTGCCAAACACTACCCTTCCCCCAAGGTCTCTCTGCCATTGACACATAAGAGAAAAGCAATAAAAGGCAAAGAAATTCATAGCTAACCACTTAGGCTATTATTTTTCTAATTAATTTAAAAAAAAATTGTATTTTTGCATTTAATTATAGCCGTCTAACGGAGGGTATCATAATTGTACAAATTTGATTTATAGAGAGTAATATATAATTATAATATACATGAAAGAGATTAAGATTGCAGTTATTGGCTTAGGTTATGTGGGGCTTCCTTTGGCCCGACTCTTTTCAACCAAGTATACCACCATCGGCTACGACATGAACAAAGCACGTGTCGACGACCTCATGAAGGGGCATGATGCCACCCTCGAAGTCTCCGATGAACTGCTACAGGATGCCATCAAAAACCACGGATTCAAATGTACAGCCAACCTCGACGACATCCGTCAGTGTAATTTTTACGTTGTTGCTGTCCCCACCCCTGTCGACCGCAACAACAACCCTGACCTCACCCCACTCTATGGTGCCAGCGAAGCCGTTGGCAAAGTCATCAGCAAGGGCGACATCGTCGTCTATGAGTCTACCGTCTATCCCGGTGTCACCGAGGACGAATGCCTCCCTGTCGTAGAAAAATTCTCCGGACTTAAATTCAATACTGACTTTTATGCCGGTTACAGTCCTGAGCGCATCAACCCTGGCGACAAAGTACACACGGTTGAGAAAATCAAGAAAATTACCTCTGGTTCCACTCCCGAAATTGCTGAAATCATCGACAACGTATACAGTTCAGTACTGCAGAATGGCACCCACCGTGCGCCAAGTATCAAAGTTGCCGAAGCCGCCAAAGTGATTGAAAACAGCCAGCGCGACATCAACATAGCTTTCGTCAACGAGCTCTCCAAAATCTTCACCCTTATGGGCATCGACACCAACGACGTGCTCGAAGCTGCCGGCACCAAATGGAATTTCATCAAGATGAACCCTGGTCTCGTTGGTGGCCATTGCATCTCGGTCGACCCCTATTATCTTGCCCAATGCGCACAACGGCTGGGCTACAATCCCGAAATCATCCTTGCTGGCCGCCGAATGAATGATGGCATGGGTGCCTATGTGGCTGACCAAACCATCAAACTCATGCTCAAGAAAGGCATCCAAGTCCTCGGCTCCAAGATTATCATTATGGGATTTACCTTCAAGGAGAACTGCCCTGATGTACGCAACACCCGCGTGATTGATATCTACCACGCGCTCCAAGAATACAACGCCAATATTACCGTCTACGACCCCTGGGCATCACCCGAGAAGGTCAAGCAGGAATACGACATCGATATCGTCAACGAGCTGCCCAAGACCAAATTCAACACCGCCATCGTCGCCGTGGCACACCGACAGTTCCGCGAGATGGAAATCAATTTCGACGAATTGCTCGAAAAAGAGCATGTCCTTTTCGATGTCAAGGCCATCCTTCCCCGTGAACTGGTTGATGGACGTTTGTAATTTAAACTGTTTCTAAAGAAAAAGAGATATTTATGGCCAATTTCGCTCTTATAGGTGCTGCCGGCTACATAGCCCCCCGTCACCTCAAAGCCATCGCTGACACCCACAACGACCTCCTTGCCGCCTACGACAAGTTCGACAGCGTGGGCCGTCTCGATAGTTTTTTCCCTGACTGCTCATTTTTCACCGAACAGGAACAATTCGACCGTTTCTGTTCCAAACAACAACACACCGACAAGTCCCTCCAATGGCTCTCCATATGCACGCCCAACTATACCCACGATGCCTTTATCCGCTATGGTCTGCGTCTTGGTTGCAATGTCATCTGCGAGAAGCCCCTTGTGCTCAACCCTTACAATATCGACAACCTCGTGGACATGGAGAAGTCCACAGGTCATCAGGCCTACACCATCCTTCAACTGCGCCTTCACAACTCCATCGTAGCACTCAAAAAGAAGGTTGAATCAGGTCCCAAAGACCATAAATATGATGTGGACCTCACCTACATCACCTCTCGCGGCAAGTGGTACTATTCTTCTTGGAAGGGCGATGTACACAAGAGCGGCGGAATAGCCACCAATATCGGGGTTCATTTCTATGATATGCTCCAGTGGATTTTCGGTCCTGTAGAACAGAATATCGTTCATGTGATGTCGCACGACCGCGTTGCTGGTTTCCTCGAGTTCAAACAGGCCCGTGTACGCTATTTTCTCAGCATCAATGCCGACTGCCTGCCAGAGAATGCTGTTCAAGGCGAAAAACGTACTTACCGTACCATCATGATTGACGGAGACGAGTTTGAATTTAGCCAAGGATTCACTGAGCTGCACACCCGCAGCTATCAGGAAATACTTGCCGGAAATGGTTTCCGCATCAGCGAGGCCCGCAACTGCATCCAGATTGTCAGCGACATCCGCCACTCTACCCCCATCGGACTCAAAGGGGACTACCATCCACTGGCCAAGCTGCCCTTGGCTCCCCACCCCTTTGGTTGGTCAGACATGAAATACTAACTTTTTCCAATTCTCAAATCTTATCTCAATGGAATTCAGAGACCTTAAGAAGCAGTACCAAGTACTGAAAGCCGATATCGACAAAGCCATGGTGGAGGTTGCCTCCTCGGCTCATTTTATCATGGGTGCCCCAGTCAAAGAATTGGAGCAACAATTGGCCGACTATGTCGGGGTGAAGCATTGTCTGGCTTGCGCCAATGGTACCGATGCCCTCACCCTGGCGCTCAAAGCCCTCGGCATCGGCAAGGGCGATGCTGTTTTCGTGCCCGACTTCACCTTTTTCTCTACTGCCGAAGTGGTCTCTCTCGAAGGTGCCACCCCTGTCTTCGTGGACATTGACCCTCGCACTTTCAACATGGATGCCAAAAGTCTCGAGGAGGCTGTCCGCTGCGTTCTTGACCAAATGACCCTTCGCCCCAAAGCCATCATAGCCGTCGACCTCTTCGGCTTGCCGGCAAACTATGATGCCATCCGCGAGATTGCCAAGAAAGAAGGTCTCTTTGTCATTGAGGATGGGGCTCAAGGTTTTGGCGGCTATGTACGTAAACCCAAGGTTGATGGCAACGGCTACGACATCCAGCGGGCATGCAGTTTCGGTGACATTGCCACCACCTCTTTCTTTCCTGCCAAACCGCTCGGTTGCTACGGCGATGGCGGTGCCGTCTTCACAAACAACGACCAATGGGCTGCCCTCATCGATTCCTATCGTGTCCACGGCAAGGGCAGCTACAAATATGATAACGTACGCATTGGTCTCAACTCCCGTCTCGACACCTTGCAGGCAGCCATCCTACAGGTAAAGCTGAAAGCTTTCAAAGAGTATGAACTAACCGATGTCAACAAAGCCGCAGATTATTACACCCAGCTCATCAACGGCATGACCAAGTTCATCAAAAAGGAGATACAAATCACCACCCCCTACATACCTCGCAACTACACCAGCAGTTGGGCACAGTACACCATCAAACTCAGCGTCCCCTCAGGCAATGGCACTTTCAACCGCGAGGCTTTGCAAGCCAAGCTCAAGGCCAAAGGCGTTCCTTCCATGGTCTACTATCCCACACCCATGAGCAAACAAACTGCCTTCAAGGAGGTTCACCAATATGTGCTCACCCCCAACGCGCAGCAAATCTCCGACTGTGTGCTCTCACTTCCCATGCATCCTTACATCACCCGTGAGGAAATCCGTTTCGTCGCAGAGAGCCTTATCAGTAGTCTTTAATACAACCCTACCCTATGCGTCGCCTTCTCACCATCATTGGAGCACGTCCGCAAATCATCAAGGCCGCTGCCATCAGTCGCGCCGTCAAAAATCACTATGCCAACAAAATAGAGGAACACATCCTCCATACAGGGCAGCACTACGATGCCAATATGTCGCAGGTTTTTTTCGACGAATTGGGCATTCCTCAACCCAATTACAATCTGGGTGTCGGCTCCGGCAGCCATGGCTTGCAAACAGCCAAGATGATTTCAGGCATTGAGGAAATCCTGTTCTCCAACCATTACGACGGTATCATCCTCTATGGCGACACCAACTCCACATTAGCAGGTGCTGTAGCAGCCTCAAAGATTCACGTTCCCGTCTTTCACATCGAAGCCGGCCTGCGTTCTTTCAATATGGCCATGCCTGAGGAAATCAACCGCATCGTCTGCGACCAACTATCTTCCATCTGCTTTGCACCCACACAGACAGCTGTCGACAACCTCCGCCACGAAGGTTTCATGGACAGCCAAGCCACCTTCCGCAACGGACTACACCGTCGTGTCTGCAACTGTGGCGATGTGATGTATGACAACAGTATCTATTTTGCTTCCATAGCTCGCGAACATACCTCTATCATTCAGGACCTCCACCTCACTTCCAATGCCTATATTCTCGCCACCATCCATCGCGACAACAATACCGACAATCCCCAACGACTTCAAGCCATCCTCAAGGCCTTGTCCGACATTTCTCAGCAAGACAACATCCCCGTAATACTCCCCCTCCATCCTCGCACCCGCAAGATTCTCGAAAACAACTCAATCAACATCAACCTTCCCAACTCTATCCGCATTACTGAACCTGCTTCCTTTTTCGAAATCAACATGTTGGAGCAGAACGCCCGCATAGTCATGACCGATAGCGGTGGCGTGCAAAAAGAGGCTTTTTTCTTTGAGAAACCCTGTGTTATACTCAGGCCCGAAACAGAATGGGTGGAAATAGTCAACCATGGTGCTGGCATCATCGCCGATGCCGACTACCAGCGCATCACGACAGCCTATCGTCAATTGGTGGACCATCCCGTGCATTTCCCAAAGCTCTTTGGCGATGCCCATGCTGCCGAGAAAATCCTACAGACCATCCTCGACTACCTTGGCGAATAATCTTTTTCTATCACTTATCAACCCCGCCTGACTCCCCAGCCAGGCTTTTTCATTGACATGAAAATCCTCACCGACACCCTCCACCGCATCGCCTATTCCACCGATGCTTCCGCCTATCGCGAAATGCCCATAGGCGTTGCCTATCCCAAAGACGAAGCCGAAATCATCGAATTGATTGAAGAGGCTCGTCGTCGACACACCTGTCTCATTCCTCGTGCTGGTGGCACCAGCATAGCCGGACAAGTTGTGGGCAATGGCATTGTTGTGGATATCAGCCGCTATTTCAACCACATCCTCAAATTCAACAAAAAAGAGAAATGGGTGTGGGTGGAGCCAGGTGTGGTGCGCGACGAACTCAACATTTTTCTCAAGCCTCATGGTCTCTTCTTTAGTCCTGAGACCTCTACAAGCAATCGTTGTTGCATTGGCGGCATGGTGGGCAACAATTCTTGTGGCACCCACTCATTGGTTTACGGAAGCACACGCCACCACGTGTTGGAACTACAAGGAGTTCTTTCCGACGGCAGTCATTTCTCTACCGCTTCACGTCAAGGCAGCTCACTCCTTGACAAAATCTATGCCCAACTCGACAATTGGGCCAACAACCCCGAAACCCGTGAACTAATCGAAGAGAATTTCCCCGACAAGTCGCTCCAACGCCGCAGCTGTGGCTACGCCATCGATGAGGCTATTGAAGATCCCCAACAAATCAATCTAAACAAAATCATCTGTGGCAGCGAGGGCACACTTTGCTTCATCACCGCCATCAAGCTCTCACTTGACCCCATTCCACCCAAGGAGCAGATGGTCCTCTGTGCTCATTGTGACTCGCTTCCCAAGAGCTACCAAGCCAATCTTGTGGCACTCCGTCACCACCCCGTTGCCATCGAGCTGATGGACGGTAAAATACTGGAACTCTGCCGCGACAATCATACTCAAGACCGCAACCGTTTCTTTATCCATGGTGAACCTGCCGCTCTCATCATCGCCGAGTTCAACGGGGCCGACATGGACTCTAACGCCAATGCTCTCGAACAAGAGCTCAAGGAGCAAGGTCTCGCCTACCATTGCAGCCGCGTTTATGGCAGCGACATTAACCGCGTGTGGGCACTTCGCAAAGCAGGTCTCGGAGTTCTCACAGGTGTCAAAGGCGATCGAAAACCCATCGGAGTCATCGAGGACACCGCCGTGGCTCCCGAGAGGCTTCCCGCTTATCTTGAGGAATTCCAACAGATGATGGAACGGCTCAACATGAGCTGTGTCTATTATGGACACATCAGCACAGGTGAGCTCCACCTACGTCCCATTCTCAATATCAAGGAAAAGGAAGACCGCCAACGGTTCCACCAAGTGGCTTTAGAATCTGCCCAATTGGTCAAAAAACACCATGGAAGCTTGAGTGGCGAACATGGAGACGGGCGTCTCCGCGGTGAGTTTATCCCCCTCATGTATGGCAAAGAGGTCTATGAACTCATGCAGCAAGTAAAGCAATGCTGGGATCCAGACGGGATCTTTAATATGAATAAGATTGTCGACGCTCCGCCTATGGACGAATCCTTGCGATACGATGTCGACCAGCAATACCTTTGTGACGATAAGGACCTCATGTGTCTCATCGAACAATGCAATGGTGCAGGCGACTGTCGCAAGAGCAACCTTATTGGTGGCACCATGTGTCCTGCCTTCAAGGTGTCACGCGATGAACTCATGACCACCCGAGCTCGTGCCAACGTACTTCGCGAGGTACTTACCCGAGGACTCGGTGATGCAAAAGCCGATACCGATGCATTGAAAGAAATGCTCTCCAGCTGCCTTGCCTGCAAGGGCTGCAAAGGTGAATGTCCATCCAATGTAGACATGACCCAAATCCGCGCCCGAGTTCTCCAACAGTTATACGACCAGCACGGCACCCCCTTCCGCAGTTGGATGGTGGCACGAATGGCAGCCATCGAAAGCCTCGGACATCTTGTCTTTCCCATCTATAATTTCTTTGCCAGCAGCCGCCTAACCTCCCCTCTCATCAAAAAAATAGTCTCATTTGCTCCTGAGCGCGCCATTCCTCCCCTGTCCAAACGCACCATGCACCAACTGGTCAAGTCTGCCCACCTCAAACCCAAACAGAAGAAAGGCAAAGTCTACCTTTTCGCCGATGAATTCACCAACATGCAGGAGGCCGAATTAGGTCTTACTTTTGCCAAACTCCTTACGGCCTTGGGGTATCAGGTGGAAGTACCCAAAACAGCAGAAAGTGGCCGTGCAGCCATTTCCAAAGGATGTCTCCATCTGGCCACAAAATATGCCGTCAAAAATGTTGAGATATTAAGTAATATAATAACCGACGAAGCCCCCCTTGTCGGCATAGAGCCCAGCTGCATACTCTCTTTCCGCGACGAATACCCCAATCTGGTGCCCGATTCGATGAAGGCCAAGGCAGAGCAATTAGGCAAGAGTTGCCTACTCTATGACGAATTTATCATGCGTGAAGTGGCGCGTGGCAACATCAGCTCCAATTTGTTCAAAAATGATGCTGTAGAAATATGGCTTCACGGACATTGCCATCAGAAATCATTAGTCGGTATTGAGAAGACTGCTGCCATGCTCCGATTGCTGAAAGGTTGCGACCTGCATGTGATTCCAAGCAGCTGCTGTGGAATGGCGGGTTCCTTTGGCTACGAAAAAGAGCATTACAAGACCTCCCTCGCCATCGGTGAGATGGTACTCTTCCCCACCATTCGCAAGGCTATGAATAATGAATCCAATGCTTGTACCACCAACTCACCTCAAAAGACTACAGAAGAAACTGCCAACGCTCCACATAGCAACACCCCTACCCTAGTGGCTGCTCCAGGAACCTCTTGTCGCCAGCAGATTCTCGATGGCACCGGAGTTCATGCAGTTCATCCTATCGAGATACTCTACCACTGGCTTACCATTTAACCCAAATCGGTCATTAGGGTTTGTGCCAGATTAGTATTTGTTTCGTGCAAATTGGCCGCATCGCTGGCTACGGCGTAGCGGGCTATGGCGAGACAGGGATGTGGACAAGATGCCGAACGTTGCTTAAAATAACGTCGCGACCGAATGGGAGCAACGTTTTTTTAGAGAGCAGAGGAAGCTTGCTTGCTCTGCCGAGCCCAAGTAACATCATGGAACATAAAGAAATGCTGATATGGCAAAAACAGACCTGAAAAAGAGAGATTGATTGTAAAGTCGGCCTAATGACCGATTTGGGTTTAACCAAGAAGGATACCCTTCATTGGCTCCCTCTTAGCAAAAAACAAACTCCACCGACCCCAAAAGTCGATGGATTTGACAACCCTCTATAGCCAATCATTAGTTGGCTTCAGGCACACATGTTTTAATGAGCATGGTAACGCTATCAATAGTGGAAATCCACTCGGCATTGAGCTCCTCACAGCTGCCATGACCATCCAAAGCTTCAAGACTATGCGACTCATATTCATGGTCACCACGAATAGTGGTGCAAGCACAACGTTTCTCAGAGCAGCCCACCATGACGGCCACCATAGCCAATAAGCTGAAAACAACAACTATTTTCTTCATATATCTTTGATTTTTTTTATTTGTCCCTTTTCATGAAGGTGTAACCCTTCATCAAACCCGTGGTGGCACTACCAATGAAACTAAGCACCTGCTTGCCCTCATCGGTATGGCCATAGCGCTCTTTGATTTCTTCTACGGCATGACTGATAGTCAAACCCTTTTGGAATACAAAGCGATAGATATCGGCGATATTGTTAATAGACTCTCTTGAGAAACCCCGACGCTGGAGTCCCAAAGAATTGACACCTGCGAAAGAAATAGGATAGCGGGCAGCCTTGACAAAAGGAGGCACATCCTTATCCACCAACGACCCGCCGGCGGTAATGACATGCGAACCAATATGGATAAACTGCAGACAGGCTGTCTTGCCTCCTAAGATAACATAGTCGCCCACAATGATGTGACCTGCCAGGGTTGCGTTGTTGGCAAAGACGCAATTGTTGCCCACCACACAGTCGTGCGCAATATGGACGTATGCCATAATCAGGTTATTGTTGCCCACCACGGTGCGACCTGATGCCGAAGTGCCACGGTTGATGGTACAACACTCGCGGATAACATTATTGTCGCCTATCTCGCAGGTGGTATACTCGCCGGCAAATTTCAAGTCTTGTGGGATGGCCGAAATGACCGAACCCGGAAAGATATGGCAGTTCTTGCCAATGCGAGCTCCTGGGTAAATGACCACATTAGGCTCAATCACGGTGCCGTCGCCAATGACCACATCGTCGCAAATAGTTGTAAAGTTGCCTACCTTCACATTTTCGCCTAACTTGGCGTTGGGATGGATGTCGTTAAGTATCATTTATTATTATTAATGTATTCTATTAAATATTTACTGAAAGCCGCATTGGCCTTATGCCCGGGCTTGTATATCGAAAAATGGCCCTGCAAGGGTATGCCCACCAACCGCACATCGCCCACAAAGTCAAGCAACTTGTGGCGAGCTGGCTCGTTGGGGAAATAAGGTTCGGTGGTGTTGAGCACCCCATCGTGCACCCTAATCTGCGAAGCGTCCTTGTGAAACGTACGCTCCAACCTCCGCAATTGTCTCGGGCCCAACTCCTTGTTTACAAAAACCAACGCATTGTCCAAACTGCCACCCTTAATAAGGTTCAGGTGTAGCAGAGGTTCTATTTCATGCAGGAAGACAAACGTGCGGCACATCGCAATCTCCGATGCATACTGACCCATATCAGTCAGCTCGGCCTCCTGCCGTCCTATGACGCTCTTGGGGAAATCTATCACACACTTGACAGAGAAAGTGTCAGCCGGCTCTACATCATAAACTGAACCCGTTTCTTTATTTTCAAAATGGAGGGGATCGGTAAAGACATACTCCCTTCGCGGAGCATCCTGCTCCCTCACACCCACACGAGTAATCTGCTGCAGCCAGGGTCGTGCCGACCCATCAAGGATAGGCACCTCTCCACCGTCTAACTCAATCAAGGCATTGTCTATCCCACAGCCGTGGAGAGCCGACATCAGATGCTCGATGGTAGCAATATTGTGACGGCCAGAACCAATCGTGGTGCCACGAGCCGTCTCGGAGATGCTGGTGGCCAAGGCCGGAACCGTGACAATATTGAACCTATCGGTCCTGCGGAACGCGATGCCATAGTCGGGCTGAGCCGGCCGAACGGAAACAGTCACCGTCCGTCCGGTATGCAGACCCATACCTGTCATGCGAAACTCTCTGCTAAGGGTGGTTTGATTCATTGCACGGGAATAAAGTGATAGTCGCTCATGCGGTAAAGAATGGCATACTGGTTCTCAAAGCCATAGTCAGCACGGCTATGAGAGAAAGACAAGGGGTATATCATCCCTTGAGGAGTGGCAATGATGGGCGAGCGGAAAAACTCCGTTCCCTTCTGCTGAATACCCGTGACGAAATAGAGGATAATATCGTGTGCCATACCGGCATAAACATCGGTAGGCTCGGTACTGTAGCGGTCGTTGAATAGACTAATAAACTCCTTATGCGTCTCGTTGGTTGACAGCCAGTCGCGGTAGAAAGTACAGTAATTAAGATTCTGCAACTGGGCGAAGTCGATATCGCCGTAGAGCATCGACCAGTCGTCGTAAGAATAAAGATAGGGTGCCCGCGCCTTGAAGGCAGAAAGCTTGTTGAGCAACTGCGAGACATAGATGCGGTTCTTCGACTTGTCCTCATCATACATGCTGATAACCACAGCCCTTTCGCCTGCCTTCAGCGCATTGTTCAGCTTGGTGGGTTGCGACCAGTCGAACAGCGAATAAGTCAGGGTCGGCCGAGCCTCAATCTCAGCGGTCAATGCCGCCAATGCGGCACTCTCGCCCCTATTCTTAGAGTGAATGATATAGATGGGTGCGTTGGGATGCTCCACCTGTATGGCCTGTACCGTACGTTTGGCGTAGGCCTCATAGGAAGGCATACACTTAAACACGTAGGGGTTATTCTTGACAATCTCGGGTCGGTCGGCCACAGGATTGACGATGAAGAGCTCTGCGTCACGTGCCAACTGGGCAGCCTTATGGAAAGGCTGGCGGGTGAGCATGGTAATCAGCAGGTCCGACTGCGCCACGTTATGACTGTTGAAAGCGCGCTCCACATCCTCATCAGATGTGCCTTCCACGTCCACCACATTCAGGGTTACGTTATAGCCGCGCTTCTCCAGCTTCTCCAGGCCCAAGAGAAGACCCTCATAAAACTGAATAAACTCCAAACTTTTATAGGTGGTCTTGCCACGTTGCTCCACATCGAACTTCGAGGTGGATATCTTATCCATCTGACTCAGGTTGAGGGGCATCATCAACGACACCACAATGCTCTGAGGATTGACACGAGGACGGATAGTAGCCACCTGTCCGATAACAGCTTCGCTCGGCTCTGCAACGGCGGGTTGGCGCCCGCTATTGGGCTGCGGGTTGTTCACGGTAGGCTGCGTCACAGCCGTCTGCGGCGCAGGGTCGGTAGCCAGCGGAGCCGTGGTGCCATCCGATAGTTTCTGACCCTTGCAGGGCAGCCACACGGTGTCGCCCACCTGAAGGAAATGTATATCTTTCTTGGTGACGGCTTCCACCTCCTTAAGACCGTAAGCACGGGAAATAGAATAAACCGTCTGCCCTTGGTCGACAATATGGATGAAATAGCGCTTGCCATTGACCACCTGGGTCTTATGCGACACTTGCACCCTCACACCTCCTGGCATCTGACTCCACGCCAATGAAGTCACAAACAACAGGCATAGCAGTATAAAAGGTTTTTTCATCATATTCATAGTATTGTTTTATTCCCATTCAATCGTTGCTGGGGGCTTGGAACTGATGTCGTACACCACACGGTTGACCCCTTTGACGCGGTTGATGATGTCGTTGGAAACCTTAGCCAAGAACTCGTAGGGCAGATGACTCCAATCGGCAGTCATGCCGTCGACAGACTCCACGGCGCGCAGCGCCACCACGCTTTCATAGGTACGCTCATCGCCCATGACTCCCACCGACTGCACAGGCAGTAGCATGCAGCCTGCCTGCCACACCTTGTCGTATAGGTCCCAATCGCGCAGTCCTTGGATAAAGATGTCATCCACCTCCTGGAGGATATGCACCTTCTCAGGGGTGACATCGCTGAGTATGCGGATAGCCAAGCCGGGCCCCGGGAAGGGATGGCGGCCGATGAGTTCGGACTTGATGCCCAGCTGACGGCCCACGCGGCGCACCTCGTCCTTGAAGAGGCTGCGCAACGGCTCCACCAGCTGCAACTTCATATAATCGGGCAAGCCGCCCACGTTGTGGTGCGACTTGATGGTTTGCGAAGGTCCTTTCACCGAACTGGACTCAATCACGTCGGGATAAATGGTACCCTGCCCCAACCACTTGGCATCGCTGATGAGCTTTGCCTCGGCATCAAAGACATCGATAAAGGTCTTGCCGATGGCCTTACGCTTCTTCTCAGGATCGGTAACACCGGCCAGCACGCCGTAGAAACGCTCCTTGGCATCCACACCCTTCACATTCAGTCCCATGTCGCGATAGGACTCCAGCACTCCCTCAAACTCATTTTTGCGCAGCAAACCGTTGTCCACAAAAATACAATGCAACTGATGCCCGATGGCACGGTTCAGCAGCACGGCGGCCACCGTGGAATCCACGCCACCCGAGAGTCCGAGTACCACCTTGTCGTTACCCACCTTCGCACGCAGTTCCTCCACCGTGGTCTCGATGAACGACTCAGGCGTCCACGATTGGTCGCAACCGCAGATATCCACCACGAAGTTCTTGAGCAGGGTGAGCCCGTCGAGCGAATGGTGCACCTCAGGGTGGAATTGGATAGCGTAAGTCGGCTCGCCCTCAATCTGGTAGCCTGCAAAGCGGACGCTGTCAGTCGAACAAATCACATGATAGTTCTCAGGCAGACGTTCGATGGTGTCGCCATGGCTCATCCATACCTGACTGCCCTGCGGGATGTCCTTCATCAGCGGATTGTCGCTGTCTATAAACTGAAGGTTGGCACGGCCATACTCACGCACCTTCGACTGCTGCACGCTTCCTCCACCATACTTGGCCAAATACTGTGCTCCATAACAGACAGCCAACAAAGGCAGGCGGCCCTTGATGCCCGTCATCTCAGGGACAGGAGCGTCGGGCGCGTTACAGCTGTATGGACTGCCCGAAAAAACAACCCCCTTCACATCCGAGGTCAAAGCAGGCACCTTGTTATAAGGATGTATTTCGCAATAAATATTGAGCTCTCTAATCTTTCGTGCAATTAGCTGAGTGTACTGAGAACCAAAATCTAAGATAATGATTGTGTCCATTCTTTATTTCTCCTATTAAAACGCAAAGATACAAAGAAATTTCAAAATAGCCAACTTTTTCGCCATAAATATATAAATAATAATGTTTACAAACATATATTTACCTCTTTTTGCAACCGCCAATCCCTTCCTTGTTCCCCCAAACCAATCCCCTATACAGTAGCATTATATCACATTAAAATACAATTATTTACACATAATTGTCCGATCGGCCGAGGCTACCACATAGTAAGCTCGTTGTAGCTCAACAGTAAGTCCTCCATTTAGATTATGCTTAGATTATATTTCTATTATATTTTGTTTAATGAAAGTAGTATAAATATAATATAAATGTAAACTAAATGTAAACTAAATATAATATAAATAAAGGATAAAGGGGGAGGAATGGCGGAATTAAGGGGAGAATGAAATACTAAAAGAGACTATTGTTGCGTTATTGTAGGGTAAAATGAGAAGCAGAAGGAATAGGGTGATGAGGAATTTCTTCCCTAATAGTTGAGGGTGATATGCTTATGGTTAGTGGGACGTGTGGTTGGTTGGACGTGTGGTTGGTTGGGGCGTGTGCTTGGTTGGGGCGTGTGATTGTTTTGGCGTGTGGTTGGTTGGGCGTGTGGTTGGTGAGGGTAGGCTGTTGTTATTGATCGGGGAAAAGAGAAAAAGACGTTTATTGTAAAAAGAAAAAAGACGTTTATTGTAAAAAAAGATGTATCTTTGCAGATTATGAAATTTGTGAATCGAATAGGAATATTACTCCTAACGACAACGTTGCTAACGAGTTGCGGGGAGTATGGGAAATTGGTGAAGGGCACCGATTTCGATGCGAAATATCGGGCAGCGGTAGGATACTACGAAGAAAAGAGCTACTCGCGTGCTATCCAGCTGTTTGAAAATCTGATTTTGCACTACCACGGCAAGGAGCATGCGGAAGACATTTCTTGGTATTACGGCATGTCGTTGCTGGCTGAGCGTGACTATTACTCGGCCGGCTACCAATTCCGCACTTTTTATAAGCGATACCCCTATAGCGAACGTGCCGAGGAGGCTCTATATCTGGCAGCGGATTGCAAATACCACGAGTCGCCCGATTATTACTTGGACCAGCGACTGACGAAGGAAGCCATCGAGGCCTATGAGTCGTTTGTGGACCGCTATCCTAACAGCATCCACATACCGGAGATTAACACCCACCTCGACGAGCTCCGCGGCAAGCTGATGCGGAAAGACTACGAGATAGCCTACGGCTACTACCTGACAGAGAACTATCATGCCGCCTACGTGTCGCTGCAAGACTTTTTGGACAATTATCCCGATACACCCTATAAGGAACAGGCAATGTTCTACATGCTTGCCAGTGGCTACGAATACGGCATCAACAGCCAAGAGATGAAGATGCGTGAGCGACTGCAGCAGGTGGTGAACGACTTCGACCGTTTCAACACCTCCTTCCACGACTCGAAATATCTCAGTCAGGCCCAGACCTATTACAGCAAGGCCAAAGCCGCCATCGCCAAGCTGGAGGCTGCAAACAAGTAATGGCCTTGGGAAAGCAAGTCCTGTCACAGAGCCTCTGTGACAAATAAAACCGAATGAAGAAACAAAAATAACAAACAACATACCATGGAAGATAATAAGAAAAAAGTAGTCAACACCACCATCACCCGCAACACAGCTGAGTTCAGCCAAATGACCAACAATATCTACGAGACCGTTGCCGTACTGACCAAGAGAGCCAACCAGATTGCCATCGAAGAGAAGAAGGAACTGCACAAAAAGATTGAGGAATTCTCCAACAACAACGATGGTCTGGACGAATACTACGAGAACCGCGAGCAGATAGAGGTGGTGCGCCGTTTTGAGAAAATGCCCAAACCGGTGCTGGTGGCTACCGAAGAATATCTCAACCACGAGCTCTACTACCGCAATCCTGCCAAGGAAGACCAGAACCAACAGAAGATGGAAGAGCTGGAGAACGAAGTGATTGCCGACAAGCAATAAGGAAGCCATGAAAATCCTCGTCGGCATCACAGGCGGCATAGCTGCCTATAAGAGTCCATTGCTGGTACGCCTGCTGCGCAAGGCGGGTCACGAAGTGCGGTGCGTCGTCACTCAGCATGCCCTGCAGTTCGTCACCCCGCTGACGTTGGAGACCGTGTCGGGCAACAAGGTGTATGCCGACCTTTTCGACAGCCATAATGACCACACCACCGAACACATCGCGCTGAAAGACTGGGGCGAGTTGATGGTGGTGGCACCTGCCACAGCCAACATCATAGGCAAGATGGCATCGGGCATCGGTGACGATGCCCTGAGCACATTGCTGCTGTCGTTTATGCACAAGCCCATCTATCTGGCTCCCGCCATGAACACCCAGATGTGGGAGTGTCCGGCCGTGCAGCGCAACATCGAGTATCTCCGCAGCATAGGAGTGCACGTTCTCGAGCCTGCCAGCGGTGAACTGGCCTGCGGCACCTCGGGAGCCGGTCGCATGCCCGAACCCGAAGAAATCTTCGCCACCCTCACGAGAGAAGTGCTGTCGGGAGCAAAAATGGGTGTTCAAGCAGAAAGTGATAATACCCCCCTATCCTCGATTCCCAATCCTCAATTCCAGAGAGTCCTCGTCACAGCCGGTCCCACCTACGAACGCATCGACTCGGTGCGCTTCATAGGCAACTACTCGTCAGGCAAGATGGGATTTGCCTTAGCGCAGGTCTTGGCGGATAAAGGAGTAGAGGTAGAGCTGGTAACAGGGCCTACCGCTTTAGAAATCGACCATCCCCACATTCACAGGACAGACGTAGAAAGCGCGAGAGAGATGTTTGACGCTGCCACGGCACTCTTCCCCAGCTGTCAGGCCGCCATCCTTTCCGCCGCCGTGGCTGACTACCGCCCAGAGCATACCGCCGACCACAAGTTGAAAAAGCAGGGGGCTGAGGGCATGACCCTTACCTTGGTTCAGAACCCTGACATCCTGGCCACCCTCGGCACCATGAAGACAGAGCAACAGACGCTGATTGGCTTTGCCTTGGAGACCGACAACGAACTGGACAATGCCCAGAAAAAACTGAAAAAGAAAAACCTCGACTATATCGTGCTGAACTCGCTGCGCGACGCTGGTGCCGGCTTTGGAGTCGACACCAACAGGGTGACCATCCTCGGACGTGACGGCAGCAACTATGCCACCCCCTTGCTAACCAAAGGACAGGTGGCGGAAGAAATTGTGAAACATTGCCTCTGCCCCAAGGCATAGGATATTGACAACCCCACAAGACTGACAGAATGAAAAAGTTATCGATAGTCGCCATAGTACTGGCTTCGTTAGCCATCGCTGGAGAGATATTTATCTACGCCACTCCCAAAGAGGACAGCGACGAGGTGCAGACGCGTGCCATCATGCACGACTACCGGGTGTATGCCCCGGTGATACCCGACACGATGACTTTCTGCGGCGAGATGGTGCCTTTGGAAACCTACTATGTGCGGGAAGCATTGGACAATGAGCTAATTATCAACATGTATCGACAATCTAGCACGGTCCTCTATTTCAAACGTGCCAACCGCTATTTCCCCATCATCGAGCCCATCCTGAAAAAGCATAACATACCGGACGACATGAAATACCTGTGCGTGATAGAGAGCGGCCTAACCAATGCCACTTCACCCGCCAAGGCACAGGGATTCTGGCAATTCATACCCAGCACGGGCAAGAAATATGGGCTGACCATAGATGATGAGATAGACATGCGCAACGACGTGGTGGCCTCAACCGAGGCTGCCTGTGCATACCTGCGTTCGCTCTACAACCGTTTCCACAGCTGGTCGGCAGCGGCGGCTGCCTATAACTGTGGTGAGAACGGCCTTGCCCGCCGCATGGAGAGTCAGGGCACCAACGTCTATTACGACATCCGTCTCAACAGCGAAACGGGCCGGTATGTCTACCGTATCCTTGCCATGAAGCAAATCATGCAACACCCCCAGCAGTATGGCTACTTCATCCGCCATTGTGACCTCTATCCCCCCATTCCTACCCGCACAGCCACCCTCTCAGGACAGAATGTCGACCTGTATCAGTTTGCCAAAAACAACAACACCAGCTACAAAATGTTGCGCACGCTCAATCCATGGTTGCAGACCGACAACCTGAAGAACAAAGCCAATCGGAGCTATACCGTCAAGTTGCCCACCGAGAGAGGCCTGCTATACAAACATATATTCAACGGGAAGAAAGACACCCGCCTTATCACTCACATATAATCCTACCCAGACAGTCCTACCCCATCTAAACCCATGGCAAAAATAGAAATCCTCGGAGCCCGCGAACACAACCTACAGAATGTCGACATCGACATTCCTCGCAACGCCCTTGTGGTCTTCACGGGGCTGAGTGGCAGCGGTAAGTCCAGTTTGGCTTTCGACACCATCTATGCCGAGGGCCAACGTCGCTATATGGAGACCTTCTCGGCCTATGCGCGCCACTTCATCGGCAACATCGAACGTCCCGATGTCGACAGCATCAACGGCCTGAGTCCCGTCATCTCCATCGAACAGAAGACCACCAACAAGAATCCCCGCTCGACCGTAGGCACCGTTACCGAAATCTACGATTTCATCCGCCTACTTTATGCCCGAGTGGGTACGGCCTACTCCCATGTGAGTGGCGAAAAGATGGTGAAATATACCGAAGAGCAAATTATCAGCCTCATCGTTGAGAAATACCAAGGCAAAGACATCATGGTGCTGGCGCCATTGGTGAAAGGACGCAAGGGGCACTATCGTGAGTTGTTTGCCCAGATTGCCAAAAAAGGATTCCTGCGTGTGCGCGTGGATGGTGAAATCAAGGAGCTCACCTACAACATGCAGGTGGACCGCTACAAAGTACACGACATCGAGCTAGTCATCGACCGTGTGCGTGTAGGGAAGAATATGGACCGACTGAAAGAGGCAGTCCGCACCGCTTTCAAACAGGGCAAGGGAGTGTTGATGTTGTTGGAAAACCTGCCTCCAAGTCCCATTCCTTCTCCGGCACCCAAACCAGCCTTTTTCAGTCGATTGCTGATGGACCCCACCACAGGACTCTCCTACCCCGAGCCCGAACCCAACACCTTCTCCTTCAACTCGCCCTACGGAGCTTGCCCCAAATGCAACGGCTTAGGTCAGATAGCACAGATTGACATCAAAAAGCTGATTCCCGACCCCAAGAAAAGCATCCGAGAGGGAGCTTTCGACGTGTTGGGCAAATATAGTCCCACCAATTATTTCTACCGCAAGCTGGAGAACCTGGGTCACTACTACCATTTCACCATCGACGACCCTGTAGAATCCTTCTCAGAGGATGCCATGAACACCATCCTCTACGGCACCAGCGATTTCACCGGATTGGAGGATGCCTACGAGATGAACCATGGCAGCAGTTTCCAAGGCATTGTCAACTACATCATGCAGATGGCCTCGGACGAAAGTTCCGCAGCCTTGCAGAAATGGGCATCCAGCTTTATGAACACCATACCCTGCCCCGAGTGTCACGGCTACCGCCTGAAAAAAGAGAGCCTCGCCTTCAAGGTGGACGGCATGCATATTGGCGAAATGGCCAACTTGGACCTGACCGAACTCTACGAACGCCTCAGCACGCTGGAAGAGCGTTTAGACGGACAGCAGCAGGCTGTGGCGCATGAGATTTTGCGCGAAATTCTTAGCCGCACCCAATTTATGATAGATGTGGGCATTGGCTATCTTTCGCTCAACCGCAACAGCAGCAGTCTCTCGGGCGGAGAGTCGCAACGCATCCGTCTGGCCACACAGATTGGGGCCAGATTGGTGAATGTGCTCTATATTTTGGATGAGCCCAGCATCGGCCTGCACCAACGCGACAACCGCCGACTGATTAACTCGCTGATGAGTTTGCGCGACTTGGGCAATAGCGTCATTGTGGTGGAGCATGACCGCGACATGATGATGAGTGCCGACTATGTTGTGGACATAGGCCCCGGTGCCGGCGTGCATGGCGGCAAGGTGATATTCGAAGGCAACCACGAGAAATTACTCAACACCAAGAAGCATACCCTCACCCTTGACTACTTGCGACGGGTGAAAGATATTCCCATTCCCAAGCGGCGTCCGATGGAGGGCTGCGACCATCTGGTAGTAGCCGGAGCCACAGGCAACAACTTGAAGAATGTGACCTTGGACTTGCCCTTGCGCCGATTTGTTTGTGTGACAGGCGTTAGCGGCAGCGGGAAGTCGAGCCTCATCAATGAGACCTTGCACCCCATCCTGAACCAATACTTCTTCCACGCACAGAAATCGCCGCTACCCTACAAGTCGGTCGAGGGCATCGACCATATCGACAAAGTAATTGAGATTGACCAGTCGCCCATTGGACGTACTCCGCGCAGTAACCCAGCCACATACGTGGGTGTTTTTGACGAGATTAGAGCCCTCTTCACCCAACTGCCGAGTGCCCGAATAAGAGGCTACAAACCAGGCAGATTCTCCTTCAACGTCAAAGGAGGCAGATGCGAGAACTGCCGAGGAGCCGGCGTGCGCACCATCGAGATGAATTTCCTGCCCGACGTGTATGTCAACTGCGAGGTGTGCAACGGCAAGCGCTACAACCGTGAGACACTGGAAATCAGATATAAAGGAAAAAGTATCTCGGATGTTTTGGATATGACTATCAACGAAGCCGTTGAGTTTTTTGAGTCCTATCCAAAGATTTATCGTAAGTTGAAGACCCTCCAAGAGGTAGGTTTGGGCTATATCACCTTAGGACAGCAATCGACCACCCTGAGTGGTGGCGAAGCCCAACGCATCAAATTAGCCACAGAGCTGGCCCGGCCCGAGACCGGCAACACGCTCTATATTCTTGACGAGCCTACCACAGGACTCCATTTCGAGGACATTCGTGTGCTGCTGGACGTGCTGCAACGACTGGTGGACCGCGGCAACAGCGTGCTGGTGATTGAGCACAATATGGATGTCATCAAGGTGGCCGACTGGATTATCGACATGGGACCCGACGGTGGCCGTCGTGGTGGACAAATTATGTTTGAAGGCACTCCAGAAGACTTGGCCCAACAGTCCAACAACGATACTGCCACATACCTGAAAGAAGAATTGGAAGAGACAAAGAAACACCAAGCAGAATAGAAGGTTTTGCTATCGCGCAACCTCTGTTTTAAATCATAAAACACACCAAGCCATCGGTACGATACTATACATACTCTATCTTTGTGGCACGCCTATGGCAGTCATGCTCCTCGCACGCAAATGGCGTTGGATAGACAGGGTGAGCCCCATGGCGGTACTGTATGTGATAGGCTTGTTGGTTGCCAATCTAACCTCATGGATTGGCGAGGGCAATTTACTCGCACTCAACAACACCATTGGCAATGTCTGCATCCCGCTGGCCATACCGTTGATGTTGATTTCGTGCAGTTTGTCACATTGGTCGACTGGCAAAGCGCTGAAGGCGTTTCTTAGTGGGTTGCTATCCGTTCTGATTGTTATCTTGGCCGGTTTCTTCCTATTCCGCGGACAGTACGACACACATCAGTTTGCGCAAGTAAGTGCAGTTGCTGTGGGCATCTATACGGGAGGCATCCCTAACATGGGAGCCATTGCACAAGGGGTGGGCATGGACCAAGAGACCTATCTTTACGTCACCTCCTACGACCTTATTGTCACAGGCTTATATCTAGTTTTTGTCATCTGTTTTGGCAAGCCCGTTTTCCGCAAACTCCTCCCCGCCCCCACCTCCATCCAGGCCGAAATGCAGAAAACCCCAGCGCCCCTGCCATCTGAAAAACAAAGCGGTCGCCTGGGTGAGCTTGGCATCCCATTGGCACTCACCCTGCTCATAGCAGCAATCTCCTATTTTATCTCCACCTTACTGCCCGACAATCTGTCCACGCCGATTCTTATCCTGATACTCACAACCTTATCCATCGGAGCCTCATTCCTGCCTTTTGTTCGCAAAATCAATCGTAGGGCAGAGCAAGAAAACCAACAGGCAAAATCCTTCACTTTGGGGCTTTACTTCGTCTACCTTTTTTGCTTCACCATAGCCAATGCATGCGATGTTCGGCAGATGGATTTGATAGGAAGTCTAAACATCCTGTGGTACATTCTTTTTATCATTTTTGGCTCCTTGCTCTTGCAAATACTCTTCTCCCGACTGCTCAAACTGGATAGCGACAGTACGATGGTCACCAGCGTGGCCCTCATCAACTCACCGCCTTTCGTACCCTTAGTGGCAGCCCTGCTCAACAACAAAGAGCTCATCATCCTCGGCATCACCATAGGTCTACTGGGATATATGTTGGGTAACTACTTGGGGTTGGGGATTTTTTACTTGCTGGCGAATAGCTAAATGTCCGTTGGGAATAGCCGAATGGGATGAATTATATAAATTTAAAATCTGTATTTCAGATTTTATTCGTATCTTTGCCAACTGAACAAAAAGAAAATATTCACCAAGAATACAACTAATACACATGAAAATCAAAGTTTTATCTATTATTCTCGTATGTGTTGCCCTGTTAAGCGGTAGCGCAAAAGCCAACAATGTTGACATTCAGACTGCCAAACAGATTGGAGCATACTACTTCACCGTAGCCACGGGAGCCAAAGCCCCTGTGGATGCTGACAACCTAAAACTTGTTCAACAGTACGACAACCCAACCCTCTGCATTCCATCTATGTATGCCTTTAATGTGGCAGGCAATGGTTTCATAGTGGTTTCGGCCTCCGATGCTGTGGAGCCCATCTTGGCCTACTCACCCGAAGGCTACCTCGACCCCGAGAATTTGAACCCTTCCGCCCGATATATGCTGGACAGCTATGCAAAGATCATCAGCGAAGTACAGAACAGCAAGGCCACAGCACCCGCCACCATCACCAACATGTGGAAAGAGCTGGAAGAGCAGACCTTCACCTGCGACCTGAGCAAGGCTGGTGTGCTCATTCAGACCAAATGGGGCCAGGGAGAGAATGTCCGCCCATCATACAACACCATGTGTCCTACTATTAACGGAAAATATTGCTATGCTGGCTGCGTAGCTGTTGCAATGGGTCAGATTATTAAATATTGGAGATACCCAGAGCGTGGTGGCAACGAGAACAGCAACACCGCCATTTGCAGCTGGAACAACACCACCGTAAAATACAAATTCACTCTCGACTCCAACAAGTTTGTTTATGACAGCATGCCCAACATGATTTCTGGTAACAGCGCATGGAATTACAGACGTGCCATTGGTAAACTGTTGTTTGCCTGTGGTGTTGCTGTTGGAATGGACTGGGGTATCGATGGTAGCGGTGCACAGAGCTTTGATGTGCCTAACGCCCTTTCCACTTGGTTCAAATATTCCGATAATGTCAGATACCTGAGCCGCAAGTCTGTTTCCGATGCCGACTGGTTGAAATTGCTTCGTACTGAGATTGTGGACAATCTCCGTCCTGTATATTACAGCGGATACGACCCCGATGCAAGTGGCCGCGACGCTGGTCACGCATGGGTGATTGCGGGTGCTTCTGCTGCCGATGAGACCAAATATTATATCAACTGGGGCTGGGAAGGCACTTCCAATGGCTTCTATACGATTGCACCCGCTTCCGCCATTCAGCGTGCTGGCGGCTATAAATTTTACGATAGTCATGCCATGGTCTTTCAAATCTATCCTAAAGACCTCAGCATCGACGAGAATACCATCGAAGTTAGTTCTCCCGCATATCCTAATCCCGCCAGCAACTACATCATGATTCCTGTGGACCTGCCCAACAGCGCATCCATGGGTGTATACAGCATGGATGGCAAAATGGTTGACAACATCGTGGTTCCCGCCGGAACAAAGGAATATCGCTTGAACCTTCAGCAATATGCTCCTGGAACTTATGTCTATCGTCTGAATGGCCAGACCTATAAGTTCACCGTTTTATAATTTGTAAAAATAGTAAAATAAAAAGCCCTCGATTTTGCAATCGAGGGCTTTTATATAGAAATAGATGAAAAAGATTCTGCTTTGCCTCATTGGGCTTTTTTTCTGCACGATGCTTTCTGCTCAGGGCATTAACTCAGCTGACAGCACCGTTCTCAACAATATCCTTGAAAAGAATAAGCACTACCACTCTACTCAAGCACCTTTCAAACACGAAATTATTAAGAAAGGGAAGACTACACAAAAACATGGCACCTTCTACTGCGAAAGGGTCACCCCAACCAAACAAGGAGGTATAGAAGCAAAGATGGCAATGCTTTACAGTCACCCCCAAGGCGACTATTACGTCATCACGCCCACCCATCTATACAATGGACTGAACGGACGGCACAAGAGTTTCAACTTCAAGTATATCTCACTTATGAAACTGCTGGGTAACGCCATGGCATGGGCTGTGAATGGCGACGTTTACAGCCTGTATAACAACTTTACCGTCAACTACCAAATGACCTCCGACGACCACAACTATATCATCACGCTGAGTAGTGACGCCAGTTTCAACAAAGGCATCAGCCGCTTGGTACTCAAGTACAACAAGACCACTTGCCTGATTTCTTATTTAGAGATAGAGGAAAAAATTGGCATCATACACAAATACACCCTGGGAATTGACACACTCGGTCATCACCACCAACCGATTATCAACAAAACCATTGACCAAAAGGTATATGTGGTAAAGTAATTACCAGGGCACCTGCGCCACTATAACTTGTACCGCATGTATAGGCCAACGGCCATGTCCAAACCCTTTTCTCTGAGGTCGTAATAGAACTCTGCATCTAAACCTAAGGAGAGATTCCCATAGTGGTTTTCTAATGCCGCTTTAGCCGTCAGCATCTCACGCTCTTGTACCGCAAAAAGGGCATCATGCCAGCTGATGCTCTGGAAAAGATAGCTGCCTCGAGGAGCAATAAATTGATGACCATACCAATAGCCGGCCTGAAGCTGCATCTGCCACTCTCCAAACCAGCGGGACCGGGGAGTCCGATTAGGAAGAGCGCAATTCCAAGAAAGTTGAGGCCAGGCACCCCAACCGTTGTCATAGGCCATACACTTGGTGGGCGACATATCTTGATAGAAGAAGAAAGGCATGTCTAAACGTAAAGAATGTTTATTTTGTTTTGACCAATATAGCCTCATGCCTACATTCTCATTAAAGAGCGTCTGAATGCAAGTGTCCAAAGAGGTGAATTGACCACCACGATGACTGCCCAAGAAACTGAAAGGGACAGACACTCCGAATTCACTCTCTCCAATTGCAAAGTCTAACAAACGAAAGTCATTATTACTTCCTAAAGTAAAACGTTCTTGGGTGGGTTGCCAAGGTTCCAACAGTTCTTCCCAATGCACCCAGGTATCTGTTTTCAGTTGAGTAGGTCCCAAAGCGAGTTTTCCTAATATTTGAACACCTTCTTCCTGGTGGTCATAAATATAACGTTCACGGTCAAGCATGGGCTCAAAAAGTCCATGTGTCAATGTACCATACAGCGAGCCCATCACCAACCGCCAATTAGGATGAGGCTGATAATCAAGTCGCACCAAAGGCTGCCATTTGCGTATTCCTTCATAGCCAGCCACTCCCGTCAGATGCAGGCCAAGGGTCAACTGGGCATGCACACCAATATTCCGTTTGACATAGGGATTGAGGAAGAACCCTGTTGCCGTATAACCTTTGGTATAGGGAAGAAAGAATTCCGCATCGCGAAAGAAAGTAGTCACATCTACCCCTACACGCCAATTACGCCAGCCGTCCCCAGTTACCTCTTCTGCATACAGCCGAAGGGTATCTTTCCCCATCAGCCATTCAGGCGCATCCATCACGATGGGCATCTCTTGGGCCATGGAGCCCCAACCCAGCAAAACAAAAAGAAAAGCAATTATTGTTTTTTTCATGCTGCAAAAATACGTTTTTTCTCGGACATAGAGACTAAAAGCACATAGAATTGATTCCCCAATTCATACAACATCAAAAGAAAAACAAACCTAACGAGCAATAAAACCGAATTTTTAAATACAAAATAAAACATAAGAATAATTAAGGTGGGTTCTATAAATTCCACATTTAAAAACAATAATTAATATGAGTGTGTTTAAATTTTTCAGCGCTTTTGCCCTTATTTCGGCATCTTTCCGATTGTCAGTCGGTTACAATGCACCGCATTGCTCCCTCCTTCCGCACGGAAATCTGCTCGAAATAAGAACAAAATCGATTGAAAGCAATTTATAGAACC